>CAVABN010000029.1:0-17146 GCA_963586845.1 Bifidobacteriaceae bacterium
CCAGGTTTTTCCATACGTGCATTTTTATCTTGAACAAAACATATCTGGCTTGTGTTCAGAAGGAAAATATACGAGGAACTCAAGGAATGGAAGGAGCTCGACAACGGGGAAACCGCCCTCCTGATCGAAGGGGCCAGACGCGTCGGCAAAACCACCGTCGCCACGGAATTCGCCAAGAACGAGTACAGATCCTACATGCTCATCGACTTCTCAGAAGCCGAAGACGATGTGATGGCGGCCTTCAAAGAGCACTCCCGCAACCTCGATATGCTGTTCCAAAAACTCCAACTGGCCACCGGAGTCACATTGTACGAGCGCGAGAGCGTCGTCATATTCGACGAGGTCCAATTCTACCCGAAGGCCAGACAGTTGATCAAATCGCTTGTGAAGGACCGTCGCTACGACTACATAGAAACGGGTTCTCTGATAGGCCTCCGGCGGAACGTCAAGAACATCCGCATACCTTCCGAGGAACACGGCATCACGATGTATCCGATGGATTTCGAGGAATGGCTGTGGGCCAACGGCGACGATACCTCCGCCGGGATCCTGAAGAAGATGTTCGAGGAGCGCACTCCGCTCGGCTTACACGCCCATAAGGCGATGATGGAGAAGTACAAGACGTACATGGTCGTCGGCGGTATGCCACAGGTCGTGGACAGATTCCTTCAGACCAACAACCTGATGAGGACCGAGAGGGCCAAGAACGACATCATCGCGCTCTACTACAACGACTTCATGAAACTGCCGGATAAGCTGGCCGAGCGCACCCAGGCCCTGTTCAAAGGGATCCCGACCTTCCTCTCGAAACGCAAGAAGACGTTCTCGCCCGGTCTGATCATGAAAGGTGCACGCAGCAGATCGTTCTCCAGAGCCATAGATTGGCTCACGAAGGCGGACATCTCCCTCCAATGCCGGCTCTGCAGGGACCCCAGCGTGGCCGCCTCGCTCACCTCCGACGCCATCAGGACCAAACTCTATCTGCTGGATACCGGCCTCCTGCTCACACTGGCCTTCGGACACAACAAGAAGAAGCTCGAGGAGACATACAAGCTGCTGATCTCCGGGGAGCTCTCGATCAACGAGGGGATGCTCTTCGAGAACGCCGTGGCCCAACAGCTGGCATCGCTCGGATACGAGCTCATGTTCCATGAGTTCAGGGTCGGGGACAGCCAACTGTACGAGATAGACTTCATCCTTCCCGGAGTGGACGGCGTGATACCGGTCGAGGTCAAATCCTCGATGTCGTCGAGGCACAAATCCCTGGACGCGTTCATGGAGAAGAACAAATCCAGGATCGAGGGGGCCTACGTCATCCATGCCAAGGACCTGAGGGTCGACGGGGATGTGACCTACATCCCCATCTACATGACGATGTTCCTGCGATCGTCTCGACGGGGGCCACATCCCCCTGAGCCTCGGACCCTCCCTGTCGCCGTCCATGGTCCAGACCTCCATCCCGGGGATGATCATCCTGACCGCCGGGACGTTGAGCTCCGGACGCGTGATGTCGGCTGCGATCACGTACTGGAATCCGGCGTCCATCAGCTTGCCGAGGACCACCTCGATGTCGTCGAGGACGTCGTTCGTGGCCTCGTTCCTCATGTCGGACAGCCCGACCTTCCGGTCCGTGTGGGAATACCAGAGGCGGTTGACCTCCTTGATCCTCTCGTATCCCATGTCGTTGGCGACCCTCTGGAGCTGGGCGTTGATCTTCTTCCCGTCCTTGTGGGTTGCGCGGCTCTGGGCGACCTCGGTGATCGCACGTATGGCGGCGATCTCCGGGTTCAGATGCGTCCCGACGCCGATGGTCAGCATCTCGGGGTCCTTCGTGACGGTGTCGTCGGCGGCTGCGCCGATGGTCGTCACGCCGGTGTCGCATGTGAGGTCCTTCAGATGTACCTCCACGCCCTTGTCGGCGAACTTCGCCAGCAGCTGTCCCGGAACGGAATCGGGATCCACCTCCACGTCGGGCACGGGCGTGTTCCTGTACTCCGCGATGGACCATGCGTCCCTCTCTATGAGCTCAAACGTGGCATGGAGCACAGCTTCCTCCATCGTGTTCCCCGCGGCTATGCCGTTGGTGTGGAACTTGTACAGCTGGAGGTCGGTGTCCGGCTTGTAGGGGTAGAAGACCTCGCAGGCGGGAACCCACATCTGCTCGCCCCTGAACATCTCCCATGCGGGGGTCCAGGCGATCTCGGCGCCCTGGAGCTTGTCCAGAGCCCAGATGGGCAGGATCAGGTCCTTCGGGTCCAGCGTGGGCATGATCTCGCAGGCCTGCTCGTATGTCCCGTATGCGACGGTGTCGGAATCCCTCCTCTCCGCGCTGTAGCGCTCGATGGATTCCATGACGGCGGATGCCTCCGCCTGCTCGCGGGTGACACCTTTGCCGTTGTAGTACTTCGGCTTCCCCAGCGCGGTCTGCTGCCTGTCCACCGAGAACACAGGGATCCCGATGTCGTCCTTGGACGTGATGTCCTCCGGATCGCCGAGACCCGCGGTCTTGAGCAGGGGGAGGACCCTGGCGAGGGTCTGCTCCGGAGGGACGATCCTTATCCCCGTCTCGGGGGAGTACTTGGGACAGTGCTTGAGTTCGAGCATGGTTCACCGCCGATTGATGATGTGTGTCGGGTGATGGTAGTAGCCCCCCTTCTGTTTCAGACGGCATTCAACTTCGCGTCCTACCCGCGGGTCCCGGGCCGGTCTTCCCCGCTGTGCGGACTTGCTCCGGTGGGGAGTCGCCGTTTCACCAAATCCCGGGGAACGTCGCCGCCTGACGGTTCATCCTGTCTGCCCGGTCTGTGTCGTTTCTGTGCCCTTGCCACGGCTCTCGCCGTATCCGATTTCCGGATCCACCTTGCCCTTGGAGGAGGGAACTTCCTCAGCTGGCTCGCGCCTACCGTCGGCCGTCCTCCGTCTCCCGACATCGGTACGATGCGCGCGTGTTAGATAATCCCATCGACTCGGTAGGGATTGAGGCTGTCCGGGAGAACGGGCGCCGGGATCGCTCTCGTTTGGGGTCGGCCCGTAGTCCTCTCCCCCGACAGCAAAATTTTGAATACCGAATGGGTACACCTCATCCATGGAGAAGGATGCGCTGAAGAGGACCGCCGTGATCCTGATCGCGGTCGTGGTGATCCTCATGTTCATCACCATCCCCCTGTGCTACGCGTTCATGGACATGGAGCCGTTCGCCCTGGCGATACTGGCCCTGTTCTACATCGCCCTGGCCGCGGCCATGGCGTACTACGCGCACGAGAGGCTGAAGGAGATAGAGGAGGGACTCGACGATGCTGTTGACGACTACTGAGAACATCCCCGGAAGGAGCTACGAGATCATCGGGATAGCCAAGGGGAACATGGTCCAGACCAAGAACATCGGGAGGGACATCGGCCAGGGGCTGAAGTCCATGGTCGGCGGGGAGCTGGCCACCTACACCCAGATGATGAACGAATCCCGCGCCGTGGCCACCAAGAGGATGGTCGAGGATGCGGAGAAGATGGGCGCGGACGCCATCGTGATGATGCGCTACTCCACATCGGCGATCACCGCCGGTGCGGCGGAGGTCATCGCCTACGGGACGGCCGTGAGGTTCGTCTGAACGCTCTTAGGGATGGTGCGGAGGACCGGATCGGTCCTTCCCATCCCGATTCTTCATGTACTCGTCGAATGCGCGGTTGATCTCCTCCGGCGACGGCGACGGAGGGATGTTCGGAATTTCGAAGTCGGCCATGAAGCAGACCGCGTACAGAGGGAGATGCCAGATCCCGTTCCTCTCGTCGTATTCGACGTTGGAGTCCGTGATCCTGAAGCCTTTCCTGTCCCCGTCGCCGAGCATCATGCTGCCGAGGGCCTTGGAACGCCTGTTCTCCCCGGACCTCACCTCGATGAAGGACATGCATCCTCCGATGCGCGAGACGAAATCGACCTTCAGGGTGCTTCCCTCCTTCGCGTAGAAGTAGAGGTCGTACCCCTTCGCCGACAGGGCGCATGTCACGGCATTCTCCATCAACGCCCCGCAGTATGCGAACGGATCCCCGAATACGACCTCGGTCGCATCCGCGCCCATCAGCTTCGCGAGGACCCCCGTATCCGTCATGTAGAGCTTGAACGACCTGTCCGATGCATACATCAGCGATGGGGCCGTCGGTTCGCGGAGGTTGCGGCACTTCAGCGCCAATCCGGCGCCGATGAGCCAATGGATCGGGACCCCGTACGTGCGGGAACCCGTGTTCCTCCTGCCCTCGATGTCCGAGAAGCGGAAGCGCTTGTCCCCGCGGGAGAGCTGACGGGGGATCGAATCGAGACAGACGCCGAGCTTCGAATACCCGGCCTTGCGGGAACGGTCGCGGAGATCCCTGCGGATGGTCCCGACTATCCTATCCAGAACCTTGGAGGTGCGGACGTAGTCCGAGGTCTCCGCGTATGTCCTGACGGCTTCCGGCATCCCTCCGATTAGGAGATACCTCCTGAAATGCTCCGATATGATGCCGTGGAAGTACCCGTCCACCGGCTCCATGTCACGGATGCTTCCGCGTACGATGTCGACGAGCTCCTTCCTGACGCCCATGGCCCATAGATACTCCTCGAAATCCATCGGGCGCATCTCCAGGAAATCGACGTAACCCATCGGCGAGAGACGTTCGTCATCGTCCCAGTACGTGTGGAAGAACGAGCTGATGGCGATGACATCGAACCTCCCGTCCTCCGCGAAATGCTTCATCGAGGAATATGCGCCTGAACAGAGGTGGACCTCGTCGAATATGATGAGGGACTCGCCCTCGTACAGCTCCGTCTTCTCCGAGATGAGGATGTTGGGGACCAGGACCTTCGGGTCGAGGGGGCCCGCGAAGAGCCTCCTCTTCCCCGGATCCTTCTCGAAGTCGATGAGTATGTAGGAGCGGTAGTGCTCCTTGGCGAACTCCACGACGGAGTGCGTCTTCCCGACCTGGCGGCATCCAGTGACGATGAGGGGTTTCCTCCGAGGGTCCCTGCTCCATTCCAGCAGGTCTGCCGTTATCTTACGTTCCACGGATGGTGCATGATGTCCAGCGATAAATAAATGCTATTTTTATGAGCGAACTTCAGGAAATCAATACTACTTTTATGAGTGAACTTCCGACCCCAACCATTATCCGTCGGGAAGCCGAACATCATCCATGACCCCCACCGATGCATCGATAACCGTGACGGAGAACGGCCCGTACATCGTACGCGGGAACGTGCCGCTCTTCGAGAAGGCCATCGTCCGCACCGACGAAGGTTACGGATGGAAGACGGTGCGCGAGATCCCCCACGGGGAGACGTACGCCCTCTGCAGATGCGGGCGCTCCAAGGAGTCCCCGTTCTGCGACGGATCCTCCCACAAGAGGTTCAAGGGACGCGAGAAGGCCGACCGCAGGCCGTTCGCGGAGAGGTGCGACAGGTACGAAGGGCCGGACCTCGTCCTGGAGGACGACAGGATATGCTCCATGTCCAGGTTCTGCCATCGCGCGGCCGGCACTCCGTGGAAGCTCCTCCCGCAATCAGACGACCCCGCCCTCCGCGACGAGATCATCGCCGGATCCGTCGGATGCCCCTCCGGTAGGATCAAGTTGACATCGCCGGAAGGCCCGATAGACGTCCAAACCGGACCGGAGATATGGATCATCCAGGATCCCGGGAAGAACGTCTCCGGAGGGATCTACGCCATGGGCCGCATACGCCTGATAGGGTCCGACGGGTTCGAGTACGAACCCAGGGAGCGCATGGTCCTCTGCAGATGCGGAGCATCCGGCATCATGCCGTTCTGCGACTCCGCGCACATCAACAGGATGTTCAGAGACGACAGGCGGAGGCGACCTCGACCTCCGACGCCTTCGCGATCTCCTCGTCCTCGAGGACCTTGTAGGCTATCTTCCCCACCAGGGTCTGCGGGAAGCTCTCCCTGAACTCGATCTCCTTCGGGAGGGCGTATTTGGCGATGTGCTTCTCCGCGTACGCGCGGATCTCAGCCTTCACGTCGTCGGTGGGCTCCACGCCCTTGTTCAGCATGATGAACGCCTTCACGCGCTGCTGCCTTATGGGGTCCGGGACGCCTATCACGCAGCTCATGCGCACCTTCTCGTGCGCGTCGAAGACGTTCTCCAGCTGGGACGGGTACACGTTGTACCCGTTGGTGATTATCATCCTCTTGAGACGCTGCTTGAAGTAGACGAAACCGTCCTTGTCCATCATCCCCAGGTCGCCGGTGTGCACCCATCTCATCCCGTCCGGATGCTCCCTGAGGGTCTCCTTGTTCTCCTCCTCATGGCCGTTGTATCCGAGCATGACCGTCGGGCCGGCGACGCAGATCTCGCCGATGTTCCCGTACTCCAGCTCCCTGACCGTCCCGGGTTCCACGATCTTGTAGTACATATCCGGCAGGGGGATGCCGATGGACCCCTCCTTGAATTGATGGATGGGTGTGAGGCACGAGGCGGTGACGCATTCCGTCGTTCCGTACCCTTCCCTGATCTGCACCTTGGAGTTGTGCTCGTCCAGGTAGGCGTCCATCTTCCGCTTCAGCTCCACGGACAGGCTGTCCCCTCCGGAGAACACCCCCTTCAGGAAGGACAGGTCGGCCTTCTTCATCTTGGGCATGCGGATGAGCGCCTCGAATATCGCCGGGACGCCGGCGATGTAGTTGCACCTGTACTTGAGCAGCATCTTGACGTAGTTGTCCGGGGTGAAACGGGGCACCAGGATGCAGTTCCCGCCCTCGCTGAGGGCGGTGTGTATGGAGATCCCGAGACCGAAACCGTGGAATATCGGCATCACAGCGAGCATCCTGTCGCCGACTGCGAAGCCGGGGTTGACGCTGGCGATCTGCCTCGTAAGGGCGTTGAAGTTGTAGCTGCTCAGGCAGATGCCTTTGCTGACGCCCGTGGTGCCTCCGGAATACAGTATGACCGACGTCCCGAAGGGATCGGTCTCGTCCCTGTACCTGCCGTTGTAGGTCCTTCCGGAAGCGAGGAAATCTTCCCACATCAGCACATCGGCGTCGGACGGGACCTTATCGTTCCTCCTGCCCTCGGTGAGGTCGTATCCGAAACGGACCACCGGTCCGAGCTCGTCCCTGATGGACGTTATCAGAAGCGTCTCCAGCCCGGTGCTCCTGCGGACGCCGTCGAACTTCCCGTAGAACTGGTCCAGGGTGATCGCCATCTTCGAGCCGGATTCGATGATGAAGTGCTCGATCTCCTTCTCGCTCGACAGCGGATGGATCATGTTCGCCACCGCCCCGATGAGGTTCAGGGCGTAGAACATCGTCAGCCCCTGGGGGCAGTTCGGAAGGGCGATCGACACCTTGTCGCCCTTGGAAATGCCGTTGGCGCGGAGGGCCCTGGCGCATCCCTCGATCTTCCCCATCATCTGCGAGTAGGTGGTCCTCTTCCCGAAGAACACGTAGGCGCAGCTGTTGGGGTGGTCCTTCGCCACCCTCTCTATCAGCGCGATCATGGAGCACTTTGGATAATCGAGGTGCGACGGGAGGTTCCCCAGCGCGTTCAGCCACGGAGCTTTGACAGTATCATCGGAGCTCAATCTTCTCACCCATCGGAATGTCCAGAAGTTCGGGTTTGGAAAGTATGCGTTGCAGCACCTCGAGGGAGCGGGCGAAGTACAGCCCGTCCGCGATGCGCTCATCAAGTGTTATCCCAACGTCGACCACCCTGCGGACCTCGCGGGAACCGTCTTCGAGGATTATCTCCTTCGACCGTATCGTCCCTATGGTCGCGACTATGGAGTTCGTGCCGTAGTTGTTCAGATGATGGTAGATGCTCGGGCACCCTATGGACCCGAGGTTGGAGAGGAGGACGGTGCAGAAGTTGGGGTCCCCCTTCGTTACGGATTTGGGCGCCTTGCCGTAGAAATCGAGGATCTTGACGATGCGTGCGATCATCATCCGGATGGGGCGCGGGATCCTCGCCAATGAATCCAAAGTCTTGTCCACGCCGTAGGAGTCGGACGATCTTACGTCGCGTACCGATCCGACCACCTCCTCGGTCACCTTGCGGAGGGTCCAGTCGTCGTCCGCTTCGGTTATGATGAGGGATTCGCGGCTGCCGTCCTGGAAGTCCCTCCGGGCGACGAATGCCAGCGAGATCCTGTGACGCATGTACATCCTGCGCCCGGAGACGTAGATGTTCAGGTCCGGACGGAGCTGTATCAGGCGGGCGACGGCCATGATGACGCAATGGAAGAACTTCGTGCGGTCGCCTGTCTCGTTGGCGTTCCTCTCGTCGAGGAACCCCATGAGTTCGGTCACATCGAGTTCGTAGTCGATGAAGACCTCGGCGTCCGTACGTTTGTCCATGATGTGGGGCATGATGGCATGCAGCCCGTCCACATCGCGTATCCAGTACGCGTCGCGACGGTCGCCCCAGCGTTTCTTACGGCTCATCGTCGGGCGTCTATCGAATTTAGATATATTATTTATACGGGTTCGAATCGGGGGTCCGAGGGGGCCGGTGCCCCCCGGAGATCTGGATCGGTTCAGGAACTCGACCTCGCAGGAGGTCTTCTTGAACGCGACCGCCAGTGCGATCACACCAGGCTGCATGCATTCGTCGATGTACTTCCGGTCGATGATCTGATCCGCCCCCTCCCTCAGGGCTCCGGACAGATCTTTCCCGCTTTCAGGAGGGAGGACCTTCGCCTCGATCAGTATCGGAGGGTTCCTCTTGTGCTCGTAAACGAACAGATCGGAACGGCCTTCCCCGGTGGATTTCTCCGCCTCCGCACGGTATCCGCTGAACTTGAACACCATCCTGAGCCACGACTTGTAGCGGTACTCGTCGTACCCGTCCAGATACGCCCCGCCCTTCATCATGTCCTCGAGGTCCTTCTTGACGAGAACGGCGTCCCTTTCGATGATGTGCTTCATCAGTTTCACGGCATCCGGCGTGCATGAACAGTACACGTGCCTCATGAGGACGTCGTACTGCTTGCGGACCTCTCTATTGGGGATCCTGATCCTCAGTCCGCCTTCCACCTCGTCCGCGGTGAGGTATCCGCACGCTACGAGGAGCGATACCACGTCGTCGGAGGTGCGGCGGCGGTCCCCCGACCATATGACGGTGGTGGGATTGATCTCCTCGAAGGGCGATGTGCTGTCCGACGTGTACAGATCCGTGATATCCTCCAGCTCCTTGGGGCCGAAACCGGACAGGACTTCCACGAGCGTATCGTCCTTCGATGTGGCGCACCAATAGGCGACTGGGGGTTCGTCCCTCCTGACCCCGTAATCGACGAATCTCGTGATGCTCCAGGGGTTGAAGATCTCGCACCCTCCGATGCGGTATCCGTCATACCAATCCCTGGCCTCGGACAGCTTCCTGGCGGCGTACTCCCTGCGCTCATCCTCCGACAGTCCGGGGAACGTGTCGTCCGTCTGGCGCTGGATGGCCTCCTCCACCTCCTCCGGCGTGAGGCCGAAGTGTTCGGCGAACTCCGAGGACAGGACGCTGCAGTGATGTACGTGGTTCAGACCGCTGGCGATCCCGTCCGTGACGATCCTCTGGACCCCCGTCATGACCGTGAACGAGAGGTATCTGTTGTCCTTCACGATGGATTCCATGAAAGACCCGTAGATCTCGGCGACCTCCCTGAAGAACGGCTTGCCGCAGGATTTGGAAAGAGGCTTGTCGTACTCATCGATGAGGAGTACGGGTTCGATGCCGTGATGGATCTTCAGCATCATGCACAGGATCTGGAAATCGCGTCCCGGATTCTCCGTATCCCCGCCCTGTATGCGTTCGAACCTGGATCTCAGGACATCATCCAGCGCATCCGATGTCGCGAGATAGCGGAAATCCTCCAGAGCAAGGTCGCTGACGTAGTTCCCCAGGTCCTTCCCGAATGCCTCCGCACTCTCGGATCTGATGGAGGTGAAGCTCATCCTGACGACGGGATAGCGGTTCCTGTACCGCTTCCTGTACATCCCGTACTCGGGACACTTCTCGATCTTCAGGCCGGCGAAGCTGTCGTTCTCCGCCTCCTCCTCCGCGTACCTCACGTTGAAGAAGCAGTCGATCATGGAGAGGCCCAGGGACTTCCCGAACCTGCGGGGCCTCGTGATGAGGTAGGCGCTGGACTTCCTCTTCAGCATCTCCCTGATGAGGAGGCTCTTGTCCGCGAAGAAGCCGTTCTCGCGGATCAGCCTGCGGAAGTCCTGTTCGCCTATCGCAATCTCCATGTCGCCTGTCGAATCGCCATTGTTCGTCTTATATCCTTCTCCGAGGCTCCCGTAGCGATCGCTCTCGGTATCCGCCGTGGCTCTGATTTTTTCAGCCATGGGAACGGACGCCATCTGCTCGAATATAAAGCGCGCCTACTGCAGTCAGTATGACCTGAAAGTCTTCGAAATGTAGACCCGCCCTCCCCACACCATATATACGCTCCGACGATTCGCCCGGACATGGATCTCATAGCGGTGGTGCTCATCGCCATCGGACTGGCGATGGACGCGTTCGCGGTCTCGATTTGCAAAGGGCTCGCGATGCAGAAGCCCACCGTCCGTTCGATCTTGATCATAGGACTGTGGTTCGGGGCCTTCCAGGCCCTGATGCCGATCATCGGTTTCTACCTCGGCGAGGCGATGTACGACCTCATCTCCGAGTACGACCATTGGATCGCGTTCATCCTCCTGGCGCTCATCGGGATCAACATGATCCGCGAAGGCCTCTCCGGAGAGGAGGAGGGCGTGGATGCGAACATCGGGTTCAGGACGATGCTCCTTCTGGCCATCGCCACCAGCATCGATGCGCTCGCCGTGGGGATATCCCTCGCAATGACCGAGGGTCAGATCGTCGAGCCGGCACTGATCATCGGTGCCATAACGTTCCTCATCAGCGCGATGGGTGTGAAGGTCGGCAGCGTCTTCGGCGACAGGTTCGGCTCCAAGGCCGAGATCGCCGGAGGTATCATCCTGATAGCGATAGGCGCGAAGATCCTCCTCGAGGGTCTCGGACTCCTTTGAAAAATCATAGTCCCCGGGGCGGGAGGTCCCGTCCCGGAGGGATAAATATCATTCTTCGGGCGCGGCCTCTTCGACGGGCTCGGAGGGAGTCTCGATCAGGAGGCACTTGTCCACGTAGGCGTGGACGGATTCGGGTATCTCGGTGCCCTCGGACTCCTCCTTCTTGCGGAGCAGTCCCAGGATGCCCTTCTTGGACCCGATGAGCGAGTCGAGCATGGGCTCGATGAACTCCTTCAGGGACTTGTCGTCCCAGCGGTCGAAGATCCTGATCCTGTCCTCGTCGGTCATGGCGGAGATGCGGCTCCAGAGGCCGATGCGGATCAGGTCGTAGATGTGCAGGACGTCGTTGTCGTCCTCGCTGTAGGTCTCGGCGTTGTACCCGTTGTACTCGAGGTACTCGTCGATTATCCTCGGCAGGCACCAGTAGTTCCTGTGGTACGCCACGACCCTGCGGAACAGGGCGGGGATGACGTCCTTGAAGTAATCGTTCCCGTCCTCCTCGTCGTCCTGGCACCTGGACATGGCGACGCAGTCCCTGTAGATCGTGTAGTAGACGAACGCCTTGCAGGACATCCCCGTGCAGGTGTCGATGTCCTCGCAGAGCTTGTCGATGTGGCCCAGGACGCTGAACTCGATGAACTCCTTCTCCTTGTAGAGGATCATGTCGGCGATCGCCTTCGACATCATGCAGATGTACGAGTCGAGGTAGATGCTGTTGGACAGGAGCTCCAGTCCCTTCCTCCAATCCGCCAGGGCCTTGCCGTCCTCGCCCATCTCGGCGTAGACGTAGCCCCTGATGAAGTAGCTGTCGTGGTTGGAGGAGCCGGTGGATTCGATGAGTTCTTCGGCGATGTCCATGGCCTTCTTCATGTTCTCGTCCGCCACGGCGCCGATGACCTCCCTGAAGCGGTCCTCGATCTCGCTGGGGCGGATGAAGGAAGATACGTCGTCGCGACAGACGTTGACGACCTTGCCGCAACTCTGGCACACGTACCTTTCGGGGTCACTGGAATCGACCGCCCTGCCGCAGTAGGGGCAGGACATCAATGCGAAATCCATGGGTGATGAAGTCGGCTGTTGGTATAAGAGCGTTGTCCATTTCGCCGTGTGCGAGGGGGAATTAGTTCACGTGACACGTTAACATTTCAGCTGATTCCGGTAATACGTCGGTTTCTCCGGGAAATGAAAGGTTTCCACGTTTTTCGAACTGTTCGTGTTACCCGATGCGCATGATTCTTGTATGTTTGCTACCGAAAGGGTTCCGGCGTGACATTAGTTGTCTGAAAATAACACTCGGTGTTACGCATCGGATGTTCTTGCAACCGCGGTCGCACGGTTCCGGAGTTCTTATTCACCTTATGCAGAGTTTATAAATCCGTAGAATGCCAGCATATCCATCCGATAGAATGGGGAGTATCAAGGACTTCTTCGAGGACGACGTGAAGCGCTCCGTGTTAATCCTTGCGGTTTCCGCGGTGTCGCTGATCGTGTCCCTCATCATCGGAGGCGACCTGCCGGTCGACCCCGCTTGGGTCGCCATCATCCTGTGCGGCGCCCCGATCCTGTGGGACGCCGCGACCGGGCTCGTCCTGAGGCACGATATCAAGGCGGATGTGCTCGTGGCCATGGCCATAATCGCATCGCTGGCACTGGGCGAATGGTTCGCCGCCGGAGAGGTGGCGCTGATCATGGAGATAGGAGGGTTCCTCGAGGACTACTCCGCGATGAAGGCCGGGAAGGGCATCGAAGCTCTCGCGGACTTATCCCCCCGCACCGGGAGGATTGTGGATTCCGAGGGGGAGCGCGAGGTCCCCGTGGAGGAGATCGTGCCAGGACAGGTGCTGAAGGTCCTTCCCGGGGAGTCCGTCCCCGTGGACGGGAAGGTGGTGTCCGGTGAGACCTCCATCGACCAATCCGTGGTGACAGGGGAATCCATGCCGGAGGACAAGTCCGTCGGAGACCCGGTGTACAGCGGTACCATCAACCAGATGGGCGTGTTCGAGATGGTGGCCGAGAAGACCGCCGGGGATTCGTCCTTCCAGAGAATGGTCGAGATGGTCTCGTCCGCGGATCCGGAGAAGACCCGCATGGTCAGGACCGCGGATGTCTGGGCCACGAGACTCGTGGCCATCGTGCTCGTGCTGGCACTTGCGACATACCTCATAACCGAGGACATCTACCGCACCGTCACGGTCATGATCGTGTTCTGCCCGTGCGCGTTCATATTGGCTACGCCGACCGCCGTGGTCGCTGCTATTGGAAACTTGGCGAAGCGCGGGGTCCTCGTGCGCAACGGCGATTCGTTGGAGAGGATGGCCCAGGTCGGAACGGTCGCTTTCGACAAGACCGGGACGGTCACATTGGGGAAGCCCCGCGTGGTGGAGTTCTCGCCCGTGGGCGACGCGGACCGCGTCGCATCCCTGGTCGCTTCCGCGGAATCCGGATCAGGACACCCGCTCGCGAAGGCCTTCCTGAGCTACGCGAAGGAGAACAACATCCAATACAGCAGCCCCGACACCTTCGCCATGACCGCCGGTCACGGCATCAGGGCGGGGAAGGACGGCAGCTACGTCATCATCGGGAACAGGGGCATCATGGAATCCGAGGGCATCTCCGTGCCCGCCGATGCTCTGGAACACGCCGACGTCCTGCACGACACCGGCGCCACCGTGGTGTTCATCGCCATAAACGGGGAATACGCCGGATCAGTCGCGTTCTCGGACACCATACGCGAAACCGCCCGCGAGACCATCGATGAGCTGAAGGGATTGGATGTGAACTGCATGCTCCTCACCGGGGACAACGCCCGCGCGGCGGGATTCATGGCCGCCGAGGCCGGCATCACCGACCTCAAGGCCGAATGCACCCCCGAGGACAAGGTCAACACCATCGAGGAGATCCAGGCCGGAGGCGGAAAGGTCTGCATGGTCGGGGACGGCGTGAACGACGCGCCGGCGCTGAAGAGGTCCTGGGTCGGGGTCGCCATGGGCGCCACCGGAACGGACATCGCCGCCGATGCATCGGACATGGTCCTGGTGAAGGACGGTTTGGAGGCGCTGCCCCACCTGGTCGCGCTCTCGAGGAAGATGATGTCCAAGGTGAAGGCGAACATCGCCTTCTCCCTCGGATGGAACTTCATCGCCGTCGCCCTGTCGATGATGGCGGTACTCACACCCGTCACCGGGGCCATAGTCCACAACCTCGGCTCCGTGGCCGTGGTGGTGAACTCGGCGCTCCTGCTGATCTTCAGCAGGAAGTGATCGATATCTCTTCTTAGAGGGGCCCTTCCCTCCGCGGGAGGGTCCCTTGCCCTTCTTCACGTATCCATCGTCCACGAAGATGGACTCGAACGTCTCGAGGTCGCCCTTCTTTTCGAATTGGGAGCGGACGTACTCCTTCACGGATTCATCCTCGCAGACCTTGGACAGCCACTTGTAGGACGGGAGGGACGGGTTGCCCTCCATCGAGAAGTAGAGTTCGGCCGCTTTCATGTCGGAACCGACGTCGTGGAGAGCGTAGACGAGAAGCTTGTTATGGCGGCTCTCGTCTTCGACCATCGCTTCTATGGCCGTGCGGCACTCCTCCACGCCCTTGCGGTAGTTCCTCTTGAGCCAGTCGATCTCCCTCTCGGAGTTCATGAGCTTCCCGGCCGCGATTATCCTCTCGGCGTCGAACCCGCAGTACTGCTGCAGATACTCGGTGTCCTCGCCGTCGTACATGCGGACGAGGTTCTCCAGGTCGCCCCTGTTCAGATAGATGGAGGCGAACGCCTTCCTGACATCGGACCTGTTCTGGACCGGACGGAGTTCCTCCAGAGCCTCGTCGGAACCGGCGACGGCGGCGTTGATCATGTTCTGGATCCAGTCCCCTCCGTCGGCCTGGAGCTTCTTCGCCCTCAGATATTTGCCGAAGGCGGATTCGAGCTTGAGGTCCGACTCCATGGAGGCGATGAGACGGCCGTACTCCGGCATCCCGGCTTTCAGGGAAGCCTCGAGATCCTCGGATTCCAGGCATCCCTTGAGGAACGCCGCTTCGGGGAACATCTCGGACAGCTCGTCGAGACGGTATTTCGATGCCTTGTCGCCCTTCAGCGCTTTGATGAACACCCTGCGGACGGACTGCCTGAGCTCCTTGGTCTCCTCGTTCCTGGCGAGGAGCTCCTCCGCTTTCTGAGAACCTTTCTTCCTCTTGATGAACTTCAGACCGTCGACGATCTTCGCCTCGTTCTGCGGGAGGCAGGATGCGAAGGTGTCGAGGACGGGATCCTCCCCCTCGACCTCCTCGAGGCGGATCCTGCAGTATATGGCGTGGTTGGATCCCTCCGAGTACTGGGAATCCAGGAACGACCTGTCGTAGGAATCATCGAGACCCCAGCACAGGTAGTCGTATTCGACGAGGGCGTCGTCGGAGCAGGATTGGGCGATGTTCCCGCGGGTCGTTACGAACTCGGACGCATCCATCTTGGAGAGCATCCTCACGGCGTTCTTCTCGCATCCGCCGCTCATGGCGACGGCCCCGTGCAGATACAGGATCAGAGCGAGGTCGGTCCTGCCGTTCTGCTCGCAATCGATCCCCTTGAACAGGATCTTCTGAGGGTCGGACGGGATGGTGAGCTTGCCGATGGTCAGAGGCTCCTCGGATTCCTTGGGAACCTCGTCGCGGGGCTTGGAATCGCGCTCCCTGCGGTCGTAGGGCTTCTTCTGATACCCTCCGCGCCTGTCGTCGGACCTGCGGTCCTGATGCCTGTCGCCGTAGGGCTTCCCGTTCCTGGGCTTGTCGTAGGGCCTCCTCTCTCCGGTACCGCGGTCGTCCCTCTTCTCGTAGGATTTCCTGTCGCCGTGGTCCCTGGGCCTGTCCCCATACTTCCTGTCCCCCCTCGGCTTGTCGCCGTAGGGTCTGCGGTCCCCGCGGGGCTTGTCGTAGGGCTTCCTCTCGCGGTCGCCCCCGTAGGATCTCCTCTCGCCGGAACCGTTGTCGTCCCTCGGACGGCGGTCGCCGTACGGCTTCTTGTCGTACCTGCGGTCCCCTCTCGGCTTGTCGCCGTACTTCCTGTCCCCATCGCCCCTGTACTCCCTGCGGGGCCTGTCTGACCCGCCGCGGGAGTCGTCCCTCTTCCCGTTGTACGGCTTCTTCCCGTTGCGGGAGCCGTATCCGGACCTTCCGTTGCTGCGATTCCCGTACGGCTTCTTGCCGTACCCTCCGCGGCTGTCGCCGCGGTATTCGCGCTTCGGTCTGTCTCCGGTTCCGGCATTTTCTTCTGAGGGGGCCATGGGATATCTACGGACCGCCACACTGGACGCCTATTAAAAGTGATGCGCCGAATCGGGGCCGTCCGAAGGTCCTCCGGACCTTTCGGCCCTTCCTCCGATCGCCTCCCCGACGATTACGCCGACGGCGATGAGTCCAGCTCCGAGCCATTCCATGGGGGACATGGTCTCGTTGAGGAGGGCCATGGCGAAGATGACCGCCGACATGGGTTCGATGTAATCGCATATGGCGACTGTTTGTGCGGGCAGATGCTTGATCGCCGTGAAATACGCGAGGCATCCCAGGCCGGTGTTCACCAATCCGAGCACCAGCAGGGGCGGGATGTCGTCGGCCGGGACGGAATCCGGCAGCCTGCCGGAGAGTATGACGAACACCGCGACGGTGAGGAACGCGAAGAGGATCTGGAGAGAGGAGTTCTCCAATCCCCTGACGTCGGTCGCCTTCTTGTTGAATACGATCATCATGGCGTACGCGGCCGCGGTCATGACCGCGCAGAGATAGCCGTACGGGGAGCCGCCGACACCGGCGCCGTTCAGCGCCAGCAGGACGGCTCCGATTATGACTATCCCGAACCCGACCGCGCGGTACGCGGTCATCCTCTCGCCGAACAGGAAAGGGGACAGCGCCATCAGCGCCGCCGGACCGCAGCAATAGACGAGCGACGTCATCCCGATTCCTATCTCGCGGTACGCTTCGTACTGGAACAGCCAGCTGGCGCCCATGAACGCCCCGGACAGGGCGACCATCGCCGCCTGCCGGGGCATGCGGAACGCCCGGTACCTCCTGTGGATGGACAGGAACACCGCCACAAGCAGGACGGAACCGGCCATGGTCCTGAAGAGGACGATCTGGCAGCTCTCCAGCGAGATGTACGA
>CAVABN010000030.1:0-16892 GCA_963586845.1 Bifidobacteriaceae bacterium
GCCGAGTCCCCTATCGACAGCTTCCTGATGGAAGGTCTCGACGTCATCAAGAAGGATAAGGAGGCGTCCGATGTCGGAAGTCGCCGAGATCCGTATGCACTCCGACCCTGAGCGGGCGAAGAAGGCGATGGAGAGCATCGCCACTACAGGCTATCTCAGTGTATGGGAAGGTGCAGTCAGGTCCTCCAAGACGGTCATCGCGCTCGTCGCCTTCGCGGTCTATATGCGCCAGTCCCCTGAGACGAGATTCCTTATGTCCGGGCGCACCATCGGGACGATTGAGCAGAACTGCATCCTCAACGAGTTCGGTCTACTCAACCTCCTCAGAGGGGCGGAGTACAAGCACGTCGGGGAGAAGAGGGCGGTCGTCTTCCACGTCGCCGATCCCGACGGTCGCATCGTCCAGAAGACCGTCATCGTGCAAGGAGCGTCCACCATCAAGGACTTCATGGCCTTGAGAGGACAGTCGTATGGAGGCTGGTTCGCCGACGAGATCAACATGCACGACAGGGAGTTCGTCGTCGAAGCGCTCAAGAGGACGGCGGCATCCCATGACCGTCGGCACCTGTGGACGCTCAACCCGGGCGGTCCGAAGGATTGGATCTACCGGGACTACCTCGACCGTTACGCGGTCATGTCCGACGAGCAGAAGGCGGTCCTCGGAGGATACCAATGGTGGCATTTCACACCGCAGGACAACCCGGCAATGACCGAGAGCATGATCGCCGCATTGGAGATGCAGTATCCGAAAGGCTCTGTCTTCTATCAGCGGTACGTCCTCGGATTGAGAGCGGTGGCGGAAGGTCTCGTCTATCCGATGTTCACCGACGCCTGTATCGCACAGCCTCCCGAGGGAGTGCAGGCCCGCTACGCCAGCATCGACTTCGGCACGGTGCATCCGACCGCGATGGGATGGTATGGCCGTGACAAGGCGACGGGCATTTGGTACAAGGTACGGGAGTGGGTCGCCACTCCCGACGAATCCGCACGCATGACGACCGCCGAGTACATGGACGTCTACGAGCGCATTTCCGAGGAGCTTGGAGGCATCCCGAGGATGAACCTCACCATCGACTACGGAGGCGGTGGGGAAGCCCTCGCACGTGAAGCCGAAAGGCGCCACTGGATGCCCGTCAATCCCGACAAGGCCGTCCTCGACGGCATCTCCATGACCGCGAGGATGCTCAACACCCATCGCCTCTTCATTTCCCCTGACTGCCCCAAGACCATCGAATCCCTGCGGATCTATCGGTGGGATGACAAGGCATCCGAGCGCGGAGAAACCAAACCGATTAAGCTGGACGACGACCCGGCGGACGAGACCCGCTATGCGGTCACGACCTATATCGAGCCTAGAGTAAGGAGATGAGCAAATGAAAGACATCATCAGAGTGCCCAAGGAGATCACCATCAAGGGCATCAGGAACGCCTACGACTTCTACATGCACCGGAGGGACAGGCTCCGCATGCTGGAGAAGGCATACGAGAGCGGACAGGTCCCGCCAGAGGACCACCCTTACGTCGTCAACAACTGCAGGATCATCGCGGACACCAAGTCCTCGTATATCGCGGGCATCCCGCCGACGTACACCGCACCGGACGACGACGAGAAGGGACAGGCCATCATCGACCTGTACAAGAAGCAGGTCAAGCAACAGCTCGACCAGGAGCTGACCAACCTGTGCTCCAGATACGGTGTGGCATTCGAGGTCGCGTACCTCGAACAGGTCTATCAGGAGGATGGCACGATGACGGTCACGCCGAAGTCCGTCGCGCTCTCGCCGATAGAGGGATTCGTCGCATACGACGAGACGTTGGATCCCGACAGCGTCTTCGGAGCCATCCACTATGTCGAGGTGGACGACGACCGCATCGAGCACCACTACCTCGACATCTACGACGCGCACGACAAGGTGCGCTATGAGATGACCGACGAGAACGGAGGATCCTGTCATGAGATGCCCGGCACGCGCCAACCTCACGGCTTTGACCGCGTTCCCATCACGGAGTATCGGAACAACCCTGATATGACAGGGGACTTCGAGCCTATCATCCCGCTCCAGAGGGCACTCAACGAGGTCCTATCGGACCGCGTGAAGGACAAGAACACGTTCGCCAACGCCTACCTCATCTCGCAGGGCTTCAACTTCGGGGAGACGAAGGAGGAGGTCGAGGAGGTCATGGGCGAGGTCAACGACATAAAATACATCGCCATGCCGAGGGACGCCACCCTACAGTTCCTGACCAAGACCTTCGATGAATCGAGCGTCCAGATCCTCGTGGACTATATCGACGGCCAGATGCACAAGGTCTCCGGCATCCCCAATATGACGGATGAGAATTTCGCGGCGAATGCGTCCGGCGTCGCCATCAAGTATAAGCTCATGTCGCTGGAGAACCTCGCACAGTCCTTTATCTCGCAGTTCAACCGCGGGTTCCTGCGCCGGTGCAAGCTTTACAGCTATGCCCTCTACGGAGAGGACGGTGCGCGTGTCGACGAGATGCATGTCGTGTTCAAGTTCAACCTCCCGGCGGACTCCTCGTATGATGCGCAGACCATGCAGATCTACGTCGGGAACAACACCATGTCCCGCAGGACCATGATGGAGCAGTGTCCCTACATCACCGATGTCGACGAGGAGCAGAAGCGCCTCGACGCCGAGGCAGGCATGAGGGATGAGGAGGAGCGTGTCAGGATCGAGGACCAGCTCCAGTCCCAATTCCCGGCGGAGGAGGAGCTTGACAGGCGCATGACGGCGGAGGATGGGTCCGTCGAGACCGACGACGAGGTCGAATGACCAGCAAGGCCCAGAAAGAAGCCGAGATGATGGCGGCGGTCCAGGCGTATCAAAAGGATACCGCGAAGATCGCCGCCTCCATCGCCAAGGCGACCAAGCGTGCGGTGGCCGACCTGATGGGCGATGCCGAGGCCATCTTCGACGTCTTCTTCCGCAAGGGCGGATTCTCGTCCCGGCAGGAGGCGCGGGACTGCCTCAACACGCCCATCACCTACACCATCCGTCAGCGCCTGATCGACCTTGCTCGCAAGACCTACACCGGGAAGGAGCTGGAGAGGATGCTCGTCAGGCTGTCCTCCCAGGCGTACAAGTACAGAATAGACAACGCGAAGGCCCTCCAGCTCTCGGCCAAGATGCACGGGGACAGCCTCACCAAGCAGGTCTTGGCGACATTGGCACCCGCCACAGACCGCGTCGTCGAGGAGGCCGCATCGAGAACCGTCTATTCGACGCAGAGGGAGGTCGGGGCATCCATCGAGTGGGAACGTCCGAACATCCCGCGCCTCAAGGCCGTGCAGGAGGAGGTCGGCGTGTATCACAAGGTTAAGCTCTTCTCCGCCGAGGAGCTAGAGCTTGCCCGTACTCGCATCTCCGCCGGGATCCTCAACGGGGAGCAGGTGGACAGCATCGCCAAGAAGGTCGCCGAGGACACGGGCAAGGACATCTACAAGGCCCGCAGGCTCGTCAGGACGACCATGACGCAGGCATCCGCCGACTCCACGGTCAAGACCCTCCGCGACCTGGGCATCGACGAGTACGAGATATTCTGCGTTCTGGACGAGAGGACATGCCCCATCTGCGGAGCATACGACGGCAAGCGGTTCAAGCTCTCCGACCCGTCCTCCCCCAGGCCGACGTTCCACCCGAATTGCCGTTGCTTCATGCGCCAGGTCATTCCCGACGATCTCAAGGCCAAGGCCAAGAGGTCGGCCAAGGACCAGAACGACAAGGGGATCGACGTCCCCATGAGCATGACCTATGCCGAGTGGAAGGAGACATACGGCAAGAGGTCGGCGGTCCCCGAGCCGAAGCACCGCAAGGCGTGAAAACGCCTTCGAAACCTCTTAACCCTCGTTTTTCTGAATTTCGCTTAAATAATCAATCAGCCAAATGGAAAATCACCTTAACGGAGGGTAAACCGTGGCTGAAGAGCATATCGACACCAACGATGGACAACCTAAAGCGCCGGAGACGCCCGAGAAGGTCATCTTCTCGGACGCTCAGCAAGCGAAGCTCGACGAGATCATCTCGAAGCGCATCGCGGAGAGGGACGCGAAGCACCAGAAGGACATCGACGAGCTGACCAAGAAGCACCAGCGCGAGATGGAGCTGTCCAGGATGGATGAGGAGACCCGTCACAAGGCGGAAGAGGAGGAGCGCATCAAGGCCATCACCGCACGCGCCGAGACAGCGGAGCATCAGCTCCGTGTCGCCAAGGCGTCGGAGATGCTGGCCACGGTCGGCCTCGACACGTCGTTGGCGGAGACCCTGATGGGTGCCGATGACGAGACCACCAAGGCGAACATCAACACCGTCGTCAAGGCAAGCAAGGCCCTTGCCGACAGAATGTACGCCGAGCGCGTGGGATCGCCCGGAGCGCCGAGAGCGCCGACTGGATCCGATGGACCCTCCGACCTCGAGGCAAGGATGCGCAAGGCCGCAGGTCTCCCTCCGAAAGGAGGTCAGTGACATGGCAACCAACATCACCATGACTAACCAGGTGCTCCCGCAGGGTCAGGCCAACAACCTGGCCGTCGTGCAGAAATACCTGACGTCCATGACGGACGAGATCGCGGTGTCCGACGCTCTCACGAGCTACATGACACCCAACTCCGAGCTGTTCAAGGCGGCGACGTCCTCGGGCAAATTCTACGTCCCGACCATCACCACCAGCGGACTCGGAAACTATGACAAGGCGAAGGGTTCGGCCCTGGGTGCCGTCTCCACGAGCTTCGAGGAGTATTCCCTGAGATACGACAGGGCTAGATCCTTCGTCCTCGACGGAGTCGATGTCATGCAGGACGACGGACTCATCTCCACGTCCGCAGTCCTCGGCGAGTTCATGCGCCAGGAGGTCATCCCCGAGATAGACGCGACCAGGATCGCCACCTGCGCATCCACCGCAGTCACCGCCGGGAACACCGTCGCCAAGGCTCCCGCCAAGGCGAGCTTCCTCTCCGACATCACCGCCGGGATCAACAAGGTCAGGCAGAACCTGCACCTCAAGACCACCGCGGGGATGAAGATCCACGTCAACGACGCCTACCAGGACATCCTCGAGATGTCCTCCGAGTTCACCAAGTCCAAGGACATCGCGACCGGATTCAGGAGGCTCGACACCGGGGTCGACATGATCAACCAGGCGGAGATCATCTACACTCCGTCCGACTACATGAAGACCGAGTTCACCTACGCGGACGCCATCACCAGCACCGCAGGCTCCACTCCCGACGGAGGATTCTCCCCCGCCACCGGAGCCAAGGACGTCGCGGCTCTCATCGTCGCACCCAACGTCGCCAACGGACTCGTCGCTACCGAGGCATCTCAGATCTTCCCCATGGGCACCGTCCCCGGGGTCATTGGCTCTCAGATAGACTACAGGATCTTCCATGACTGTCTGATCCTCAAGAACAAGCGCCCCGGACTGTACGCGATCACCGTTCCCGCGACCAGCGGTACGAGCTGATCCCATGACCGACCTCCGTCGTCTCGAGAAGCTGAGGCACAGGCCCCAATACTCCCATCTCGACGATGACCTCCTTGCTCAGATGCTCGACGAGGCCCTGGGGGACTTCTTCGCCTACACCAACAGGCGTTCGGACCCCGGGGAGGCCGTCGACAGCATCATCATCGACATGGCCTGCGCCAAGCTCAACGCCCTCGGCATCGAGGGCGTCAAGAAGGCCAAGGACGGGGAGGTCGAAAGGGAATACGAGAACCTGCAGGAAATGCAGCTCCGCAAGCTGGATAGCTGGCGTGTCGCCATGTGGCCGAGGCTCCGATGATCCCGATGGCCGTCAACGGCATCCCTGCGACCCTCCAACATCCGGAGGAGGTCGCGGACGGATACGGCGTGGTCCGCGAATGGAAGAGCGTGTGCGACGTGTTCGTCACGCTCAACCCTTCGGCGTCCACCCAGACGGCGACGGAGGAGGGACTGGCCTCCGCGGAGGAGTTCGGAGTGTTCTTCGTCCTCCCCCGCGGGCATAGCGTCATGCCGGACGACCGCATCGTCACGCGCGATGCGACGTACAGGCTGATGAGCGTGTCGGACTTCCGCGGGAGCGTCAACGCAAGGGCGGTGCGCATCTATGACTGACGAGATCCGCGTCGAAATCGCTCAAAGGCCCGACGCGGATGCCGTCAGGGACAGGGTCATCAAGGCCGTGCAGGATGCGATGGCCGCCCATGCGGACTTCATGAAGGGATTCGCCGAGGGTGCGGTCCGTAAGAAGACGGAGACCCTCAAGGGTTCCATCCAAGGCCACACGGACAAGTATGCGGACAGGACGACCGTCGTCCTCTCCGCCAATGCCCGCTCTCAGAAGGAGGACGGCACCGGGGAGATGTACGGTCCGTTCCTGGAGTACGGGACCGGAGAGCACGGTGCGGGTTCGGGAGGTCAGACCTACAACGGCCACACGAATCCCGATGTGACCTACACTGCAGGATGGGCGGGGACGTATCCCCACCCGTTCCTCCGTCCCGCTCTCTACGACACCCTGCCCACGCTGAGGACCAATCTCGACCACGCTATCGGGAGGGCGCTGAAATGATCGACATCCTGGGAAGCATCTGCGACCTCCTCGACGGTCTCGACGACCTCAAGGGGCGCGTCTATCGCGCATGGCCGCAGAAGAGGCCGTCCAAGACGCACGCTATCGTCCAGTGCTCGTCCAGACAGGTCGAGGACGTCGCCCATGACGGCTCGGAGCTGTGCGTCCGCCTCACCTACACCATCGCACTATTCGCCAAGGATTACTCCACGCTCGACGCGCTCACCGCGCAGGTCGTGGACCTCATGGCATCATACAACATGCACGCCAACGTCTCAGGACCGACGCTGGTCGACACCAACCTCTACCGCACGTCGGTCATCCTCACAGGGTCGGTGGACGTGCGCGGAAACACCTTCCTCTGATGGAGGATTCACAATGACAGAAGCAGTATCTGCGAAAGGAACCCGCGTCTATGTCAAGATCGAAGAGGCATGGAAGGAGATCAAGGAGGTCTCCGCCACTCCCGAGGTCGGACAGAGCGCGGAGAAGATCGACGTGACCCACCTCACGTCGGAGATGAAGGAGTACATCAAGGATATTCCGGACTACTCCAGCGACCTCGAGTTCACGATGAATTGCATGCCTTCCGGCGTGACCGACTCCAACCTCGACCTCATCCTCGGACTCGACGAGGACGCCACCTACTCGTGGAAGATCGAGTACGCGCAGCTCAACAAGGAGATAACCCTCACGGGAGAGTACACTTATAAGATCGGGGCGGGAGCGGTCAGCTCCAAGCAGGACCTGGTCCTGACGGTCATCCCCAAGTCGGCTTACACCGTCGCGGACATCTCCACGACCAATAGCCTCACCCTGGAGGGACAGCAGGAGGCCGTCGCATGACCGTGACCAAGGACTACAAGCACGGCAGGAAGGTCAGGATCCCCGCCTACAACGGCGAGGTCCCCGAAGGAAAGGCATTCCACGCATG
Organism: Bifidobacteriaceae bacterium; assembly: GCA_963586845.1. Classification (GTDB taxonomy): domain Archaea; phylum Thermoplasmatota; class Thermoplasmata; order Methanomassiliicoccales; family Methanomethylophilaceae; genus Methanoprimaticola. The sequence goes on from CAVABN010000030.1 coordinate 7,509, forward strand.
GAACACCAGGCAGGACGGCACCGGAGCGGTCTACAAGGTCGGCAAGGAAGTGTGCATGGTCGAGAACCTGCACCTCTTCCCCATGTTCGTCGACGCGAACGCCAACGACGCCGTCGAGGATGACAAGGAGGCGGACGAGTGACCGTCTTCGTCTCCTCCAAGGGCATCGAGAGGGACCTCGACCTCGACCTGGACGCGATATGCGCCTACGAGGATGATCATCCCGATTGGAACATCGCCAAGATGATGATGGCCATGGACAACGGATTCAGGATGACCGACATGAAGATCCTGGCCTCGTTCTTCGGCATCTCGGACCTCAAGGCGTTCCTCCAGGAGGGATTCAATCTCAGGGTCCTGATGGAAGCCGTCCAGAAGTCCAGCATCATGGGGTTTACGGATTCCAACTCTCCGACTCCGGAAGAGGAAGACTGAGCGACCATCTCCGGGCGGTGGCCGTCGCCGAGGGCATCCCTCTCGACACTCCGCCCGGACTGGTCGTGGAAGGCGTCAAGCTCCGTCTCGAGCACGAGAGGCAGATGAACATCGCCCTCTCCGTCTCGATCATCACAGGCATCGGCATGATGCTCGGCGGTGGCGGGGACACCGACGCCATAAGGCGCCCGTTCTACACGGCCAAGGAATGGTCGGAGATGGAGGCGCAGACGGCCGCGATGCGCGAGGAGTTCGCACAGCGTCAACAGCTTGCGAAGATCCGGCGTCTCATGGGTGGTCAAGATGGCAGATGAAGAATTCACAATCAGAGTAACAGCCGATACGTCCGACTTCTCGAAGGGGATGGATGATGTCGATAGGAAGCTCGACAGGACCACCCAGAAGACGGAGTCGTCCCATACCACCTGGGGACAGCTCGGCAAGAAGCTGGCCGCCATCTCACCCACCTTCGGCAAGGCGGCCGACGGGGTCAAACAGCAGTCCGCCAAGATCGACGACGCCTTCGGCTCGGGAACCGCGGCGGCGGGTCTCTTCAAACTCGGGGCCGTCGGCGCGATAGCCGCCATCGGCGTCAAGGCCGGGAAGATGGCGTGGCAGGTGGCCAATGACACGGCCAAGATGTTCGACCCTCAGGGGTATGCCAAAGCATCCGGTGCGATGCAGAAAAGCATCAAGAAACTCAAGACGACCATCGGTTCGTTTACCGCGCCGATTGTCAACGGCATCATGACGGTGGTCTCGAAGGTGGTCGATGGGATAACATGGATCCTCCAGAAGATCAGGATATTCCGTGCGTTCGTCTGGGGCATCGTCAAGACCATCCTCCAGCCTGTAATCGACGGCATTAAGCAGGTCATCAGTTGGATCCAGCAGGGCATCAACATGCTGGCCAACCTCCTGGGCTTCGGCGACGTGTTCAAGAAGCCTGCCGAGTCAGCGGAGGATGCGGCCGAATCCATGGGGGAGGTCGTCGAAGCGACCTCCGCGGGGCTGGCCAGCTTCGACCAGCTCAACACGCTCGACATGTCCAACTCCGGGGATACGGAGACAGCCGAGGAGCTGTCCTCCAACATCGCCGATGCCGAAGCCCTCGGATCGTCTCTGGTCAAGAAGCTCCAGAACTTCTTCGAGAACCTGAATCTCGGTAAGATATGGGATTCGTTCAAGGAGAAGGCCGGGCAGGTCTGGCAAAGCATCACCAGCATCGCCGGGACCGCATGGGACAAGATCAAGGGATTCGGCGAGACGTGCTGGAACGGCCTCAAGAATCTCGGTACATCCGTATGGCAGGGCATCCAGGCCGTAGGCTCCGCAGCATGGCAGGGAATCCAAGCGGTCGCCAATGCCGTATGGCAGGGCATCCAGGCCGTCGCCACAGCCGTATGGACCGCCATCACCGCGTGGGCGACTTACCAGTGGGAGCTACTCAAGGCCGTCGCCACGGCGGTCTGGGAGGGCATTCAGGCTATCGGAACGTTCGTGTGGGATGCCATCAACGTCGTAGCGACCACCGTCTGGAATACCATCCAAGCGGTGGCCACCACCGTATGGAATGTCATCTCCGGCACCGCACTGGCGATATGGGAGGGAATCAGAGCCTTCGCATACTCGGTCTGGAACGGAATCCAAATAATCGCCACCACCGTCTGGACCATCATCAGCACTCCGATCCTGGCGATGTGGGGAACCTTCCAGTCCGTCGGAGAGGCATGCTGGAGCGCTCTGCAGGCCGTCGGAGAGGCGTTCAACAGGGTCGTCATCAATCCCATCAAGAGCGCGGTCCAGTGGTGCATGGAGAAGATAGAGTGGGTGCTCGACAAGATCGACGGCGCCAAGAACGCCCTCGGGAACCTGACGAGTGGTATCGCCAACGTCGGGAAGTCCATCGTCGGAGGCGTCACGGGATTCGTCGGCAAGCTCACAGGGCATGCTACGGGGGCCGTCGTCGCACCCAACAATCCGCATCCGGTCATCGTCGGGGACAATACAAGGGAAGCAGAGGTCATCTCTCCGCTCTCCACCATCCGCCAGGCCGTCACCGAGGCGATGAGGGCGCAGGGTGCATCGGGAGGATCCTCGGGACCCATCGAACTCACCATCAATCTGGACAGTCGCAAGATCGCACGCGCGGTATACGACCCGCTCAAGACCGAGGCGCGTCGCAGGGGGTCCGCGATATGAGCATCCTGGCGGTCAAATCGGGAGCCTCCTATGTGGAGCTTCCCGACCCGGCATACAAAGGATACACCACAGTCGCCAATGAGCTGACCAAGGCGGACCGCAACACCCTGGGCAACCTCATCAAGGAGAGGATCGCCATCAAGGTCACCATCACCGTCGAATGGCACGGGCTGACCAAGGCCGAGAAGGACTCTGTCATGTCGGGGACCTCGGCCAACACCTTCTCCGCACGCTATTTCGACATGGACTCCGACGAGGTCAAGTATTCGACCTTCTACAGGGGGTCCGACGTGACCATCACGGGTTACGGGAAGTTCGACGGGACGAAGTTCTCCTCTTATGACGTCGCCCTGACCCTCATCGAGGTGTGACGATGCAGACCGTGCCCGAGGGATACACGGAGGCGGTGGCCTCCTCGGACCGCACCGTGGACATCTACCTCTCGATAGGCACCGGGATAGACACGACCGCGGCGGACGACCTGACCGCCATCTCGGGGTCTTTCCTCCCCCTGAGCAACACCAGGCAGGCCACCGACGCGGTCTACTACATCACATCCGAGCTGGCGACCTTCGAGGGCTACGGAATCAAGACCTCGGCGGATGCGGGGATTCTCGCACCGCCGATAACCTCCGTCCACTATCCCCCCGAGGCGGGACTGTGGAGCGACATCCTGAGCGGGGAGGATGGCACGGTGGACTTCACCGTCGGCCTGACATTCTCCAAGGAGCATTCCTCCGCGCTCCGTATCTACACCGACGGTCCTGCGGTCCTTGAGGCATCGGCGACGTTCACCGATGCGGACGGGACGGCCACCGTCAAAGCGTTCACGTGCACCTCCGGCTACATCCAGATAAAGGAGGTCATGTCCTACACGGCGATCTCCATCTCCATCACCAAGGTCGACGGAGCATACAGGCACGTCCGCCTGGCGGAGATAGAGTTCGGAGCATCCATCTCTCTGTCCAAGACGGACCTCGGCGGGGAGATCACCGTCATCCGCGAGACGGACCCGACGGAGCTGTCTGCACCCATGGACGAGCTGGACCTGACCATCATCAACGTCTCGGGGGACTTCGATCCCGACAGTCCCGCGGGCAGGCTCTCCGAACTCAAGATAGGCTACCCTCTGTGGCTGTCCTTCACAGTCAACGACGCCGAGGGCAAGCGCTTCACGATGCCCTGCGGTCGCTACTACATCGGAGAGCGCGACGCATCGGACACGAGGCTGGAGATAACGGCCTTCGATGCACGCTTTCCGCTGTCCGAGATGTACGTCTCATGGAGCATCCCCTCGACGCAGTCCCTGGGGAAGACGATAGACGACCTCCTGTCGACCTACGACGTGCCTCACATCGTCGACGAGGCCCTGTACAGCCTCATGCCGGACGGAGCCTACACCTTCGACGACCAGTCGACGATAGCCGACGACCTCCTCTCCATCGAGCAGGCATACGCTATCTACTTCCTCCCCGACCGTCAGGGGTCCATCAAGGTCACGCAGACATGGCCCTCGGACACCTACGGGACCATCCCGACGACGACGCTGTACACCTGGCCCGCACCCAAGCAGACGTCCCGCTACAACTACATCCAGATCGGCTACAAGATAACGTCCGGAAGCGTCGAGACCATAGAGTACGTGGACCTCGACCTGCGCACGGACACCACCGAGGGCAAGACCGTCCTGCAGATCAGCGGGAATCCGCTCATCACATCGCAGGCGAGGGCGACCGCGGTCGCCACCCGCCTCGCAGGGCGCATCTACTCCGAGGAGACCGAGACCGAGTGGAGGGGAGACCCTGCCATGGACCTCATGGACAGCGCATCCGTGCCGGGCAGGTGGACGCAGGAGAGTCCGCAGACCTACGTCGCCACCAGGATCGAGGAGACATACGACGGGACGTACCGCGCGACCATGCGCGGGATGAGATGAAACAGGGCGTCGGCCTAGTCTCCAAGTCCGCACCCGCCGACCGACGAGCGGGGGCATGAGGGACATGGCCGACGCCCACATTAACCCTTCTGCAAGCTAGCTTTTATGACCTCAGGGCGACCATGCTCTAGGCATGGTCTCCAAGAAAGTGATCATAGGGGTGGTGGTCGTCATCGCGATCATCGCCATCGCCGCCGTCGCAGTCGGCGGCGGAAGCTCTGAACAGAAGGCGGATGTCCGTTATAACTACACGACCGAGTTGGTCGACAGCTTCGACACAACGGTCTCGGGGAGCATCCAAGAGGCGCCCGAAGGATCGCAGTATCTCCTCGTCGAGGTTAAGGTCGCCAACGACTCCTGGAGCAACGGAGTGACCACCAACGACATCATCTGGGCATGGAAGGTCACGACCTCCTCCGGAGTGTCCTACTCCTCGTCCGTCGTCGGTTATCTCCATCCTGCATATCAGCTCATCACCGTCGAGAAGGGAGGGGTCGGAACGACCGTCCATGTCTTCGAGATCCCCGACACCCTCACCCTGTCCGACCTGACGGTAACGCAGACCTACGACGACATCGGCTCCGATCCCAAGATGGAGCGCGACGAGGGTCTGACCGTTTGAATCACCTTTCGAAACCCTTTCCCAAACCTCTTACTTCTCCGAATTTCGCTTAAATAATCCATCACGGATTTTTTCAGTCATGACGATAGTATCCGTCATTTTCACCCTTAATGGGACGTCCACTACCCTTACCAAAGGGTCCGACGGCACCTACACGGCGACCATAACGGCGCCGACTGCGACGTCGGGAAGCAATAACAACGGACAAGGCCCCGGCGTCGGTGCTGCAGCATCGGGCAAGGGATTCTACCCTGGAACGGTCAAAGTGACCGACGATGCGGGCAACATCACCACCGCGGACACATCCCATGCGTCCCTGGGGGACAGCCTCAAGCTCAAGGTCCTCGAGAAGGTCAAGCCGACCGTCAGCATCACCAGCCCTGGTTCGGGAGCCTACATCACCAACAGCAAGCCGACCATCACCTTCACCGTGACGGACTCCGGCTCCGGGGTCAATCCCTCCAAGTGCTACATTAAGATCGACTCGGGGAGCGAGAGCGCACTGCCGACCTCGTCCGTCTCCGTGTCCGGCTCGGTCGCGACCTGCACCTACACACCCTCGACCGCGCTGGCCGAGGGTGCGCACACCGTGACCGTCTACGCCTACGATTATGACGGCAACGTGTCCGATTCGACATCCGCGACATTCACCGTCGATACCGTCCCGCCCGTGCTGGACGTCACCAGCCCTGCGGACAACCTCAAGACCAACGTCGCCACCGTGACCGTCTCGGGAACGACCAACGATGCGACGTCCTCGCCTGTGACCATAAAGATCACCGTCGGATCCAAGTCCTACACTCCGACCGTCGGATCCGGCGGAGCCTTCTCGCAGGCCGTCGAGCTGTCGGATGGCGAGAACACCATCACCATCACGGCCACCGACTCTGCGGGTAAGACTTCGACCGTCACTAGGACCGTCACGCTCAACACCTCGGCGCCTGTGATCACCAGCATCACCATCACGCCGAACCCGGTGGACGGCGGAGCGACCTACGTTATCAAGGTTGTGGCGACGGACGACTGATGACGGTCGAGGAGATGTGGGGGAGGGTGCAGGGCAACGACGTCCTGCCCCTCTCCCGGGACGGGGACGAGTGGTTCTTCCCAACGCCTTCGGGGATGTCGGGGACCCTCGTCTGCGAGTTCTGGGCGGAGGACGACGCAGGCAACATCGGTTACCGCGCCGCACTGATCACCCTGGACAAGGGCACCATCAAGTGCTGGAGGTGGCTTGACGCGGGATGCGAGTGCATCCTGAGAGCCTGGCGCCATCCCACCGCCGAGATGAGGGACGACAGGCCGTCCTCGGACATGGATGTCCCGAGAGCGGTCACGGTCCTCACCACGGAACTCCCGTCCTGCACTCTCCGTCCGTTCGTCTGCCCCAGAGCAGGAGGTTCGGCATGAGGAAAGCGTTCGTCGGGGAGAGCTTCGAGCTTGTCTTCGACTTCAAGGACCCGCAGGATGCGGACCGCACGGTCGATTCGGCGACGTTCAGGGTGCTCGCACCCGACGGATCCGTTGCACAGGCGGGGACGATGAGCATCGACGACGGGGGCAAGAGCGGACGCTTCCGCTTCACCGCCTCCGAGGTCGGGGTCAACACCATCGAGATAGCATGGTCGATGGGACTGGACAGATTCCGCCAGCCTCATCTGATTAGTGTCGAGGACATCGGCGCATGAGCACATCCAAGACCCTGACCAATCTCGCGACATACGGGGACATGGAATCCGGGTGGGGCAACGACTCCACCCATGTCAAGAGCGGGAGCAAGAGTCTCAAGGCCACGGGGTCCTCAAGCTCATACGAGAGCGTCTACCAGATGCCGGGGACGGTCCCGCTGAATCCCACCCACACCTACTATTTCCGCATGTCCGTCTACACCGAGGACTCCGCCCTGTCGAGCGGAGGCGCAGGGGTCGGGATGTACTGGCCCATAGCCGAGCCGGGGATGGATTGGAAGTACAACTTCCAAGTCGCCGACCTCGGGACATGGGTCGACATCTCATGGACGGCCACGAGGACGTCCTGGAGTGCCGGGAGCTACGCGATGCGTGTCGACTTCGACAATCAGAAGGTCGCCGCCACATGCTGGTTCGACGACGTGATGATCATCGACCTGACGGCATCGTGGGGTTCGGGCAACGAACCCACGAAGGACTGGTGCGACATCTACCTGCCGTTCATCTCCGGCACGCAGACCGTGACTTTCCCCGACGAGATCTTCGGCGTGTCCTTCGAGAGCATCACCCTCACTCCCAATCCCGTTTCGACGGGAGTGGCATATCTCATCTCCGTGGGCATCAGCGAGGTCGTGTCGAGGCTCTACACCCTGTCCGCGTCCTCATGGTCGGGGACGGGACCGTACACGCAAACGCTGGCCGTCGCCAACGACATCACGCCCTCCAAGGACTTCCTGGTCTACGGCGACCACACCATGTCACAGGACCAGAGGATGGCCGAGATCAACGCCACCCTCCGCGCGGAGATCACCGATGCAGGGAGGGTCAGGTTCACAGCCCTAGGTCTCAAGCCGACCGTGGACATTCCCGTGCGCATCATCGCCGGGATCCTTCCGACCGTTCGCAACGTCGAGGTCCCCGCATCGTCCTGGACCGGAACGGGACCTTGGACCGTCCAGGTCGGGGTCGGACAGTCGGTGCAGACCGCCATGTGCGGGCCGTCCGATGCGTCCGACGTCGCATCGGTCAAGGCTTACTACGACGGAATGGTCCACGTCTCCGCGGTCAGCGGTGCGACGGTCACGCTCCGCGCGATGCTGTCCAAACCTACTTCCGACATCACCCTGGGAGTGATGGCCTTATGACACTGCCTGAGCTGATGTGCAAGATCTGGGATGGCGACGAGAACGAGTTCTTCACGTGGGTCGACATGAACCGCGTGGAGTACAACGCCAACATCCTGGCCTCCGAGGTCGGAGTGGCGACGGTCTCCTTCATCGAGACCGAGCGCAAGTCCCAATTCAGATTCGACGAGGCCCAGAAGCTGGAGAACCTGCAGGAGGCGGTCGCCGCCAAGCTCGGGATCTCCATCTCCATCGAGAGCGCATGGAGCTACAACCGCTCCGTCTCCTTCATCGACTTCGAGCGTTGGGAGTCCAACTTCTGGACCCTCTACACCGCGCTCGGAGGCACGGGAGAGCGCATCCCCGCGGGCAAGATCCTCGTCACCTACAGCGCGACGCTCTTCGTGGATTCGTGGTCTGGTTCCGGACCCTATCACTACGACCTGACAATGCCGGGCATCCTGTCATCGACGGATGCCCTGGCCTACATCTCGCATACCGCCAGCATCGGTCAGCGCATGTCCGAGTACAATGCGATCCTGTATGCCAAAATCATTTCCGACAGGCACGTCCGCATCGTCGCCATGGGCGCGAAGCCGACGGAGGACCTGCCGCTCAACATCTCGATAGGAGGATTCCACCTGCACCAGATCATCAGTCTGCCATCCACCGGATGGTCGGGGACGGGACCGTACACGCAGACCGTGACGCTGTCGAGCGTCCCCGTCAACGCGGTCATCGGTCCGCACGAAGGGATGAGCAACGACGAGGTCATCGCGATGATGAAGGCGATGATCTCCGTCTCCGCCATCTCCGGCACGTCTGTTACCATCAGGGCGCTCGGCGACAAGCCTGACATCGACATCGAGCCTGCGATCATGTGGGAGACGTCGGAGACCGAGTGACATGCTCGCAGATGCGAAGCGCACGGTCGAGACGATGCTTGCCGAACTAGGCGAGCCTGATAACGATTTTTGGCGCGGATACGCGAAAGCTCTCCGCGACGTGATCAAACGCCTTCCGACGGACTTCCCGGAGGTTAAGAATTGAAATTTCAGGACGTTTTAACAACTATACAGCAGGATCCCACCGTGCGCTTCACGCGCGAGGGATGGAATGACAGGACGAGGTGCATCTTCGGCGAGGCTCCGATGCAGGTCACGACCGAGGAGGCCGAGGGTCCCGTGATGGAGGCGCTGTGCGCCGAGAACGGCGGGCGCGTGCTCGTCCTCGGGACGATATGCGGATGCTTCAAGGGACACGTCCAGCCGGGTGTGTCGCTCCAGCATGACGACCTCATGGCCGACGATTGGACGGTGGTCGAGTGACCTTTGTCGGAGCATTCATGGGCGGCGGATCAATCGTCGTCCCCGCAGG
>CAVABN010000031.1:0-16295 GCA_963586845.1 Bifidobacteriaceae bacterium
CATGTGCCCTATGAGCACAGCTTCGGAACGGCGCTTGCACTGGATCCCCTCGCCGGGGTCGTCGATCACATAGGGATAGATGTTCGGGATGCTGTCCAGGACCAGGTCGGGGAAGCACTTCCCGGACAGTCCGACGCTCCTCCCGGGGAGCCATTCCAGGGTCCCGTGCGTTCCGACGTGGATGACCGCGTTGGTCTTGAAATCGTACTTGAGCCACTTGTAGAACGCCAGGTACTGGTGGGGCATGGGGATGACGGGATCGTGATAGACGGCCTCCATCTGATCCGCCCAGGACCTGAGCGGCTGGAACCCGATGTAGATGTTCCCGTTGACGATCCCGGGGACGATGAACTCCCCGTCCTGGACGGACACCTTCCCGGGAGCCTCGCCCCAGCTCGCCTCCATGCGCTTCCTGTTGAATTCCGAGAGTTTACCGTACTCGGGCAGGTATTCGGACATCGGGATCATGTCGGCGGCCTTCTCGCGAACTCTTTCTTCAGACGACCACTCGATGTCGTTGGTGATGTTGTCCAGGATCTCGTCGATGAGCTCCTTCGACGTTTCCGGAACGTGGTCCACCGTGTATCCCAGATCCCGGTATCTCTCGAGCATGTCCCTGACGCTCTGGATGGTGTCCAATCCCGCCGCTCCTCCGATCCTTCCGGATTCCGGTCTGGATTGGTACATCAGGATGGCTATCCTCCTGTCCTTGACGGGCGTGCGTTTGAGCTCGACCCACCTGCGGATCGTCTCCGACAGGTGCCTCACCCTGTCCGGAAGGGGCGTGTACATCTTCGGCGCCCCGCGCCCCTGCTCGTTGCTGGCGAAGGGGACGGTTATGATCTGCCCGTCGACCTCGGGCCATATGACGCTCATGGAGAAGTCGGACTTCGAGATGCCCTCGGCGCTCTCCTCGTAGTCGGCGAAGTGCGTCGCCACGGACATCGCCTGGAACACCGGCACGTCGGTCAGCGTGTGGAAGTAGTTCTGCTCGTCCGGGGTGTACACGCCGGTGCAGTCGCGTGAATTGTTCAGCTGGGAGAACGGCGTCGCCAGGATGATCGCGTCGACCCTGCAGCGGTCGCCGTCCATGCAGTATTTCCTCACGACCCTGATGGACCCCTCCTCCCCGGCCGTGCGGGACGTGGTGTTCCCGAAGAACACCGGGATGACGTCCATCCCCTGGGATTCCAGCTCCCTGATGAACGCATCGATGTGCTCCAGGTTGCCGTAGATCCAGAGGTTGGCCGTGAAGAGCAGCGCCACCGTCGGTTTCGACGGGTCGAGGCGCTTCAGATAATCCTCGAAAGAGATATCGCGGGGGCAGTCCGGATGATAGATTCCGTCAGAGGGCTGCTCCTGCACCTCGGGGACGTCGCCTTCGCCCGTGAGCATCCTGTGCAGCCACATGACGATGGCCGCATCGTTCTCCCGCCCGCGTCCGCGGACGTACTCGCGGAGGCGCATGTACTCTTGGTCGTCGCCTTTGAAGAGGTCGCGGTAGACCAGCGACACATCCAGGTTCCCCGAGTAGATGTGGACGTACCCCTTGCAATCCTTCAGGACCTTCTCCCACTGCTCGAACCGGCGCATCCTCGTGGGGTCGGCCATGACCCTGACGAGGATCAGGTCGGCCTCCTTGGATCTCTTCACGAGCTCGTGGTAGGTCAGAGGGTCCCCGTCGATCTCCCCGTCGTTGGCGCAGAACAGGTCGAGGTCCCATCCGTTCTCCCTGCAGACCTCCTCGGCGGGGGCGCGGAAGGTGGACGAGTCGACGCTCTGGATTGTGACGTAGACGATTCTCAGGGGCATTGTCGGACGTATCGTCCAGGACGTATTTCAAGAGGAAGTGGAAGAAACTGCGAGTCCGAAAACGAGCAACTCATTTATCCGATTTCGGAAACATTAAGATGTGTAGACCGATCCTGCGGCATGGCTTCCATAGGCGGTTCTCTGCGTACGGCGTCCCTCTTCGAATCCGGGGATTCGGACGGGGACGTATCGTTGTCATCGTTGTTCTCCGGGGGGTGTGCCAGCACCACTTGGAAGGATATCAGTGCAGACCGCATAGCCGGGCTGATCGCAAGGGGAGGATGGCCCGAGGTCCGGGGCATGGACGAGGACGAGGCCGTCGGATTCAACAGGGATATCCTCGAGGACATCATCGGAACGCAGGTCTGTCGGATCGACAGGAGCGTCAACCCCTCGACCGTACGGAAGCTCCTCGAGGCGTTGGCCCTCAACGAGAGCACGGTCTCCAGCGACAGGAAGGTCCGTTCGGATATGCTCGAGGGATACGACGACGTCCCGATAGCCCAGAGGACCTTCGTGAAGTACATCGGGGTTCTGGAGGCTCTGGATCTCATCTGGGACCAGCCTGCTTTCGACCCCGGCCTCGGATACGCATCGAGGGTCTCGAAGGCGCCGAAGAGGCATCTGATCGATCCATCGCTCGCGGTCGCCGCGTGCGGGATGACGAAGGAGGGTCTGCTGGATGACCGCCGTATGTTCGAGAGGTTCTTCGAGGCGCTGTGCGAGAGGGACCTGCGGATCTATGCGGAATCCCTCGGATGGTTGCTAGGACACTACCGCGACGGGGACGGCAGGACGATCGACGCCGTCGTGGAGTTGCCGGACGGCAGATGGGGCGCGTTCGATATCGTGTTGAGGAGGGAAGGGATAGACGATCGCGCCAGGAATCTCGTCAGGATACGCGACTACATCGGGAGGAAGGGCGGTCGCGTTCCGTCGGTCCTGTGCGTCATATGCGGCACCGCCGAGACGGCGAAGCTCCGTCCGGATGGCGTACACGTGGTTCCGATAACCAGACTGAAGGCCCGATCGGAGCAAAACACCCGCCAGGACGGCCGCGGCCAGCACCCCGACTATGATCGCCGCCGGTCTCAGCGCCTTCTTCGCTACCCATGACATGATTTAGGATATCCTAAATATGGGATATATAGTCTTCCGAAGGACCCTCCGCCGTCTCGGGTCCATCGACCTTAATCCGCCTCATTAAATCGTTCGAATTGGATGCGCCATCCAATTCAAGATGATATCATGGACAAACTGCTGTTCCCGTTCGTTTCGATCGTCGGTCAGGACGAGATGAAGAGGGCCCTGCTGCTCAACATAATCGATCCCGGCATCGGAGGCGCGCTGATCAAAGGGGAGAAGGGCACCGCCAAATCGACGACGGTGCGTTCCCTGGCCCAGATCCTCCCGCCCATGGACTCCGTGACCGGATGCCCGTTCAACTGCGACCCGTCCCGTCCGGACAGGCTCTGCCCCTACTGCGCGGAGAAGTACGCCAGGGACGGCAAGCTGGAGCATTCCGAGCAGCCCATGCGCGTGGTGGAGCTCCCCCTGAGCGCCACCGAGGACCGCGTCTCCGGAACCCTCGATATCGAGCACGTCCTCAAGACCGGGGAGAAGAGGTTCGAGCCCGGGGTCCTGGCCCAGGCGAACGGAAACCTCCTGTACGTGGACGAGGTGAATCTGCTGGACGACCACATCGTCGACCTGCTTTTGGATTCGGCGGCCATGGGCGTCAACTACGTGGAGAGGGAGGGGGTCTCGTTCTCCCACCCGTCCAGGTTCGTCCTCGTGGGTACGATGAACCCCGAGGAGGGGGAATTGAGGCCCCAGCTCCTGGACAGGTTCGGCCTGTCCGTGGAGGTCAAGGGGGACCGCGACACCGCCAAGAGGATGGAGGTCGTCCGCAGGAGGATGGCCTTCGACGACGACCCGAAGGCGTACACCGAAGGCGTGAAGGCGGAAACGGACGCCATGAGGGACCGCATCATCAATGCGAGGAAGCTCCTGCCGAAGGTCGCCATCGACGATTCCGTCCTGGCTTCCGTCGTGTCCGTCACCACCCACTTCGGAGTGGACGGTCACAGAGCGGATATCACAATGATGAAGGCCGCCAAGGCCAACGCCGCGCTGGAGGGCCGTCAGGCGGTCACCAAGGACGACATCCGCGCGGTTGCGAAACTCGTTCTCTCGCACCGCATGAGGAGGCGCCCGTTCGAGGAGGAGGCCTTCGACCAGGAGGAGCTCGAGAGATGCCTGCAGGAGATCTGAGCTTCCCGTTCTCCGCCGTGTACGGGATGGACGACGCCAAGAGGGCGATCCTCTGCGCTTTGGTCAATCCATCCATACGCACGGTGCTGATCCGCGGGGGCCCGGGATCCGCCAAGACCGTCCTGGCGAGGGCGGCCGGGGGATTGGTCGGCAGGCGCGTGGTCAACGTCCCGCTGAACGTCACCGAGGAGATGCTCTTCGGCGGCATGGACGCGGAGGCGACCATGCGCGAGGGCCGCCCCGTCATGCAGAAGGGCGTTCTGGCCCAGGCCGACGGGAACATCCTGTACGTGGACGACGTGAATCTCCTGGACCAGAGGGTCCTCGCTTCGCTTCTGGACTGTGTGACCAGCGGCCGCGTGGTCGTCGAGAGGGAGGGGGTGTCGGGCGAATATCCGTGCGACACGCTGATGATCGCCACCATGAACCCCGAGGATTCGGACATAAGCTCGCATCTCCTGGACAGGTTCGATCTGTGCGCCTACTCGGACTTCCCCAACGAGGACGTCCGCGGAAGGGAGGAGGTGCTTCGCAGGAACGCGGAGTTCGTCTCCGACCCGGCGCATTTCATCTCGATGTACGCCGAGGACGAGGAGAAATTGCGTTCCGACCTGGACCGCGCGAGGAGGATCCTCCCTCTGGTGACGATTTCCGACGATCTTCTCGGAGTTGCCGTCGAATTGTCCGCCAAGGTCTGCGCGGACGGGTTCCGCGGGGACATCGCCATGGCCGAGACATCCTCGGCGCTCGCAGCTCTCAACGGTAGGGACGAGGTCATGAGGAAGGATGTCGAAGAAGCAGCGATGATCTGCCTGGCGCATCGTCGCAACTACTCCCAACCGCCCCCTCCGCCGGAGCCTCCCGAACCGCCCGAGCAGGACGACGACCAGCAGGAGGACGATCAGGATCAGCAGGATCAGGACCAGACCCCGCCTGAGCCCCCCGAGAGGGACGAGCAGGAGCAGGAACCCGAGAAGGACGAGAACGAGCTTCCGCCCCCGCCGGAGGACCTCCAGCAGATGCTGGAGGAGATGATGTTCGAGATCGGGGAGCAGTTCCGCGTGATCGACTACCTCCAGGACGGACGTCGCATAATCCGCACGACCTCCAGTCGCAAAGGGCGCAGGGCGATGGCCGAGAGCAACGACTCCTCGGGACGCTACGCCCGCTCCAGGATCCCGGAGGGCCGCGTATCGGACGTGGCGTTCGACGCCACCGTCCGCGCCGCCGCCCCGTTCCAGAAGGCGAGGGAGCACGGCGACCTCGCCATCTCCATCGAGAAGCGCGACATCCGTCGCAAGGTCAGGGAGAGGAGGTCCGGATGCACCATCCTGTTCCTGGTGGACGCCAGCGGTTCGCTGGGGGTCCGCAGGAGGATGGCCGCCGTGAAGGGAGCCGTCCTCTCCATGCTCCGCGACAGCTACGTCAAGAGGGACCGTATCGGTCTGATGGCCTTCAGGCGCGATTCCGCTGAGTTGATCCTCCCGCCGACCAGGTCGGTGGAGTACAGCTACAGGAAGCTGGAGGAGCTGCCGACCGGGGGGAAGACCCCGTTGGGTCAGGCTCTGGTGACCGTGGGCGACTTCATGACGTCGTACTCGAGGAGCCATCCCGGCGAATCCTGCTACATCGTCCTGATAACCGACGGCAGGGCCAACGTTCCTTTGAAAGAAGGTTCGGATGCGAACGAGGAGGCCAGGGAGCTCGCCAAGGACCTGGCGATACCGCAGGTCGAGTGGATCGTGGTGGACGCCAGCACCGGCTACATCCGCTTCGATAACGCGGAGCGTCTGGCCGCCGAGCTGAACGGCACCTACTTCCGCCTGGAGGACCTGAACGCCGACAGGTTGGCCGAATCGGTCAGATCGGTGATCGGGCGATCGCAGCTCCGATCCCGCGCGGGACAGGATCGTCTCGGTCACCCTGACGGTCCTCCCGCACCTGGCGGCGGCGTCCTGCACTATGCGCGTCAGCGCGCTGCAGCAGGGCACCTCCATCCTGATGACGATTGCTTCGTCGATCGGATTGTTCTTGAGGATCTCCAGCACCTTGTCGAAGCGGGCGCGGTCGTCCAGCTTGGGGCAGCCGATGATCACGGGCTTCCCGGCGATCATCCTCTTCTTGAAGTCGTCCATGACGAACGCGGTGCAGTCGGCGGCGAACACCACCGTCCCCTTGTACCTCTCGGACACCGGGGGCACCAGGGCAAGCTGGATGGGCCATTGGGGTCCCGTGGCGCCCATGGGGGCGCTCCCGGGGCAGGCCATCATGTGGATGTGCTCGTGCGTCTGCGCAGGCTTGCGCTCGGCGAAGGATATCGCTCCCTGCGGGCAGGCCGGCAGGCAATCCCCCAACCCGTCGCAGAAGTCCGGCTTGACCAGTTTGGCCTTCCCGTCCACTATCGCCAGCGCGCCCTCGTGGCACGCCGTCACGCAGAGTCCGCAGCCGTCGCATTTCTCCTCATCGATCACGAGGTCCTTTCCCGACATGGGTGAGGCCAAGGGGTGCGTGCGTATATCGGTGTCGGATGCAGTTTTACGCTTCCGGTTATAATTTCGGGGTTGAAAATAACACCATGTCCCAACCCATAGCAATCATTTTATTGTCAACACAGGTTGGCTCTACCATCCAACAGTGAGTTCGATGGACATTCAAATTAAAGACGTGACCTTCAGCTACAAGGGCTGCGAAGACAGCCCGGTTCTACAGGGGGTCACGGTGGACATCAGGGAGCCGCAGGTCGTTTCCATTCTGGGACCCAACGGCGTAGGGAAATCGACGTTGATCCATTGCATCAACAAGATCCTCGAGCCGACCGGGGGCTGCGTGTTCCTCAACGGTGTCGATGTCTCCGAATATTCGCTGAAGGAGATGGCCAAGCACACGGGCTACGTGCCCTGCACGTCATCGGACACCTTCCCCCTGACCGTCGTGGACACGGTCCTCCTGGGGCGTCATCCGCACATGAAGTGGAAGACGACCGACGAGGACCTCGAGATAGTCTATCAGGTCCTGGAGAAACTCGAGATGCAGGACCTGGCGATGCGTTACTTCAACGAATTGTCGGCGGGTCAGCATCAGAAGGTGATGCTGGCGCGCGGATTGGTACAGAAGCCCGAGATACTGCTCCTGGACGAACCCACCTCGAATCTGGATATCAAGCATCAGCTGGGGATAACCCGCACGCTGAGGGAGCTGTCCCGCGAGGAGGGGATCCTGGTCATCATGATAAGTCACGATCTGAACATCGCGGCGCGCTATTCCGACAATATCATCCTCATGCATGAGGGGAAGATATTCGCCGCCGGCAGTCCGGAGGATGTGCTCACAGTCGAGAACATCAGGACCGTCTACGGCGTGGACAGCAGGATCATAGACGACGGCGGAAGGCCGTACATAATCCTGGAGGACAGTCTGTTCGAGGACGATCCCCGTCCGGAGGATTCCGTCTGTTCCGTCGACATGGATGCGGCGAACGTTCAGCGAGATGAACGGTGATACAATGGACAAGAAAGGAATGATTGCAATCTTCGTTGTGGTGATCCTCCTTGTTGCGGCCGTCTCAGCCTATGTCGTCATTAACAAGGACTCCAAGGACAACGGGGAGCCCACCGTGCTCGACAAGGCCGAACTCAAGGTTTTCGGCAACATCAACGGGGACGGATACATCGACGACCGCGACGTCGCAATCCTCGAGGATCTCGTGAAACAGGGCAAGACCGCCGAGGAGTACCCCCTCGCCGACGCCAACCAAGACGGAAAACTAGATTCCGCCGATGTCGACGTCGTAAGGGCCGTCTCCAAGGGAGAGTCTGCCACGATTTGGCACATCAACTATCACGACACCGATGGAGACAGCGTGATGGATACGGAGATCGTCTCCACCAAGTTCCCCATCAAGTCGACCATCGCCACGGGATCCACGAACACCTTCCTGCTGTTCGCCATGCTCGGGATACACGATGAGCTCAAGGGCGCCAGCTACTACAGCGCCGACAAGGTCCTTTTCGGAGACACGTACCTCGACACAACCAAGGTGGAGAGGCTCGGAACGAGCAGCACCACAATCGCCTTCGAGGACGGCAAGGTCGGATCCTCCGACATCATCGCCAAGGAGGGCGTGACCGCGCTCATCTCCGATTGGAACAGATCCTACATCAAGAACGAGGCGGATTTCGAGAAAGCCGGAATCGATGTGGTCCGTGTCGCAGCCGCATCCGTCAACCCTGACGTCATGAAGCACTCCGCGCTTCTCCTGGGGCTGCTCTTCCAGAAGGTCGACCGTGCCAACGAGTATGTTGAGCTCTCTCAGAAGGTGTTCGATTACGTGAATGATTCCATCGAAGGTGTCGAACTGAAAGCGGCTCTCGCTTCCAGCAGCGACGGAGGAATCTCTTCCAAGACTTCCGATTACACCGAGGCTATCGAGCTCGCCGGAGGGAAGTTCGCATTGGACGACAAGGTGGATTTCGGAGGAAGCTCCAACATCAAGGTCGCGAGCCACCCTGAAATCTATCAGTACAAGATCGACGTCCTGGTCCATCTGAGGACTGGTCTGGCCTACGATCAGACGGCTGATTCTATCGCTAAGTACTGGTCGACTTACACGACGCCTTTCGCCGATGCCCCCAGCACGATGAAGCAGTACGTCGTTTCCGGAACCGTCCCTGTCTGTCTCAGGGTCGCATACGCGGCGGTGGCCCTCAACCCCGATCTCGTCAGTCTGGACAAGATCAACGAGTTCCACCAGCAGTTCTTCGACGACTTCTTCGATGGAAAGGTCATCGACATCAGCTCGCTCAAGTTCTTCATATCTGCCGAGGACATGAGCTGAAACCCTTTAGCCGGGGTCTCCCCGGCCTTTATTCAACGATGGATACACGGCGAGCAACATGACGGAGGGAACGTTCAAGGAGGATTATCGCAGGCTCACTGTCCTGAAGTTAGGTGTCATCGCCTTCTTCCTGGCATTGGCCGTACTCCTCTTCTTCGTGTCCTTGACCGTCGGTACCCGCGATTTGTCCATCAGCGAGGTCTATTCGCTTTTCTTCGACCATCTGTCGGGAGTCGTCTACGACAGGGTCGATCAGTATGAGATGTGGTACGACGATAACATCGTATGGAACTACAGGCTTCCCCGTGCGATCTTCGCGATAATCGCCGGTGCGGGACTCGCCGTGGCCGGAGCGGCCATGCAGAGCGTGATGAAGAATCCGCTGGCGGACCCGTACACCACCGGGATATCGTCGGGAGCTCTGCTGGGGGTGGCCCTTTCCATGGTCTTGGGGTTCAACGTGGGGTCCGGAGGGGCTGATGATTACGGGACCGTCGTGAACGCGATGATCTTCGCCATGATCCCGGTCGGTGTGATCTACGTTCTCTCGCCCATGATGAAATCGCCTGCGACGCTGATCCTGGCCGGAACCGCCGTATCGTATCTCTTCAGCTCGTTGACCTCGATCATATTGGTGACCGGCAGCTCGGAATCCCTGGCCAGCGTGTATCAGTGGCAGGTCGGTTCGTTCGCGGATCTGACCTGGAACGCCGTGCCTGTGGTTTTCGTCGTTTGCATCATCGGATCGGCGATACTGTTCCTCCTCTCCGGAAAGATGAACCTCATGTCCTTGGACGACAAGGATGCGAGGGCGTTGGGGCTGGACGGGGAGAAGCTCAGGCTGGTATGCCTCATCGTCCTGTCCTTCATGGCCGCCTCCATCATCAGTTTCGTGGGGATAATCGGATTCGTCGGATTGATCGTGCCCCACATGGTGAGGTTGGCAATCGGGTCCGACAACCGCTTCGTCATTCCCGCGTCCATCGGCATCGGTGCCTCGTTCCTGCTGGGCTGCGATATAATCTCTCGCGCCATCGACGTGTCCGCCGCGATCCCGGTGGGAGTCGTCACGGCGTTCATCGGTTCGCCGATATTCCTGTTCCTGATCCTCCGCGGAAGAAGGGAGGTGTGGTGATGACCGATTCCGACTACGTGAAGAGATCCGTCAAGGAGTACCGCGCGTTCCATCACAAGAAAGTCGTCTATTATCTGATCATGGTCGCCATATTGGCCGTGCTCAGCATCTATTCCCTTTCGATCAGCAGATTGGACATCTCCTTCATGCAGGCGCTGGAGGCCGTATGGAACCATATCGTCGGTACGTTGCCGGACAAGGAGACCCAGTACATCGACTGGTGGATCGATAAGAACGTCGTCAACAACGGCGCCAGGGCCGTCTGCGGGATATGCGTCGGAGCCATCCTCGCGGTGTGCGGTGCGGTCATGCAGACCGTCACACGCAACCCGCTGACCGATCCGTACACCATCGGGGTGTCCTCTGCGGCGCTCATGGGTGTGACGATCTCCATCATATCGGGTGTTTGCATAATCCCCGGACTCGAGGGCGATTCCGCACAGATCGCCAATGCGTTCGTGTTCGCGATGATCCCCTCGATCGTCATCGTCGCGATAGCTTCGTTCAAGAAGCTGAGCTCCACGATGATGGTGCTCGTCGGAATCGCGATGATGTACATGTTCAACGCGTTCACCACGTTCCTGAAATTCAACGCGGAAGCCGAACAGTTGGATGAGATCTACCGTTGGAGCCTCGGAACGCTGACCAAGACGGATTGGGATGCGGCGTTCGTGCTCATTCCCACATTCATCGCGTTGACTGTGGTCCTGATGATCATGGTGAACTCCATCAACGTCCTCGGTACAGGCGACAAGGTGGCGACGAGCCTCGGAGTCAATTCCAATCTGGTCAGGATCGGTTCGTTCGTCCTGATCTCCGCCGCGACGTCCGTCGCAGTGTGCTACACGGGAACTATCGGATTCGTCGGTCTGGTGGCCCCGCATATCGCCAGGCTGTTCGTCGGGAGCAACAACAAGCTGCTCATCCCGTTGTCCATGTTGATCGGTGCGATCATGGTGGTCGGAGCCGACATCATCGTCAGGCTGATCCCGCAGGACCTGCCGGTCGGAGTCATCACTGCGGTAATCGGAAGTCCGCTGTTCCTGTACTTCCTGTACAAACAGAGGATGAAATCGGCGTTCTGAATCCGAAGTACGAGCAGGGCCTGAGGAGGCGCGTGTTCCGAGGTGGGACGCCTCGGACGACATCCTGGGGGGACTCGGGAGGGTGTACGCCGAGTGCGAGGATCTGCTGGAGGATATCACCGACAGGGGCCGATGGCGGAATCAAGTATGATTCTAAGACCATACTTATTATACAATGACGTTCAAAGGGAGTCCGGGGAGGCGTATCTCCCCGGTGGAAACAGATGATTTCGACCCCATCTGAATCCAGGAGGACAAAAATCCTCCAGGCCATCTTCGATGTTATATACATCGTGAAGAAGGCCTTTGAGCTGCTGTAAAGCAGCTCGGAGCGTGGCCCGCTTATAGGCCTGCCCGGACCGTCCCACCGATCCGGGTATTTTCGTCCTCCGACTCCTTGTATAGTCGATTGATGGGGGCCTATTTAAGGGTCGTCCTCCGTTGGTTATGGGTGCCGAACATTGCCCGTTAACTTCACTATTTATACGCCCGACCCGATTGGAAATAACATCCAACTAGCCGCCGGATAGGTGATTCCTTGCGCTTCGTCAACATCTCCATAGGAACGAAGGACAGCTTCCTTCTGAACCGTACCGCCTCCGAGGTGGGCGCCGAGTTCCCGGAGTTCCGCTATATCAATTACGACTCCGCGGACCTGGATTCCGATCCCGAGCTCCTGCTGCAGGCGTGCGACGAGGTCTCCGAAGCCCAATTGGTGACCATGAAGGTCCACGGCGACACCTCCTACATGAAGAGGTTCGACAGGCTCAGGAAGGTCATAGAATCCGGGAAGGTCAGCGCGCTGCTGGTCTGCACCGAGGAGTGCGTGACCGAATCATTCCGTTACATGTTCGACGGCACCGACGAGGAGTTCGACCTCGCCCGCTCGTACTACGTTCTGGGAGGCGACGCGAACATCCGTTCGCTCTTCCTTTGGGCAATCCGCAGGTTCGACCACATAGACATCGACGTCCCCGGGCCGACCCGGCCCCCCGCGCAGGGCATCCACATGCCCGAGAGGGGGATCGAATTCCAGTCGTACCTCGACTCCCTGGATCCGGCGAAGCCCAACATCGGGATATTCTTCTATCAGAAGCAGTGGCTGAACGGGAACACCGGGAACGTGGACGGGCTCATCCAAGCGGTGGAGCGCCTCGGCGGGAATCCCGTGCCGGTTTTCCTGCAGACCTATGAGGACAGGCTCACCGGCGCCATCGGCGTCAAGCGCATCCTGCGGGAGATATTGACGAAGGACGGGAAGCCGATCCTCGACGCGATCATCGAGACCATGAGCTTCTCCCAGACGCTGGTCGCATCCCCGGGCGACGGGGAGCAGGTCAGCGATGACAACTTCTTCGCATCCTACGGGGTGCCCGTGCTGCAGACCATGTCGCCCATCGCCGATTTCAAGGGGTGGTCGGAGGACATAAGTGGCCTGACGCCGGCCGAAGTCGCATACGACGTCGCCCACCCGGAGTTCGACGGGCAGATAATCACCGTCCCGTCGTGCACCACCGAGAAGCTGGAGGACGGTTCCCGCGAGTACCGTTCGATACCGGACAGGGCCGAGCGCATCGCCGACATGGCGATGATGTGGGCGGAGCTCCGTCGGACTTCAGTGAAGGAGAGGAAGGTCGCGATCCTCCTCTACATGTACCCGCCCAAGACTGCCAACGCGGGAGGAGCGGCAGGATTGGACACGTTCGCGAGCGTCGTGGACCTTCTGCACAGGATGAGGGACGACGGCTACGACGTCGGGGAATCGATCCCGGAGACTCCCAGGGGGCTGGTCGACATGCTCCTCGCAGGCCTCACCAACGATTCCGAGTGGATCTCGGAGGACGAGGTGCGCAGGAGGTCCCTGGACCTCGTGGACGAAGAGACCTATGAAGTCTGGTACCAGACCCTGTCGGACTCGGCCAGGGCCAGGATCGAGGAGGGATGGGGCTCCCCGCCCGGCGACTTCTACTCCGTGGACGGCAAGATCACCATCCCGGGCATCGTCTTCGGCAACGTCCTCGTGGGATTCCAGCCCGACAGGGGCAGGGACATCCAGGAGAGCTACCACGATCCGTTCACGGTCATGCCCCACCAGTACTTCGCGTACTACCATTGGCTCAGGCGCGTGTTCGGCGCGAACGCCGTGATCCATGTCGGAACCCACGGGACGCTGGAATGGCTCCCCGGGAAGTCCGTCGCGCTGTCGAAGGACTGCTGCCCCGACTACGTCCAGGATTCGATTCCGGACATCTATCCGTATATCATAGGCAATCCCGGCGAGGGGATACAGGCCAAGAGGCGCGCCTCCGCCGTCATAATCGACCACATGATCCCGGTGATGACCCGCGCCGGAGGGTACGACGAGATCATGGAGCTGGAAGGTGCGGTCCAAAGATACATGGACGCCGGCACCCAGGGGCAGACCGAGGCCAGGTCGATGTATCTTTCCGGGATCAGGGAGATCGTCGGGAGGCTGGAGATGTACAGCGACCTGAAGCTGGACCCGTCCTGTTCGGACGGGGAGTTCGCTTCCCGCATGGACGATCTCTACGACTACATCACGGACGTCAAGGGCAACCTGATCAAGGACGGCCTCCACATCCTCGGCAGGCCGCCGGAGGGCGACCTGCTGGAGGAGTCGGTGTACTCGCTCACCCGCCTCGCCAACGGCGATGTCCCGTCGCTGCGCGGATCCATCGCTGCGTACCGCGGATACGACATCCTCGATCTCATCGGCGACCCGTCCGGGAGGGTTACTGATGGGAGGCTGAAGGGGGAGGTCCTCGACTCCGTCGAGGATGAGATGACGGAGGTCATACGTTCGCTGCACTCTCTGGATTTCGACCCCGTCCGCTGTTCCGAGTTCATCTCATCGCGCTATCCCGGCGGGGACGACCTGTCCGCCACCGTCTCGTTCATCTGCACCGAGCTGTACCCCAATCTGATGGCCATGGGCGGGGAGATCGACAGCGTCATGGACGCATTGGATGGGAGGTACATCCTGCCGGGACCGGCCGGATGCCCCACCAGGGGTAGAGCTCAACTTCTTCCGACAGGCAGGAACTTCTATTCCCTCGATCCGGACGCGGTCCCATGGCATTCCAGCTGGGATATCGGCCGCAGGATGGCCGACCAGATGCTCGAGCGCCACATCCACGATTACGGATCGTATCCGCGCACCGTCGGCATCGTGGTATGGGCGACGGATACGATGAAGACCGGGGGCGACGACGTCGCCTACATCCTCTGGCTGATGGGGCTCCGCCCGGTGTGGAGCGGCTACGCCGGGAGGGTGCTGGACATCGAGATCATACCGTTGGAGGAGCTCGGCAGACCCCGCATCGACGTCACGCTGAGGATCAGCGGGCTGTTCAGGGACACGTTCCCCAATCTCGTCAATCTTATCGACAGGGGCGTGGGGATGATCTCCTCCCTGGACGAGTCGGACGACGAGAACTACCTCGCCGCCAACCTCAGGGCGGACATCGCCAAGGCGATATCCGAAGGCATACCGGAGGACAGGGCGCGTTCCGACGCGTCGATACGCATATTCGGAGACGCCCCCGGAACATACGGCTCCGGCACGAACATCCTCATCCGCACGTCCGACTGGAAGGACGTGAACGATATCGGCGCCATCTACCAAAGTTACGGACAATTCGCCTACGGCATCGGCCGCAAGGGCGAAGCGAAGCCCGAAGCGTTCAGGAGGAGGCTGGAGCTGATGGACGTGACCGTCAAGAACAGCGTCAGCCGCGAGTACGACATGTTCGACAACGACGACGTCTACAACGACCTGGGAGGGTTCAACGCCGCCGTGCGTTCCGTCCGCGGGAAGATGCCCATGTCCGTGATCGGATGCTCCGCCGACACGTCCGCGATAAGAACGAGGACGGTGGACGAGGAGGGGAGGTTCGTCTTCCGTAGCAAGATCAACAATCCGAAGTGGCTGGAGGGCCTGAAGCGCCACGGGTTCAAGGGCGCCGAAGAGATATCCAACATGGCCGAGTACGTGCTCGGATGGGATGCCACATCGGACATAATCGACCCTTGGATGTACCAATCCATCGCGGAGAGGTTCCTCTTCGACGAGGAGACGGCGGAATGGTTCAGGGATGCGAACCCGTACGCCATGCACGAGACCGCCTCGCGTCTCCTGGAAGCGATAGGGCGCGGGATGTGGACTCCTGACGAGGAGACGAGGAAGCAGCTGGAGGAGATCTACACGGACCTGGAAGCGCAGTTCGAGGGGATGCAATGAGCGACATAGCGGTGAAGGCGTCCGGCCTGGTGAAGAGGTTCGGCGACTTCGCGGCCGTGGACGGCATCGACCTGGAGATCCGCAGGGGCGAGATCTTCGGGTTCCTCGGACCCAACGGCGCCGGCAAGACCACAACGATCCGCATGCTCACCACCCTGTCCCCTCCGACGGAAGGGACGATCGAGATCGACGGCAGGCCCGTCCAGGGTCTCGACGACCCGGTGAAGGAGCAGATCGGCATAGTCCAGCAGCACATCTCCCTGGACAGGGACGTCACCGTCCTGGAGAACATCCGCTACCATGCGATGCTCCACCGCATCCCCAGGAGGGAGGCGGAGGAGCGCATCAGCAGGCTCGTGGAGATGATGGGCCTCGTCCCGTACCTCGACAGGCTGGTCATCAACCTGTCCGGCGGGTGGAAGAGGAGGGTGGCCATCGTCTGCTGCATGATCCACGACCCGTCCATCGTGTTCCTCGACGAGCCGACGGCGGGATTGGACACCCAATCGAGGCACATGCTCTGGGAGCTGATCCACCATCTGAACGACGACGGGCGGACGGTGTTCGTCACCACCCATTACATGGACGAGGCCGAGGAGCTCTGCGACAGGGTCGCGATAATCAACCACGGGAAGATAGTGAGGGTCGGGACACCGAAGGAGCTGTGCGAATCCATAGGGCAGTGGGCCGTCGAGTACAGGGAGGACGGCCGCAAGGCCTTCAGGTACTTCTCCGACTGGGACGACTCCCGTCGGTTCCAGGATTCCATAGGGTCGGAGAGGCTCATAGTGTCCCGCGCTACGAACCTGGAGGATGTGTTCCTCGAGCTGACCGGACGCGACGTCAGCGCCACGGAGGAGGTGAAGTACCGCGTATGACCGCCTTCGCCGATTC
>CAVABN010000032.1:0-15413 GCA_963586845.1 Bifidobacteriaceae bacterium
AAATTCCGACGCATCTAATTTAAATTTGGTGGCCCGGAGTTTTTACGAGATGCCGCAACGCAAAAACGGGGTCTCGAAGCCACGTCGCGAAAGGCGCAACCCGACCATAAAAACAGGGACACAGCCTGCGCCATGTCCCTATTCTTTCTATCTATCTACCAGATGTTTTGCCACAAAAGCCCTGCAATCCTTACGGGGCAGCATCTGCTTTTCCCGAGACTACTTTGCCGCAAGAGCTTTACTGAGGTATTTTTCAAAATTCGCGGGATTCTCGTCAAACGCATACGAGCCGGCAAGCGGTACACCCTTTGAATTTACCGCCACATAGAACGGCTGTGCGTTTGCTCCAAACTTCACCTGCTGCAAGTAGCTCCACTTGTCGCCCACAGTGCGCAGCGTTTTGCCCTTGCCGTTTATCGTTACCTCTATGTTCTGCGGCAGAGGCGTTTTGTCGTCAGTATAAAGCGACACAAGTATGAACTTTTCTTTCAACATGCGGCTCACGCTTGGATCTGTCCATACCGAGGCCTCCATTTTGCGGCAGTTTACACAACCATAACCCGTGAAATCGAGCAAGACAGGCTTGCCGGTTGCCTCAGCTCCTTGGCGGGGCCGAGGATCCTGGGCTTGTCGTTGTCGTTGACGGTGATGTACACCCCTCCCTCCAGCGGGAGCCTGCTTCCGGCGGCGACCTGCGCCTTGTAGCATGCGGTGTAGAAGTCCTCGTCGATGCCCATGACTTCGCCGGTGCTCTTCATCTCGGGGGTCAGGATGGAATCCACCCCGGGGAGCTTCAGGAACGGGAACACCGACTCCTTGACCGCGTAGTGGTCGATCGGGCGGTACCCGGACAGTCCGAAGTCCTTCAGGGTCTTGCCGAGCATGATCTTGACCCCGACCTTGGCGAGGGGGATGCCGGTGGCCTTGGAGATGAACGGAACGGTCCTGGATGCGCGGGGATTGGCCTCGATCATGAACACCTGTCCGTCCTTGACGGCCAGCTGCAGGTTCATCAGACCCTTGATCTCGAGAGCGAGAGCCACCTTCCTGGTGATCTCCACGATTTCGTCGATGGTCTCCTGTTTGAGCGTGAAGGGCGGCAGGACCATCGTGGCGTCCCCGGAGTGGCATCCGGCGTACTCCACGTGCTCCATGATGCCTCCGATGTACACGTCCTTCTGATCGCAGACGCAGTCCACATCGATCTCGATCGCTTCGGTCAGATACTTGTCGATCAGGATGGGGTGGTTGCGGGAGACCTTCACGGCGGTGTCCACGTAGGTCTTGAGCTCCTCGGTGGAGTAGACGATCTCCATCGCCCTGCCTCCGAGGACGTAGGACGGCCTCACGAGCACGGGGTATCCGATGCTCTCCGCGATGTCCCTGGCCTCCTCGAAGGAGTATCCGGTGCCGGATGCGGGCTGCTTGATGCCCAGCTGGTCCATGAGGGCGGAGAACCTCCTCCTGTCCTCGGCCACATCCATCTTGTCCGGCGTGGTGCCGAGAATCTGAGTCTTGGTGCCTTTGAGGGCCCTCTCCAGGTCGACCGCCAGGTTGACGGACGTCTGTCCCCCGTACTGCACGATGACGCCGTCGGCGTCCTCGGCCTCGATGACGTTCAGCACGTTCCCGAGCGTCAGGGGCTCGAAGTAGAGACGGTCCGATATGTCGTAGTCGGTGGACACGGTCTCGGGATTGTTGTTGATGATGACCGCATCCACGCCCTCCTCCTGCAGCGCCATGACCCCATGGACGCAGCAGTAGTCGAACTCGATCCCCTGTCCGATCCTGATGGGGCCGGCTCCGATGAGCACGACCTTCTTCTTGTCGTCCTCGGGGGTGATCTCGGTCATCCTGCCGTAGGTGCTGTAGAAGTACGGCGTCTTGGCGGCGAACTCGGCCGCGCAGGTGTCGACCATCTTGTAGACCGGCTTGATGCCCTGGGACGAACGCAGCGCGCGGATCTCCAGCGAGTCGGTTCCGCGGATGTCGGCGATGGTCTCGTCGGAGAATCCCATGAACTTGGCGTCGCGCAGGGTATCGGTATCGAGGGAGGCGGCGATGCGCTTCTCCATCTCGATGATGTTGCGGATCTTCTTCACGTAGAACGTGTCCCATTTGGCGAGGTCGGCGACCTTCTCGACGCTCCAGCCCTTCCTCAGTGCTTCCGCGATGACGAAGATGCGCTTGTCCGTGGCGTGGATGAGCTCGTCCTCCATCTCTGCATCGGACATCTCGACCCTGTCGAGTCCCTTCACGCCGATCTCGAGGGAACGGAGACCCTTCAGCAGGGCCTCCTCGAAGGTCCTCCCGATGGCCATGACCTCCCCGGTGCTCTTCATCTGTGTCCCGAGGTGGCGGTCCACGGTGCGGAACTTGTCGAAGGGCCAGCGGGGGATCTTCACCACGACGTAGTCGATGGACGGCTCGAAGGCCGCATAGGTGGATCCGGTGATGTTGTTGGGGATCTCGTCCAGGGTGTATCCCACGGCGATCTTGGTGGCGACCCTGGCGATCGGGTATCCGGTCGCCTTGGAGGCGAGCGCGGATGACCTGGACACCCTCGGGTTGACCTCTATGAGGCGGTAATCCCCGTTTGCGGGGTTGAATGCGAACTGGACGTTGCATCCGCCCTCGATGCCGAGGGCGCGGATCACCTTGAGCGCAGCGGTCCTGAGGCGCTGGTGGTCCTTGTCGGACAGGGTGAGGCACGGGGCGACGACTATGCTCTCCCCGGTATGGATCCCCATGGCGTCGAGGTTCTCCATGTTGCAGATGATGATGCAGTTGTCGTTGGCGTCCCTCATCACCTCGTACTCGTACTCCTTCCATCCGAGGACGCTCTCCTCGATCAGGACCTGGTGGATCCTGGAGTAGGCGAGACCGCGGGCGCAGATGTCCTCCAGCTCCTCCTCGTTGTACGCGATTCCTCCGCCGGTGCCTCCCAGCGTGTAGGCCGGTCTGACTAGCACGGGGTAGCGCCCGATGATCCTCACGGCCTCCTTGGCCTCCTCGATGGTGTTGACGCTCCTGGAGACCGGAACGGGCTCCCCGATGCGCTCCATGGTCTCCTTGAACAGCTCCCTGTCCTCGGACATGGCGATGGCCTCGGGCTGGGTTCCGACGAGTTCGGCGCCTAGCCTCTTCAACTCGCCGGAATCGGCGAGCTCGGAGCAGATGTTCAGAGCTGTCTGCCCTCCCATGCCGGAGACGACGCCGTCGACGCCCTCCTTCTCGATGATCTTGGCGACGTTCCTGGCGTCGAGCGGCTCGATGTAGACGCTGTCGGCGGTGTCCGGGTCGGTCTGGATGGTGGCGGGGTTCGAGTTCACGAGGACGGTCTTGTATCCCTCCTCGCGGAGCGAGCGGCACGCCTGCGATCCGGAGAAGTCGAATTCGGCGGCCTGTCCGATCACGATGGGACCGGATCCGATGACCAGGAGCTTCCTGTAATCCTTCCTCATAGCCTTCCCTCCTCGATCATCTTGCCGAACTTATCGAACAGGAACGATGTGTCCCACGGGCCGGGGGAGGCCTCTGGGTGGTACTGCGAAGTGAAAATGGGCAGGTCTTTGTGCCTGACGCCCTCGACGGAGCCGTCGTTGACGTTGACCTGGTCGACGACCAGGCCGGTCCCTTCAAGGCTGTTCTCGTCCACGGCGAACCCGTGGTTCTGCGAAGTGATGTAGACGCGGTCGCCGTACTTGACGGGCTGGTTGCAGCCCCTGTGCCCGAATTTGAGCTTGTATGTGGAGCCGCCCATGGCGATGCCGATGAGCTGGCTGCCGAAGCAGATGCCGAACAGGGGCATCTGGGAAGAAAGGTCCTGGATGGTCTTGACGGTCGTTTTGGCGATGTCCGGGTGGGACGGGTCGCCGGGTCCGTTGGAGATGAGCACGCCTTTGACCCCGGATTCGACGATGACATCGGCGGGGGTGTCGTAGGGGAAGGTGACGAGATTGAACCTCGCCTTCAGGTCCCTGGGGATGCCTCCTTTGGCCCCGCAGTCGATCATGCCGACGGTGATGTCGTGACCGGTGTCCTCCTTCGTGATCCCCTTGCAGGTGACCTCGGCCACCAGGTTGCTCTCGGAGGGGGCGGGCATGGCCCTGAGCCTCTTCGCGACGCCGTCAAGGTCCGACGCGTCGGAGGTGATGGCTCCCTTGACGGTGCCTCCGGTGCGTATCTTGATGACCAATTCGCGGGTGTCTATGCCCGATATCGCGGGGATGCCGTAGTGCTTCAGGAAATCGTCGAGGGTCCTCCCGCCGTACATGGGCGAGGGCTCGGAGCAGTACTCCCTGACCACCAGTCCGCGCACGTGAACGCCTCCGGACTGATAGAATTCGTCGCTTATCCCGTAGTTGCCGATAAGAGGGTAGGTCATGACGAGGATCTGTCCGCGGTACGAAGGGTCCGTCAGACTCTCCTGGTAACCGCTCATCCCGGTGGCGAAAACCACCTCCCCGTCCGCGACCTTGTCGCTGCCGAAGAGTTCGCCTTCAAACACTGTCCCGTCCTCGAGGACCAAATAACCGCGTGCCATCGGGGAATTCTCAGATTCGGGTTCCGTATATATTAGCTTGGACAGAGTCAGGACAGTCCTCAGATTGACCTGTCGGATGTCGGACAAATGAACTCCGGCGGGACCCTGAAAACGTCCGTTCCTATTATCAGAGGCGAGCGCTTCTCCCAGTCCCATGCGCATATTGGGAGAGGATCCCTCCTCCGGCGGGATTAAGGTGCTCATAGAGACCGACGAGGACATCTGGCACCTGTACAACGTCATAGAGGTGGGGGATCTCGTCACCGCTTCGACCACCAGGCGCGAGGAGAAGTCCGCCGATAAGCTCCGCGCCGAGAGGGCCGAGAAGAAGAGGATGACCCTGGGCGTGCGCATGGAGAAGATCGAGTTCTCGGAGGACGACCTGAGGCTGAAGCTATTGGGAACCATCGAGACCGGTCCGCAGGACATAGGGCAGCACCACACGCTGATCCTGGAGAACGGGGATTCGCTCACGATATCCAAGGACCACTGGAGGGAGACCCAGCTGGAGAGGCTGAAGAGAGCCGTATCGGATTCCAAGAAGCCGAGGATAGTGTTCGTGTCCCTGGACCAGGACGACGCTACCGTCGCGGTGCTTAGGCAGTACGGTCTGAAGGAGGTCGTCACGATTCGCTCCGGCAGGTCCGGCAAGCAGTACGCCGAGAAGCCGCAGGCCGATTCCTATCATTCTGAGATAGCCGAGAAGCTCGCACCGCTGATGGAGCCCAACATGCCGCTGGTCCTCCTGGGGCCCGGGTTCGAGAAGGAGACGCTGTCCGAGGATCTCAAGAGGATGCGCCCGGACCTGTTCGGGAAGATGTACGTCTACCACACAGGGCAGTGCGGGATGGCCGGGATAAACGAGCTCCTCAAGGCGGGCATGGGAGCCGATGTCCTGAGGGATTCGGCGGTTGGAACCGAAATTGAAGCGGTCGAGAAGCTGATGTCCGAAATCTCGAAACCCAACGGACTCGGGACCTACGGGACTTCGGAGGTGCGCGATGCGGCGCTCTCCGGCGCGGTGGAGACCCTCCTGCTGCTGGATTCGAAGGTCAGGGATCAGGACCTCGACGATGTGGTTCGTGCGGTAGAATCCCAGAAGGGCAATGTCATCGTCGTATCTGGTCAACACGATGGTGGTAAATCCCTCGCGGCGTTGGGCGGGATGGGTGCGATCCTGAGATACAGGATGGATTGACGGCACATCTGCGGATTTCGCAGATACAGGGTCGTGCACCCATTTCATCGGAATCTTCTGCTATCTGTCAATCGGATGATCAACTTCTTTTGTTGAGGTAATCACTGTATGTTCCGATCATCTGAGCAGATGAGACTTCGAGAGGCTTGTCCGGTATCGCGTAGTACGAATCCTCATCCTGCTTGAACCCGTATTTGTCCTTCAATTTTTCAATCATTTTGGAGAACATTGCAGTCTACAGATACAATGACGGAATAAAAACCTAATCCAGCTAGGAAGAGACGATGGCAGATTGGCCGACACATCGGATGGACAGTTCGTTTGTGTGTTCAAATCCTCTTTTCTGCAGTTTTTGATGACTTATCGGTGCAATTCGTCTTTGCACGATTGCTGTCTCCCACACCGATGTAAGCCATGTTCTCATCGTATTTGAAGCTGAATCTGTTTCTGAATTTGTCCAACAATTTACGAAACATTGCAAAGCACCATACCAATTACAGAAATAAAGCCTACGATGGTAATCATAATTTGGAAGTGTACGAACCTGCTAATCGTATCGGAAACATGGCCCAAATCATCCAATGCGAGCCACTTGCTTTCCAGTACTTGTTCTTGGAGTGCAATATCCATTCCTTCGTGAAAACGATTGATGGCCACTCCTGTGTTGACACCAATAGCGATATGCCTTCCGAACAAGGTGATGCAAAGACCTAGCATGCAGTCTGCTGTCAATATTACGAGGCTCGTAGTCCATAGAACACTCGAAGGTTCAGAATCTAAAATTTTCAGCAACATGACCGATGAGAATGCCACGATAATCGCCGCTTTCTGAATCAAAGCACTCATTACCGACAATGTCTCGTCGAATTGAGACGGACTTCATCGATCATAATCAAACGTGTTCTGTCGAGGTCTTCATTAGAGTTCCTCGGCAGGATCTCTACAGGCAACTTACATTCGGTATCGTCAATGGCTTCTTCCGGCAATTCAGTCTCCGGATCCCTACGATTCTAGGAACTATCAATACGACTGCGTTCACACTTAACTTTGTTATAAGTTATCTCTTAAAGTTGAGAGACTGGCTGTAATTCCTCGTTTTCCCACCTCAATTCGAGATTTAAATATCGCAAACTTATACGGTATCTCAGAGGTCGTCGCAGGCGACCGATGGATGGGATGCAAATGAAGACGAAGAACGAGGTAGTCGACCGGCTGAACGCACCAGTGTGCATATGCGACTCCACTCTTTCCGCAGGTGAGCAGGCCGCCGGGGTCGTGTTCTCTAACATCGAGAAATACAGGATGGCCCAACTCCTGAACGAAGCGGGCGTTCCCCAGATCGAGGTGGGCATGCCCATGATCGGTCCGGAGGAGAAGACCGCGGTCCGTCATATCGCGAACATGGGTCTGGCTGCTTCAGTCATGTCCAGCAACAGGGCGGATATCGCCGATATCAACGTAAGCCTGGAGTGCGACGTCGACGCCGTGTCGATATCCCTCCCGGCTTCGGACGTCCTGATCACCAAGAAGTACAACAAGAACAGGGAATGGGTGCTCGATAAGATCTACGAGGCCACGTCCTACGCCGCCGAGCACGGACTGTACATATCGTTCGTGGCCGAGGACGCCTCGAGGGCCGATCTGGGGTTCCTCATAGACTTCGCGAAGGTCGCCAAGGGCGCCGGGGCGGACCGCTTCGGTTACGCCGACAGCCTGGGCATCGAGGATCCGTTCACCTGCACCGAGCGCATAAGGATGCTCAGGCAGATCGCCGGGATCGATGTCGAGATGATCGCCCGCAACGACTTCGGCATGGCCACCGCCAACACCGTAGCCGCCGTCAAGGCCGGCGCGAGGTTCGCCCGCGTCACCGCCATGGGCATCGGCAAGAGGGCGGGATGCGCCCCGCTCGAGGAGGTCGTCATGGCCTCCAAGCACATGCTCGGGATGGATACGGGCATCGACACCGCCAAGATGCACACCATCGCCGAATCGGTCTCCAAGGCATCCGGCATCGCCATCTGGCCCGGCAAGCCCTTCATCGGTTCCAAGTGCTTCGCGCAGGAGGACGGGCTGGTCCACGACCCGACCGTCA
Organism: Bifidobacteriaceae bacterium; assembly: GCA_963586845.1. Taxonomy (GTDB): domain Archaea; phylum Thermoplasmatota; class Thermoplasmata; order Methanomassiliicoccales; family Methanomethylophilaceae; genus Methanoprimaticola. Next base: position 7,840 of record CAVABN010000032.1, read on the forward strand.
CCGAACCCTACGATCCCGTCGAGGTGGGCATGGAGAGGTCCATCATCATCGGGAAGCACTCCGTCAGGAACACGATCACCGCCGCACTCAGCGACATGGGCATCGAGATCAGCAGGAACGATGCGGAGAACCTCCTCGTCCTCGTGAGGAAGGCATCCTGCCAGATGCACCGCAGCCTCTCGCAGAGCGAGCTGTTCCTGCTCTACGAGGACATGATGTCCGGGAACAACACCTTCGACGACGCGCCCGTCAAGGCGCCCGAAACCCCCTCCCAGTGAGGAAGATGCGGCCCGCCTCCCAGACGGGTCGCATCGGTACTCTTCGTTTATTATAATGGTAGGGTATCCTATAGGTATTAATAATTAGTATCTCGTCGAACCCTCATGACGCTCCTTAGGATCAGCGATGTGATCGAGAGCAAGCACAACACGAGCATCCTGGTATGCCTCTACATGAGGGGCAAGATGTCGAAGACCGCCCTTTCTAGGGCCATATCTTCCAACCCTCGCATGGGTCAGAAGATCGACACGCTGGTGGACATGGGTTTCATCGAGGCCACCCAGACGGGGAAGAGGATAGACCTGGACCTCACGCCGCTCGGAACTCAGGTTGCGGAATCTCTCTGCAGGATCGAGGAGGACGTCTACGGGGAGGTCGGGGACCCCGGACACATATTCGCCGGAGACTGCTTCATAGGCTCCGACGGGAGCGATTACATGAAGGACGGATACGTGTCATGCAGGGAACCGTCGGGGATGACCCCCGGCGGTCCGCCCGACACGAAAAGGTTGGAAGCCTTCTGCCGCAACGACCGAGGTCACTCGTAGGACCTGTTGTCGGTCACGTGGTTGGCCTTCCCCTCGAACCTCTGCAAGGTCCCGGGGAGGACGAGCTTCACATCCGCCTTGATGTTCAGCACGTTCTTGAGGCGGGCGGAGAGGGTCTTGGACATCTCCATGAGCTGGTTCATGTCCTCGGTGAGGGATTCCTCGTTGAGCTCCACCTCCACGGCCATGGAGTCCATGTAGTTCTTGTTCTCCAGGGTGATGTGGTAGAACGGCGACAGGAAGTCCAGTTCGCCGATGACGCTCTCGATCTGGGACGGGAACACGTTGACCCCGCGGACCACGAGCATGTCATCGGTCCTGCCGGAGATCCTGTCCAGACGGGGATGCGTCCTTCCGCAGGCGCACTTCTCCCAGGTGATCGCGGAGATGTCGTTCATCTTGTAGCGGATCAGCGGGAACGCCTCCTTCTGGAGCATGGTCACGACGACCTCGCCCCTCTCGCCTTCCGCGCAGGGCTCCCCGTTCTTGTCGAGGATCTCGATGTAGGCGAGGTCGGCCCATACGTGGAGTCCGCACTGCTGGGAGCATTCGAGGAACATGGGACCGGACATCTCGCTGGCGCCGTAGCAGTTGTGGACCCTGACGCCGGTCCTCTCCTGGAGCTTCCTCCTCATGGACTCGGACCAGGGCTCGCCGCCGGCGATGGCCAGCCTGACCTTGGTGTCCTTGCGTATGTCGACGCCGAGGCGGTCGCAGGTGTCGGCGATGTGGAACATGTACGACGGGGTGCCGGCCCAGGCCGTGACGGGGAGGTCCTGCATGAGCTGGATCTGCCTCTCAGTGTTGCCGGTGCTGATGGGGAGGACGGTGGCCCCGACCCTCTCTGCGCCGTAGTGGACTCCGAGTCCCCCGGTGAACAGGCCGTATCCGTGGAAGTTCTGCAGCATGTCCTTCTTGGTCATGCCGAAGGAGGTCATCCCCCTGGCGAGGGACTCTGTCCAATTGTCGAGGTCGTTCTTCGTGTACCCGACGACGGTGGGCCTGCCGGTGGTACCGGACGATACGTGGACCCTGGTTATGTCGTCGTAGGGGACGGTGAAGAGCTTGTCGGGATAGTTGTCGCGGAGGTCGCTCTTCCTCATGAACGGCACCTTGCGGAACGCCTCGAAGCTGGTGATGTCGTCGGGATGCACGCCCGCTTCGACCATCCTCTCGTGGAAGAATTCGGATTTCTCGTACATCTCGCGGACCTTGGCCTTCAGGAGGGTGAGCTGCATCTTCTCCAGCTCCTCCCTGGGCATGGTCTCGATCTTCTCGTTCCAGAATGCCATGTTCCGACCTCTTGCTGTGTGCTATCACTTAGCACGGATACTCTTGGTATGCGCCCGCGTACTTAAAGGGTGCGACGGAGAGCCTGTCGGAATCCAGATATACCGACATTGGATGCATCATCCATGAAGCAGAGGAGCATGGCGATGATCGGTACCGCGGTCACCGCGGTTCTCATGATCGCGCTCGCGTACTCGGTGTACGTCTACAGTTCAAACCCCGAGGACCAGGTCGGGATGATCGCCATGGGCATGATCTCGTCAGGGATGATGGTGTTTCTCGTTATCTTCGCTCTGATCTACACGAGACCGAAGCCCTCGGACGAGTACATGGAGATCTACCAGGGCATCTGTTCCAGGTGCGGATCCAGGTTCGGGGAGGACGGCGTCTGCCCCGGATGCGGAAGGGTCAGACCGAAGATGTGAAGAAACCCCCTCTTACGAGGGGTAGATTGTTTTTCAGACGAGGGTGACGGAGCCCGCGACGCGGAGCTTCCCGCCCTCGAGGTACATTATCGTGGCGACATCGCCCGGCTTGTGGATGATGTCCGACTCCAGCTCGAACACGACGTTCGCGCTCCTGAAGTCGCCGGAATCGCCGACGGATGCGACGCGGCACGGGACCATCTGCATCCAGTGGCCTATGTGGAGCACCATCCCCTCCTTCAGGGGCGAGGGCCAGTACTTGACGAGGGACACCTTCCCCTCGATGTGCCTGGATAGCTTGACGCTCTGGTCGGTGGTCACGACGAACCCGCGGTCGAGCTCGTCGGATTCGATGCCGCGGAGGGCGAGACCGACATGGTCCCCCTTGACGGCGTCGTCGGCGTCGAGGTCGTGCTTCTGGATGGACTTGAGGGTGACCTCGCGGTTGATCGGGAGGACCTTCATCTTGTCGTGCTTCCTGAACCATCCGTCAATGACGGAACCGAGCACGACCGTTCCGACCCCTTTGACGTTGAAGTGGCTGTCCACCGGGCAGGATCCGCAGGTGCCTTCCCCTGGGGTCTTCCCTTCGGCCTTGGCGAGGGCGATGAGCTCCTCCCTAAGCTTGATGGGGTCCTCGTCGCGGTACTCGTAATTCTCGAGGCACGTGCCGGCCAGCAGGGGCTTGAGCTGCTCGGGCTGGATGTAGTTCCTGAGGACGATCCATCCCCTGTCGATGCCGAGGCTGTCGGTCATGACGATGGTCTCCCCGAGGAACGAGTCGATCTTGTCCACCACGAGGATGGCGAACTCCGACATGGCGACGGAGTAGAACAGCGACGAGAGCTTCTCGGGGTATTTCGAGGGCTCGATCAGGGTGAACGAATCCGTCCCGGCCTTGTGGTCGTAGAAGGTCATGTCGGTGACGGTGCCCTTCTTCCCGACCTTCCCCGCGAAGTCCTTCGCGCCCAGGACGGCGATGTTCAGGTTTCCCATTCAGATCTCCCCGTCGTCGAGAAGCCTGATGCCCGCCTTCTCCAGGATGCCGACCGCCTTGGGCGTGTCGTCCACGCGGACGAAGAGGGTGCTGCCGGATGCTCCGGCGTAGAAGTAGCCGTACTCGATGTTGATGTCCGCCTTCCCGAGGATGTCGGCGGCGATGAAGAAGGAATCGGGAGCGTCCTGGACGGAGATCGCGATGATGTCCGTCTTCCTGACGATGATCCCGTTCTCCTTGAGCCTGTCGTAGGAGTTGTCGGGGTCCACGACGATGGCCCTGAGAATCCCGAACTCCGCAGACTCCGCGAGGTTGAACGCCCTGACCTTGATCCCGGTCTCCTTGATGATCCTGCTGATGGTGGCCAGACGGCCGGGTTCGTTGTTGACGAAGATCGACAGCTGGGTGATTATCTTGTCCTCTATCATATCGGTACCCTCCGATTGTCTCCGGCGTCTCTCCCGGACGCCATTCCAATGTGATACCCTACTGCGAGGACCGTATTTAGCGATGCTGGGAAATCGCGCTCGATGCTCGACGTTCATGTTGTACAGGTTGCCCCTGGCCCCGAGCTCGGCCTCGTCGAAGACCAGCCCTCCGCGTATCTCCGACGATATTATCTTGCATTTGGCGGGACCGCGGACCCCGAGCCTGAGGTCGGGACGGTGGACTGCGACGATCCTCCCGCGGGGTTTGGTCAGCCTGGAACCCTCGGAGCTGAAGAACAGCGCATTGGTCCCCACGTTGGAGAAGAAGGCCATGCCCTCCAGCTCCATCGAGAACGTACCGAGAGGGTCTATCCCGCGGGATTGGATGTCGACGTACGTCTCCTTGGTGGCCCATCTACCGGTCGGCACGGGGCCTATCTCTATGCGCTGCCCGTTCTGCACGGCTGTGAGCATCGGGGTTTCGGTGAACGGCCTGTATTCGGGGACGAGGATGCAGACCCTGCGGAGGATGCCGGTCTCCCTGAGGACCATCCTCGGGGTGAGGCGGACGAAGGACCCGGGCGAAACCTCGGGGTAGGGGTCCGTCTCGGGTTCCGGGGGCTCCTCCCAGACCTCCGGCGCGGGGATGTAAGGGGTCTCCGAAGTATCATCTTCGGATCCTGCGGGTTCTCTGATCTCCTCCGGCTCCCCGGCCACCGTCTCGAATATCGGGACATCCACCGGTATGCTCGAATGGAACGTTATGGGGCCCTCGCCCTCGTACAGGCGGTACAGGATGCCGGACGGCAGGGAATACTCCGTCAGGCACTCCCCGTCGCTCTCTATGACGACGTCGTCCAGGAACACCGCCGTCACCCTGTTGACCGGGAACCCGGTGACTGTCCCCCTCTCGGAGAAGTAGAGGACGTCCCTCTGCGGGAACGAGAAAACCTTGCGACCGTCGATCAGGACGTCGAACCAATCCAGGACCGTGATCCCGTAGTCGGAGATCCTGAACTCGGTACCCGATGCCACCTGTTTCCCTTCCGAGGGCTTGGACGGCATAGTCCCGAGGACGAAGTCCCCGAAATCGCCGGAGATCGACACCTGGAACCAATCGCCCGGGGCCCCGACGTATCTGGCGACGTACAGGTAGGATGCGCCGTCCCTGAATCTCACCGAGGGTCTGGAGATCTCGAAACCGCGCTGATGGGGCTCCGCAGTGAAACGGACGACCTCGGCATCGCCGTACGGTTCCACGGATACGGGATCCGCGACCTCGGGACCGGAGCCGATCCGCCTGATCATCGTCGTCTGCCCGTCAGGGAGGACCATCTGCCTGCCGTCAGCGGAGAAATAGAGCGCATCGGTGCGGGGGCATCTCATCACGATCGTCCCGTCTATCAGGATCGAGAACCCGTCGAGAGGGGACACCCCGTCGAGCAGGACGAATGCCGGGGCCCCTATGCCCGGGATGCCGCTGTCGGGAAGGCGCCCGGCGGCCTTGATGCCGGCCCGGCATTCCACCGCCACCTCGAGCGGAGCATCCTCGTCAGAGGCGTATTCGGGGATGTACACTGCCACCCTTCCCTTCCAGAAACGTAGGGCGGGCGCACCTTCCTTGAACAGTCCGTTCGGTCCCATCAAGAAATAATTGGTTACACGTCAGTCTTAAAACCTTTCGTATTCATTGTCGAGATTCATCCGCGGGATGCGCATTGTTTTAAGGGCCGTCGCACGCTCAAGGTACGGAAGCGGTCGCATGAGATGCACGTCGGGTTTCGAGAAGGAGAGGATGGCGCTGGTCCTGGTGGACATCCAACGTAAGTTCTCGGAATCCACCGAAGGAATCCGCAACTCCTGCTCCGAGAGGATGGAGACCGTCAATCAGGCGATCTCGCGCTTCCATTCCACCGGGAACCCGGTCGTCTACGTGCGCTACACCGGCGAGATGTACGACGGGAAACCCGTCGCGGATGCGATGGAGGGATTCGATCCGGCTCTTCTTCCGCCGGTGGACGGCGATGCCATCGTCTGCAAGAAGGAGATGAACGCCTTCCGCGGTTCGGACCTGGAATCCGTGCTCAGGGGGAAGGGATGCGACTCCGTTCTCATAGCCGGGATGGTCGCGCACTGCTGCGTCGCCGCCACGTACTTCGGCGCTTTCGACCTGGGATTCTCGGCTTACCTGCTCAGGCACGGGACGGCGGCCACGGATCCCGAGAACGTGGAGGCCGTGGAGAGGATATGCAGGACGATCGACGTCTCGGACCTCGGACTCAACGAGAACCTCGGGCGGTCCTCTTCTTCCTGCGGATCTTCCCTGCGATCCTGGGCTCCTCGGGTACCTCGTGGACCAGGATGTCCACGAAGAGTCCGTCGCGCCCGTAGATGCGCACGCGACCCTGCTCCACGTACGGGCAGCATGCGACGATGTCGAACCTCAGCCCCTTCATGAAGCTCCTGCCGTTGGCCGGGACGACCATGGCGATGGGATATTCGGAACCCTGGAGTCTCCTGAGCTTCAGTATCCTGGTCTCCTTGCTGTCATGGAGCACGATCTCCAGACGGTCCCCTCCGTTCCCCTCGGCGAAATACACCAGCTCGTCCCCGTCCTCGGGGACCATGTACGTCCCGTCGCCGGAGTAGATGATGTCCTTGACCGTGCCCAGATCATCGTCGACGCGTCTGTTCACTGGGATTATCCTCACGCTCTTGTCGAACATGAGCACGATGAGCACCGCATAGCAGGCGATGAACAGGATGTTGCTGAAGTAGATCGGGATGAAATTCAGTATGGGCAGGTAGCTGGCGTAGATGTCGTAGAACGGGTAGACCTCGATGACGGCCATTATGCCCATGGTCTGCCAGATCCTGTCGGAGTAGTGCGAGTATCCGAACAGCAGGGCGGTGGAACCCACTATGGCGCCGATGCCGACCAGGAACGACACGAACGATATGACGAAGGAGACGTCCAGGCCGTAGTATTCCATGAACCTGATGTTCCTGAACATGAAGGACGCGCCCAACGCCATGCCTGCCAGCGATCCGTTGGTGCGGACGGTGCGGTCGTTCGGGAGGAGGATGACTATCCCGAATATCAGGACGAGCACGGGCGAGATGAACGTCGACAGGACGTAGGAGTTCAGCAGGAGGTTGAAGATCCCGACGTAGTACCTGAGGGAATCCACCAGGATGTACACCGCGGTGATGACCATGAACGCGCCGACGACCTTAGCAAGGTCAGGGCTCCCGTCCTCTTTCTTGAACATCATTCCGGATCGTCCTCCAATTGGAGCTGCATGAAGGTCCCGTCGGGCGAGAACAGACGGATGTCGTCGTCCTCCGTTTCGATCCCAGTGATCGTCAGCCTGGCGGCCTGGATGATAGTGCCGCCGGGATGGTCGGATATGGTGACGAACATCTCGTCCCTCCCCTTCCAGCGTTGGGCGGTGATGTACGACCTCCCCCTTCCGTTGCGGATGCTGACGTGGCATTCCCTCTCGGCCGGACCGCCGTCAGTGACGGGATCCCATCCCGACACGTCGGAGAGTCCGGAACCCAGGACGGCCCAGTCAGAGCGGTATATCGTGGCGTTGCCGTCGAG
>CAVABN010000033.1:0-3036 GCA_963586845.1 Bifidobacteriaceae bacterium
GCGACGCCTTGGTAAGGCGTAGGTCGTGGGTTCGATTCCCATCGGCGGCTCCATTCTACTACCCTACTGTGTCTGAGCACCCGTATTGCGCTCGGATGCCCTCTCCAAGCACTCTGTATCCTCGATGTCCTGCCTGGATCCGGTCAACGGTCGAGTGCCGGGGCGGATCTGCTTATGCTCATCGAGAAGAGCATAAGCATAAGCATAAGCAAAAGGAAGGAAAGGTTCCGGCGGCCTCCCGACCGCCGGTGTTTCAGAACATCCTGTAGATGACGAATCCGGACCAGATCTTCGGGAAGAAGAAGGTGGTCTTCTTGGGCATGCGCTTGCCCTTCATAGACAGATCCCAGATCGTCTCGAGCTTCGGCTCGTTGAGGACGATCGCGAGGTCGTACTCCCTGGCGTCCATCTTCTTCAGGACGCTGTCGATCTCCGCGTCGTAGGAGACCTCGGCTTTCCCCTCATCGGACTTGAACACGCCGTAGAGGACCTTCTGTTGCGCCACATAGGTGTCGAGACGGAGCAGCTCGTTGTCCCCCGCCGCGTCGCAATCCGCCACGAGGCACCTGCCGGACTTGAAGACGAATCCCATCATGTGGTCCGGGAGCTCCTTCAGGAGCTCCTCCCTGGGAACCTCCTTCGTCCTGAGGGCGGATTCGATGCCTTTGGCGGCGTTCTTCTCCGAAATGTTGCCGGACTTGACGAGCCTGTGCGTCGGCCATATCACCAACCCTTCATCGTCCGCGGGGACCAGGGTGGCCAGGACGTACTGCTTCTTCGGGTCGTCCGGGTTCTCCAGCGCGTAGTTCAGCGCGGTCTCGTACCTGTGGTGGCCGTCGGCGATGAGCATCTTCTGGTCCTTCAGCTCCGACGTGATCGATGATACGATCTCCGGGTCGGTGAGGCCGTAGTACCTGTGTTCCACGTTCTCCTTGTCCACGTAGCGGTACAGGAGCCTCTCGTTGTCCCTGATCTTCTTGGACAGCTCGGGGGTGAGGCCCGAGAATATGCCGAAGATGGATTCCAGGTGGCACTCCATGTCCCTGAGGAGATTCAGGCGGTCCGCCTTCACCTTGGAGAAGGTCTCCTCGTGGGGGATGATGTTGCCCTGTTCGTACTTCTCCGTCTTCAGGATCCCGACGATGCCCCTGCGGACCTTCTGCTTTCCATGATCGTCGAAGGTCTGCTCGTAGATGTAGAACGACGGGATGTCCTGTTTCAGCTCCCCGTCCGCGATCCACTGCTCCAGCTCCTTCCTGGAACCGCGGTACCTCTTGTCGGCGTCGGGGTTCAGGGTGAGCCTCGCGATGTTGTGCGGCTTGGACTGCAGCTCCTCGAGATATGCGGTGCCGATGACGTCGTACGGCGGGGATATGCGGTCCCCGATATGATCTCCGGCTTTCATGCTGGGTCTGAGCCCTTCGAACGGCAGGAATTCCACCATCGTAATCCTCTGGACCGTGTGATGTGTCGGGGATATAAGAGGGATGCGGGGTCGGTTCAGGGCGGTTTCGAACACGTCGTAAGACGAACGACATAGCGCGTAGGAACAAGGTATTATGTAGTGAACTCTCGTAATGGACTAATCGCGGGAAAGGGTTTCGGCCCCCTTTCCCGCAGGAGGTATAGCATGACAAAGATGCTGCCACCTCTGAAGGAGGTCCATATAAGGATCTCCTTCGGGGTCATCACCATCGAACTCACGTTCGGACGGTGATGTCCACAGCGACGGTCATCGGAGTGAGCCGATGACCACCGGCCCCTCAGGGGGCCGGAAATCGCATAACCGAATTACTGCACGCGGCCTATATAATCCTATTGTTATAACGCTACAATTAGAAAGTCATTCATCTTCCGATTTATCAGAATCAGGACATCTGAAAGTGTCTGAAGACGGCCCCGGAGGGCCGCCGTCGGACGATTGGATCGTGTTTGAATCAGCAGATCCTGGGAACGGGGTCCCCGGCGGGGGCCTCCAGGATGCGCCTGCCTCCGACCTCGGTCTTGAGGACGACCCTCTCGGGTCCGTCGGTGGCGTATCCGATGATCGCCGCATCCTTCCCTTCGGGGGTGGCCCTGATGGCCTTGAGGACCTCCTCCGCCATCTCCGGCACGACGCCGATGACGCACTTGCCCTCGTTCCCGATGCTCAGCGGGTCGATCCCCAGGAGCTCGCAGGCGTTGACGACGCCGTCCCTCAGGGGGATGTCGGAGTACTCGATCTCCATGCCGATATGGGACTTCCCGCACCACTCGTTGAGGGTGTTGGCCAATCCTCCCCTGGTGGGGTCCTTCATCGCCACGATCCCCCCGGCCTTCAGGCCCTGGGCGATCATCCTGTTCAGAGGAGCGACGTCGCTCTGGACCTCGCTCTCGAACCCGTACCCCTCGCGGAACGAGAGGAGGGCGATGCCGTGGTCGCCCATGTATCCGGAGACGATGATGGCATCCCCGGGCTTCACATTGGAATCGGTGCACCAGCGGTGCTCCACGGGACGGTACTCCCTCGCCTTGGCGAGGTCCGCGTCCAGGTAGGGGGACCTCTTTCCGATGGCGGATGTGGACATGACCATCTGGTCGACCGCTCCGGCCTCGACGACCTTGGTGTCGCCGGTGGCTATGGGCACCCCGGCTCCGGCAGCGGTCCTTCCCATGGAATCCATGACCTTGTCGACGGTGTCGACGTCCAGCCCCTCCTCGATGATGACCGAGCACGCCAGCGCCAGAGGGGACGCCCCCATGACGGAGATGTCGTTCACGGTCCCGGCGACGGAGATCTTACCGATGTCCCCTCCGGGGAAGAACAGGGGCTTGACGGTGTGCCCGTCTATGGTGAACACCACGTCGTCGACGACGGCGGAGTCGTCCATGGAATCCAGCGGGACCTCCGCATCCATCTTCGGGAAATGCTTCGTGATGTGCTGGTTGAGGAACTGCTGCATGAGCTCCCCGCCCGCACCGTGGTTCATGATCACCTTGGCCATGCGGTGCGAATCCAGAACGCGGGATATACAATTTGTCCAGGTCCAGATGGGG
>CAVABN010000033.1:3597-14907 GCA_963586845.1 Bifidobacteriaceae bacterium
TCGATCGAGATCGGTTTCTTCTTCTGGACCTTGTCCAGCAGTACGACGTCCTCGAAGCCGATCTTCGGATTCTTCGCCAGGGTCTCCGCGAAGGCCTCGTCGATGATCCTGCCCGTTATGACGGCCTCCACGTGGTCGTCCGAGATATCGTATTCCGGCAGGGGGAAGTAGCGTTCCATCTGGGACCTGAACACGTTGACGATCCCGCTGCCGATCATATCCACCAACCCGATCTTGGCCATGCCCTCCGCCAGCACCTTGTTCCTGTAGTAGGACGCCGGCGAATTCGATGATATGACGTTCTCGATGGATCCGGGTATGAACGACCCCGCGTTCCTGAAGACCAGCCTGTCGCGTTCGTACTCCACCACCGTGGCGATCTCCCTCATCCTGTAGTCCTGGTGCGCGACGCAGTTGTTCAGCATCTCGCGGAGCATCTCCGGATCGTAGGTGTGGATGCGGTCGGGGATGTTCGCGCCCTCGGGGTAGAAGTTGTACCTTACATTGCGGATCCTCGAGCAGATCTCGTCGATGGCGGTGATGAGGGGCACCGTGTAGATCTCCCCGTCTATGGTGTTCCTGTCGTTGTCGCGGAGGACCCATCTGAGGTTCAAGGCGACGTCGGGGATGCTGTACTCCAGTTCGGGGTTCCCGAACAGGACGACGGCGGCATAGGTCACCCTGCCGTTCTTGACGAACCCCATCTTGTTCAGGAACGTCGCATCGTTCCAGGAATCGCATTCCTCGCTCTTCAGGGGATGGTTGCGCTTGTAGTGGTGTCTCGCCAGGGCGATGGCATCCGGGTCGAGGTCGTCCACGGTGGCCCCTTCGAGTATGCCCGCGCTCCAATCCGGGATCGAACTGCGCATGATCCTCATGCGCTTCTCGTCGGAGAGCCCGAAGACGCTGTCCCCCTGGCGCTCGTAAGCGAAGGTCTTGAAGCTCGTTGGGGTGCCGTCCCTGGCGGCCGGTATCTGGAACAGCAGGACCCTCTTGCCGTCGATGGTGCGGGTATGTATGCCGATGTAGGACATGCGTCCGGTCGTCTGTTCGGAGATATATTTCTTGAGCCTGTTCTGGCTCTCGACGGTGTCCAGGAAGTCGCTGTCGACGATCCTGCCGTCGTCCGTCATTCCGAAGATCATCCACGCGCATTCGATGCCTCTGAGGTTGGCCTCGTTGGACAGCGCCGAGAAATACCGACCCATCTCATCCTTGTTCAGGGTCTTGCGGTCCTTGAATTCCACGACCTCGTTCTCGTGGGGCGAATCCAGGACCTTCACGAGTATCTCGTCGACGGCATCGCTCATTGTTTGCAGAATATCATCTGGGTTTATCACATTATCTGTAAATCATCCGAACAATCGTCCGGATGTAATATGTCGGAACACGGGAGTCGGGACGATTGCCGAACCCTGCGCGGGACCAACGATTAAATCATGCCTGGATATTGGAAGGTCCGGGCCCTGTGGGGTAGCGGATATCCTGCTAGACTTCGGAACTAGCAATCCGGGTTCGATTCCCGGCAGGGCCGCCTTCTAGCGATCAGGAGTATCTCCCGATCGCCTTGCAGTGGGCCAGGACGTGGCCGTCCATGGCGAAGTAGAGGTCGTTCATCCTGAATCCCTTCGGGAGGTCCAGGACGGTGTCCAGGGCGAACACCTTCAGGGTGTACCTGTGCTCCCCGTTGGGGGGAGCGGGACCGCCGTATCCGGTGGCCTTCTCCCTGTTCAGGTTCCCGAGGGCGCTGAACCAGCTGTTGGCACCCTCGGTGAACGGCGGGTTGTTGTGCGACGCCCCTTCCTCGACCTTCGTATCCTTCAGATCGGAGATCAGCCAGTGGATCCAGTTGAAACCGGATGCGCTCATGGCGTCGTAGTCGTCCATGACGACTGCGAAGCTCCTCGTCCCCTCGGGGGCGTCGAGGATCCTGAATCCGGGCGATAGCCCGGGCATCCCGTTGACGAAGACGGTGCCTTTGGCCCCGTACTCGTCCCCGAACCATCCGTTCCTGATAGCGTCGCACTCTACTCTCATCAGTTCCCCTCGTAGATGATGAGGGAATCCATGTCGTAGTTCTTGAGCTTGGCCCTTCCGTTGAGGCCCGCGAGCTCGATGACGAAGCCGATCTTGACGACCTCCCCTCCGAGGCGCTCCACCATCTTGACTATGGCTTCGGTCGTCCCGCCGGTGGCGATGAGGTCGTCCACGATGGCGACCTTCTGGCCGGGCTTGATGGCGTCCTTGTGCATCTCGAGCTCGGCGGTGCCGTACTCCAGGTCGTACTTCTCGGAGATGGTCTCCCTGGGGAGCTTGCCCTTCTTCCTGACGAGGATGAAGCCCTTGTCCATGGCGTAGGCGACGGGGGCGCCGAAGATGAAGCCCCTGGATTCGGATCCGACGACGAGGTCGAAGTCGACGTCTTTCAGAAGGTCTACGAGTCCGTCGACGGCCATGCGGAGTCCGGTGGGATCGCTCATGATGGTGGTGATGTCCCTGAAGATGATGCCTTCCTTGGGGAAGTCCGGTATCTCGGTGACATAGTCCTTGAGCTCTTTCATGAGCCGGCGACTGCGCGATATCGGGATAAGCTTTTGGTCCCGCCCGGGGTCGCCGGGCGGGTAATACGAGGTAATAAAATGAATAAAAACGCCCTTGCGGGCGGTTTGTCGCGGTCATCAGTCGAGTCTTGCGAACGGCCTTCGGAGGCCGCACCGGAGACAAGTGTCCATCGACCAGTCTTTCTCCGTGCGAGCCATTGAGTGGTCGTTCTCGCCGCAGATCCGTGTTACTCTACGTTTCCCGATGTGTCCTTACCTCCTGAGATTGACATCGGCGTCCTTCGTATATAATGGTATTTAAGGATGGATGGACAGTAATGCGTTTGCTACGGTATCCTTACTTTTTCTGATTATTGTTGTGGTGATTCGTAGGAATGCTACGATATCCACACGACTCTGAATGCTGGCTCGCTATTATAATATCAATATAGGGGGCGGGCCGATGGGCCCCATCCCCTGTTGGAATCACGTTTCCGATCCGTCCGCGAGCTCCTCCATGACGATGGTCGGGGTCTTCTTGTCGAAGGCGATGCCGTACAGGATCGTCTCCCCCTCGAGGCCACTGTAGTACCTCCTGTCATGGATCTGCTGCAGCGCGCTCCGCGCCAGGTCATTCATCGTCATGTCCTTGTTCTTCTTGTTGCGGCGCTTCAGTTCCACCACGACGTTGGCCCCGGGCCCCGAGAGGCGCCTCATGCGGATGTCGAAGAATCCGTCCCCGGCCTCGTAATCCGCCTTGATCTCGTATCTGCCGCCCGCGACGGCCATCAGACCCGCGATGAACGCCTCGTACTGGAACTCGTGCGTCAGGATCTTGATGCACGGGATCTCCATCAGCGCCTCGAGCCGCTTCTTCAGCTCGACCACGTCCCCGGTCGTCACGGCATCGATGAAACCGCGCAGGTCGTCGCAGGTGCTGCGCCCGAACCTGTTCAGGATGGTATCGATGAATATGCCGGACACCTCTTTGTTCGGGATCGTCAGCACATACCCGTTGTCCGACCGGATGGCCTTCAGATAGCCGGCCGCCACCATGACCGAATAGATGATGTCCCCCGAGGATCTCAGATCGCAATAGGCCACGCTCCTCTGGATGTCAGACTCTATCGATCCGCCTTCGCACAGGGTCCTGAGTTCCTTCCACGTCTTCTGATCGGCATCGGAGACGAGGTCGCCGACGATCGAGTTGCCGCTGGTCCCGGCCCAGTATCCGTCCGGTTCACAGCCGTCGTCGATGTAATTGATGATGCTCCAGGGATTGTAGACATCCTCGTCGCCGAAACGGTAGCCGTCGTACCATTCCTTGGCCTCGGATATCTTGTCCTCGTGGCCGTTCTCGCGGAGCAGCCACTCCACCTCATCCTGGGTGAATCCGAACATCTCGTCGTACTGGGTGGAGAACACGTCGACGATTTTCACATTGTTCAGCCCGGAGAAGATGCTCTCCTGGGAGATCTTCATCACCCCGGTCAGAATGGCGAATCTCAGACTGTCGTTGTCCTTCAGCGTGTTCCTGAACACCCTGCGCAGGAATTTCACGACCTTCGCGTGCAGCTTCTTGTCGGAATACGCGTTGTTCATCGGGTTGTCGTATTCGTCGATGAGGATGATCGGCTTCTTGCCGTAGTGGGCCTCGATCATCTCACAGAGGTGCCCGATGGCCAGTTTGAGGATTCCGCGGTTCTTGGTGCCCTTGAGGATCGTCTCGTATCTCTCTTTGAGAACATTGTCGAGCTTCTCCGATTTTCCCAGATCGGGGAATTTTCTGTACGCGTCCCTCATCATCGTCCCGAACGAGTCGATGAAGTCTCTGAAACCCTCCTCCGCTTCGAGCTTCGCGAAATTCAGTTTGATGACCGGGTTGGTGTTCTTCTCCGGATCGTCAGGACGGGCCTCGGAGATCTTCAATCCCTGGAAGTAATCGGGTCCGTCGGCGTACTCGACGTTGAAGTAAGCGTCGGTCATGCTGAGGTTCAGGGACTTCCCGAACCTGCGGGGACGGGTGATCAGGATGACTTTGGCCTTGGATCTCAGGATCTGGTCGATGAACAGGGATTTGTCCGCATAGTAGAGGTCCCGCCTCCTCAGCTCCCTGAAATCGTCCTCGCCGATCGGCATCCCTTCCAAGGTTGTTCCTCCCGATTCCTTATCCGCAATCCCGGATTTGAACTTGTCCCCCTTCTTCCGGCCCGGGCCGGAGCCCTTCATGTCGCGTCTTCCGGACATGAACGGACCGATTTCGCGTTCCGGGTTTAAAGGGGGCAGTGTGCAGTCAGTATGACCTGAAACTCTTCGAAATGTCGTGCGATTGTCGGACGGCAACGTCGAAGGAAAATCCGGTCCCGGGGGATCCCGGGGCCGGTAAGGGTCCTTGCGGACCGGTTTCAGTACAGCTGCTCGGAGCAGTACGGGCAGAACTTGGGGGTCTTCGGGAGACCGCTGATGTTCTGTCCGCAGTAGGGGCAGTTGTTGAACGACGGGGCGGCCCCGCCGGCAGGCTGGGGCTGAGGCTGCGGTTGAGCCTGGGCCTGGGGCGAGGGCTTGCCGCAGTTGTTGCAGAACTTGTACGGGTAGTCGTTGGGGGACCCGCAGTACGGGCACAGGACCTTCGGCGCCTGCTGCTGGGCCTGCGCGGCCTGCTGCTGCGCCTGGACCCCGTAGAGGGGCTGCTGCTGAAGCTGCTGGTACATCTGCGGGAACAGGAGCATGCCGGTACCCATCGCCGCCCCTCCCTGGGAGTTGCCGATGGCGTCGGCCATCCTGTCCATGACCTCGTACCTCTTGAACGCCTCTCCGTTGGCGCTGCTGAACTGGAGGTACTCGAAGATCTTCTTCTGGTCCTCGTCTGTCGTGCGCACTTCGGCGATCTTCAGCGACAGGAGCTCGATCCCCCTCTGCTGGAAGTACTGCTCCACCAGCACCTTCGTGGTGGTGGAGGCCTTCTCCAGGTTGCCGTAGACGTCCATGTAGTACTGCTTCGTCAGCTGCTGGGTGACCTGCTCGTTGATGAAGGCCTTCATGAACGCGTTGACGTCGCCGGTGGTGAAGGATTTCAGTCCTCCGAGCACCTGCGTGAAGAACACGGGCACGTCGTTGACCCTGAACTGGTAGTCGCCGTTGGACATCAGGGTGATCGGGACGTCGTATCCCTGCGCCGCCTTGATCATGGCGCGGATGCCCCACTTCCCGTTGAACATCTTCAGCGAGACGAAGATGATCTGCACCTTGAACGGCGTCTCCTTGTATCCCAGGGCGAGGTTGTACAGCTTGGTCAGCCAGGGGATGTTGGACGAGGTGATCATGTGCCTTCCGGGCTGGAGGACCCCGGTGAGCTGTCCGTCCCTGACGAATATCGCCACGGCATGCTCCGGGACGGTGACGGATGTCAGCGTCCTCAGGTCGTCGTGCTCGTACGCGTAGATTATGTCGTCCGGGCCCTGGTTCTCCCAGAACACAACGTTGCTCTTTCCCATGGTATCACTCCTCCGAGCCGGCGAATCCCTTCATGACCGACTCCCTCTGATTGTATGCTTCAATCATCGAATCCACGCCCCTCTCGAGGTTGCGTATCTCCGCCTTCGTGTCCGCTCCGAGGTCCACGCTCTTCAGCAGGTCCGAGCACGCCTCCCTCATGAGCTCGATGTCGTCGATCAGCTGGGCGTCCCATTTGACCAATGCGTCCAGATCCGCTTCGGTTATCTTGACGGCGGTGTGGAAGGACGAGTATCCGTTCACGGCCTTCCTGACCATGACGTCGTACCTGTCGACCTTGGTCCTGAGGCGCTCGACGTCCATCATGAGCTCCGGCTGGGAGACCAGCTCCCTCTGCACGGATCCGAGGTCCGCCTTCGCGCCCTGGATGGCCTTGGCCACCTCGTTCCTGACGGCCCTGTCCTCCTCCCTGCGGAGGTTCTTCTCCCTGTATCCCCTGTATCCGGGGACGTAGAGGTTGATCCTCTCCGTCAGGGAGAGCTCGCTCTTCATCTTCTTCCCGATCTTCTCGTCGACGGTCATCTTCGCACGTTCCTGTTCTTGATAGCCATCGTTATTCCGACGACGGCGACGATTATGATGAGCACGGCCGCGGTGAGCGCCACGCTCCCGCTGAGGCTCCAGGCGAAGCAGGTGACTCCCACTCCGGCGAGCACGATGCCCCCGGCCATGGCGGCATCCGAATCCGAGGGTCCGAAGCTGTCCTCCCTGCCGCTGCGGAGTCCGCTGGTCGCGGCCATGTAGGCTCCGAAGACCAGCAGGATCGCCCCGAAGGCGTTCAGCAGGTCCTCGGTGACCCAGTACAGGATCAGTCCCAATGCTATGGATATCAGGAGCGCCCCGAGCGCTATGGCGCTCCAGGTCCTGGGGTTCAGTCCTTTTTCCTCTGTCATTTCCATCCCTCAGAGTTTGATGAGTTGATTCTGGTCGATCTGACGCACGCATGCGGGTTCCAATCCCCTGAACGCATCCGGGAGGGACACCCCTCCGGACATGCCGCACGGCACGTAGACCAGCCTCTTGACGCTGGGTTTGCTCAGCTTCAGTTTGGAGTGCGATTGGGCGCACTGGGTCAGGTACATCCCGACCAGCTTCTCCGCCTCGGTCTTGGTGCACAGGGGCAGGATTATCGTCCTGGATCCGGGCGAGTTGTCCGCCGCGGACTCCGTCAGCCTCCCGATCCCCGCGCCTCCGCTGATGCTGCTCTCCTCTCCCTTGAGCTTATTCATTATGGAACTTTCGGGAGCTGCTCCGAAGATATCGGTCAATCCCTTCCTCGGATTGGACAGCGCTTCGGCGCATATCGGGAACGTGGCGGGGACCATCAGGTCCTCGGACACGACCACCGATTTCTTGGAGAACAGGGTGCCGGTGGTGAAGCTGTACTGGAGGTCCACGTCCCAGAACGGGTACAGGGTGTCCCCTCCGCCGGTGCAGATCGGGAGCGTCCCGCCGTTCCTCGCGGCGACCGCATCCTTCACGTACCCGAACAGCTCGTAGTCCCTCTCCTGCCTGCCCAGCAGGCTGTTCCACTGGGGATTGTTCGGGTATTTTATCGCGGAGATCCCGGTGATGGTGTTCAGCACCTTCAGCGGGTCCTTGGACATGCCGGTGTTCACCATGTCGGCGACGTTCTTCAGGGTCTTGCTCTGCTCGATCTCCAGGTCCACGGCCCTGAGGGTCATGGCCAATCTGGGATTCGTCAGGAGCTCCTTCTTGGATTGCTCCAGCTCCGCGATGGCCTCCTCGGCCTTGGCCGAGCACCCGAGGGCGTCGCCGTTCAGCACCATGTCCGATGCCGCGCAGACGTCCGAAAGCGCCATGAGCCTCGAGGAGAGGGATTCGTAACCCTTGCAGTTCTTCACCGCCTCCGCGGATTCCCTGAAGTTGTTGGCCATGAGGGCGAACCTGCCGGGGGTGGTGTCCGAGAGCAGCTTGGAGTTGTTGATTATGAGCGCGTAGGCGTTCGCCATGCCCTCCCCGGTCTGGATTGACGAACGGCTCTCGTCGTCCACGGCGAGGGGGGACACGCTCTTCAGTCTCGCATCGAACTCGAACGCCTGCGTCGACGTGTGCGAGGCCTTGACGGGCTCCCCCTTGCTGAACGGGAGCACTATCAGAGGGTAGGAGAGCACGTTGTTCAGCGCGAAGCGGTATTCGTTGATCTCCACATCCACGCTGGGCTTCACGCTGTTGATGAATATGCTGTGCCTGGCGATGGGGTCGACGTTCTCCGTCTGGCTGAGACTGAAGCCTCCGGGGATGGTCCTGGCGATCCAGCTCTGGATCTGCCCCATCATCTGCTCCATGTACTTCTTCGCGTCCAGGCGCTGCTGGGTGGTCCCGCAGCTCGGGCACGTCACGTAAGGACTGTCGGATTCGATGTCCTTGCGGTCCAACGGTGCGCCGCAGTACTTGCAGCGCAGCTCTGCCATCTCGTCCATTTTACCTGTTTCCCATCCTTGCGAAGGCGATCTGGCTCTGGAGCGCGGCGATCTCTGCTTGGAGTCTAGCTTCCATGGCCTGCATCTGCATGACGGCCTGGTCGTAGTAGCCCTTGGAGATCTCGTCCGAGCGGTTGGAGATCGCGGTGTAGCATGCGCGGCAGATGAAGATGTGCTTGGAATCCTCCCTGGACTTGGCCGCCGTGGACGCCTTGTCCTCCAAAGAGGGGGACACGTCGGCGGGCGCGGAGAAGAAGTGGATGCCTTCTCCGGTAGCCACCCTCCCGCACAGCCAGCACGTGCAGGTCTTGGAGTACGAGCGGATCTTCCGCATGTTCTCTTCTGCCGATTGTCCGTTCTGCTGCCTGTAGCCTGCGGCTATCTGCTGATACTCGGCGGCCTGGGAGGGCTTGTCGAACACCACGGCGTCGGCCATGGTCTCGTACGCCACGGCCATCAGGTTGTAGAACTCCGTGTTCCCGGTGACCGAGGTGTCCTTCTTGAACAGGCTGATGATCATCAGGCTCTTGGATCCGATCTTCGCCTGGTAGTCCTGGGCCAGCTTCTCCAGCTCCTTGCCCTTGTTCATCAGGGCGTCGCTGTCGCCTCCCGAGGACAGGAGCTGCATCTTCCTGATCGTGAGGGCGCATTCCGTCTTCAGGTCCTCGGCGTCGAGGTTGTCCAATCCGAACTCGACCGAGGATGCGGATTTCAGCTTGTTCAGCGAGTCCAGGAGGTTCTGGTACGCCCTGGTGTCCGTGAGCCTGCCGCTGAGGTCTATGAGCGCGACCTGGACGGCGGCGACGTCGTCGACCCCTCCGTCCTTCTCGATGGATTTCACCAGGCTGCTGCGCGCCTTGGAGAACTCCCCTCTTTTGATGAGCTCCTTGCTCTCTTCGTAGAGCTCGTCTCCGTTCTTGAATAGCTTGAACGCCATCCTTCTCTCCCTTCGATGAGGGTATGTGGCGCGTGTAGATAAGGGGTTGTGCAAGCGATGTGTTGATGCTCGAAGGGGGTGCGTCCGATGCTCGATACAGCATCGGAGCAGCCACGCCATATACATCGGGAGCAGGACGAGGTCGTCCTCGATGCGGAGGTCCTTCGTGCAGAGGATGTACGATCTGCCGAGACGGTCCTTGAACTTCGAATGGAACCTGTCGATGGAATCGTGCCTGATCAATTTCGACGATTTCACCTCTATCGGGCAGATGTCGCGTCCCCTCCGTACGAGGAAATCGACCTCCATGGCCTGGGTGATGACATCCCCCTCGTCCGTCTTCTTCGAATAGCGCGAGTAGAAGAACAGCTTGCGGTCGTTGGCGCGCAGAGCCTGTGCGACGACGTTCTCGGCGAACATCCCCTCGTTGATCCCGATCTTGTCGAGGAGGATCCCCTTGTAGACGTCCTCCTCCGTGGTTATCCCCACATCCATCGCCATCGTCACCAGGAGCCCCGTGTCCACCATGTACAGCTTCATGGTCGTGTAGTCCTCGCTCATCGCGAGTCCTACCGTGGGGTCGGTGGAGTTGAGGCAGAGGTTGGCTATCATGGCGTCGACCAGCCACATGAATGCGTCGTCGTACTGGCGTGATCTGGCATCCTTCTCCACGCTGGACAGTATGAACTTCTTCTCCTTCCTGTTCAGCTGTCCGGGCATGCTGTCGAAGATCATGTTCACGGTATCCTTGTAGTCCGCGGCGTGTTTCGCTATGTCCTTGCGATACAGTCCGAGGATGGTCCTCTTCACATCCTCGGCTTCTTCGAAGCTCTTCGTCTCCACGAATTTGGCCACGACCGCGGGCATGCCTCCGACCAGCATGTACCTCCGGAACTGGTCCATGGCGATCTTATGCTCCGTCACCCCCATCGGACTCAGTTCCTCGAAGCACTTCCGCATGTACGGACCGAGCGTATTGTTCCCGACGGCCCAGAGGAACTCTTCGAAGTCCAGCGGATGGAGGAAGAAGTCCTCCTCCTCCGAAGGTATCAGGATATTCTCGACGTTCGCCTTTATGCTCAGGAGGGAGCCCGTCTCGATGTAGTCGTACCGTCCGTCCTGGACCAGGCGCTTGATCATCTGTCTGGCCTTGGGATAGAGCTGCACCTCATCGAATATCACCAGCGATTCGCGGGGGTACAGGGTCACGTTGTGGGCGACCGCGAGTTTCTCGAAGAATATATCCAGGTCGTACGAGTGGTTCTCGAAGATGTCTATGATGCCGGGGTCGATGCCGTCGAAATCCACCAGCAGGTAGCTCCTGTACTCGTTCTTGCCGAACGATTTCACCAGATGGCTCTTCCCCACACGGCGTGCGCCGTTGATCAGCAGGGCGGTCTCTCCGTGTTTCTCCTCCTTCCATTGGAGCAACCCCTGGTATGCTTTTCTTTTGAGTTCGACGGCCATGTATTCAAGATACATCTGGCCATATTTATTTTGCACGGATTCTGACTTTTTCAAGAGTTGTTCATGCACGGATTCTGACTTCTCTACAGGCTAAATCTGCACGGATTCTGACTTCTTTTTCTGTCACAACAACACGGATTCTGACTTCTCTACAGGCTGAATCTGCACGGATTCTGACTTCTCTTCCCACCGATCATTCGTTCCGGAATACGGCCGAACGGGCATCGCCGCTCGGAATCCTCTTCCACGAAGCGGCTTCGGATCCGTTGACAACGGAGGGCGGCGGGCAGTATGTCGGATGGGCTACCGTGGTCCTTCCGGATCCTCGGCGGGATATGAGGGAAAGAAATGGGTGGAGGGGCGGTGGGGCCCCTCCCGGGTTTTCATCTGCTCTTGTGAACGAGAGCGA
>CAVABN010000034.1:0-14611 GCA_963586845.1 Bifidobacteriaceae bacterium
GCCTTGACGATGCGTCCCTCCACCATGTCCCTGAAGCGGGCCTGGGGGTTCTGGTGCATCGTGTCCAGGAGGCTGATGAAGTCCCTGGTGATCTCCCTCGGCGTGACCATGTCCTTGCCGCCGATGGTCGCGGTCACGGTCTTCAGGTACAGCTCGAGCATCTCGTCCGAGATGCCGGACTCGTACTCGTAGCGCTGCTCGTGCATGCCGCGGAGCGTCCTCAGAAGAACGAACACCTCCTCGGTCGTGAGGGGCCTGAGATTGATGACCGGCCCGAGGTAGTTGTCGTAGCCGCTCTCGAACTTGCCCGATACAAGCCTGGACCTGAGCGCCTCGTAGCTGTACAGGCCGCGGTCGGGGTCGGTTATGAACTCCGGCGTGCCGCAGATGTACATCGAGAGATGAGAGGACTTGCCCTGCATGATGTCGTTGAACATTGTGAGCAGGCGCTCGTAGTTGTTGCTCCTGGACGCGCGGTTCTGAAGCTTGTACAGAACCACCGCCTCGTCGAGGAACACCACCATGCCCTTGTATCCGGCGCATACCGACAGGGAGGCCCACAGCTTCACCACGTCGTACCAGTTGGAGTCGCCGATGAGCATCGGGATGCCCAGGTCGGAGCGGACGTCCGCTTTCCTATCATACTCGCCCTTCAACCATCTCAGTGCCGGACTCACATCGCGCTCGGCGATGAGGTCGCCGGCGTAGGAGGAGACGACGGACACGAAATCCTGATAGTACATCATGCCCGACATGGAAGCGGTCTGCTTCCTGACCGCCGCCGAAACGGCCCCGGGATCGGAGCCGTTGGAATCTATGATGGGATACAGCCAGTTCTGCAGGACGACCTCCATCGCCCCTCCGTCGGGACGGGATTTGACGGCCATGTTCCTGACCAGTTCGCGATAGGTGTTCAGGCCCTCGCCCTTGCTGCCGGTCAGCCTGCGGTTTATCGCGAGGTCGGCATCCATCACGACGAACCCCTTGTCCATCGCATAGTTGCGGATCATCTGGATCATGAAGCTCTTGCCGTTCCCGTAGCGTCCGGAGATGAACCTGAACGATCCTCCGCCCTCGGCGGTGTCCTCCAGGTCCCCGACGAACGTCTCGGTCTCCTTGCGTCTTCCGACGGCGATGTACTCCAGACCGCGCCTCGGGACCACCCCGGAGGAGAGGGCGTTCATCATGGTGACGAGGGTCCTGCGGGGGATCTCGGTCATCCGAGCATCCTCCTCACGTCCTCTTCGTAATCCTCGAAAACCGTTCCGTCCTCCATTATGGCATCCCCTACGGCGTCCATGGCCTTGTTGTTTATAGATTCCTCCACGGTCTGGGGGCGGCGCCCCGTGCCTTTCAGCGCATCGTTCCCGTACCTGAGGTAATCCATCTCGACGGCGTCGAGGGCCGTCTCCAGGGCCTCCCATCCGTCGCCGACGGTTCCGGTCGAGGCTTCGAACGGAGACTCCTCCGGTTCCTCGTCCTCCTCGGTGGCCATCAGGCCGGTGACCACCTTCAGATCCGACTCCGCGGATTCCACCGCGGTGCGGTCGATCTTGATCCTGGAGGCATCGCGCATCGCCTTGGCGACGGCATCCTCCTTCTCGATCCTCCCGAACGCCCTGTCCACCGCGCCCTCTATCGCCCGGATCAGCTCCGGATCTATGTCGTAGGGGACCCTAGGGGACGTCCTCCCGATCCTCTTCCCGACCGAATGCAGACAGACCTTCAGGATCGCATCGAAGATGTCCAGCAGCCTGTTGGAACCCCAGATGTTCGCATAGGTGAGGTCGATGCTCATCCTCTTGGGATACCAGAGGTCGTCGTAGAGGCGTACGTGCGTCTTGTACCTCCCCTCCGAGGCCATGGCGAACATCCTCTTCCCGTAGCGTTCGGCGCAGTACGCATCGGCGGCGCGGTACGCCTCCGTGAACACCTCGGTGTACAGGCGCTCGTAGCCGTCGGTGTACTTGTTGGCCGAGGCGTAGTCCGAGCAGTACCTCGCCATCCCCGGTGAGACGCGCCCGATCGGGTCCCGTCTGATCTTCTCATAGACCACGGCGGGCGTGAAGGACTGTTCGGGCACGGGAGGGGCGTCCAATCCGTGGAGGAGGGCGTGGTCCGTGGCGGCGCTGAACAGGAACCTGGGGGCCGGGAAGGCGTCGTAGAACGCCTCCGCCGCGAGCTCCAGCTCGTTCTGGATGTTGTCCGGGACGTAGTCGTGGTTGATCAGCTCGGTGCAGTACAGCCACAGGTACCCCCTGTCGGTGTCGGTGTATCTGCCTTTCCTCGCCTGTGTGCGCCAGCTGATGTAGAACGCCCTCTGCTGCTCGTCCATCATGCGGTACGAGGTCCTCATGCGCCCGGACGGGACGTACGGGACGATCTCGTCCGACTCCTCGTCCCAGTTGGAGTCGATCTCGCGGGATGTGATCGGGGGGTTCCCCAGCTCCGCTCCCGGGAGCGGGCGGAGGGACGGTCTGGCGTCGGCGTCGTCCGTTGAGACCTCCAGATCGTCGTCCTTCCAGATGTCCGAATCGGAAATAGCGGTGTTCCTGAAGGTCTTCGCGTCCCAGGGGTCGTCGCGGACAGCCGCATCGACGGCTGCTGCAACGATCCTGCGGTACGCCTTGGGGAAGGTCTTCGGAACGGAGGGTCCGCGGACCCCGTCGGTCCTCATGAATACAACGGCCTGCCTCACGATGGCTTCCAATAGCTCGTGGAACGGCCCCTCGTTCAGAGGGACGACGGGCATCCTGATGTGCTTCGAACCGGAGAAATCGGAATACCCCTGGTAGGGGAAGATGTCCTCCACCTCCCACTCGCACCCGGTGGAACGGACCACGCCCTTCCCGGTGGACGAACGGGTGAACTCGTCGATCCCGGCCAGGGACATCATGATGATGTCGGCCATCGTCCTGTCGTCCGTCCCCTTCAGGACGTCGTACCACTTGTAGAAGACGCAATCCAGCAGGAGCTGGGTGTCCGGCATGCGTATGGGATAGCGGGTGAGGTCCCACGTGATGAGGACCTTGGATTTGGAGAAGGGGCGCTCCCTCGGCACGGACGACAGCGACAGGCCGTGGACCAGCGCGTACTCCAGCGGGAGGTTGCAGACGTTCGGCGCGAACCTCATGCTCTTGGCGCACGTCTCGGAGTAGCGGCGGAGCGCTTTCAGGACCTCCTCGGGATCGTCCGCTGAATTGATCAGCTCCACGGCGCGGAGCCATGCGTACCCCGAATCCACCTGCGGGAGGACCCCGCGGTCGACCTCCGACCTCCACCAGAAATAGTAGTCCAGACGGGGACCCTCCAGGACCGAGTAGTCGGGATGGAGGTACTCCGACGGTTTGTATTCGGAACAGTCCCTCGTCTCCCCCTTGTAGAGCTCGATCGCGTCCCTGAAATCCGCCGGATAGTACGACGTGTCCACCTTCTTGGTGGAACCGTAGACTGAATAGAGATCGTAGAACGGGTTCCAGGACATCAACTCCCCATTAGACGGGTCGTATTTGAGAAGTGACCCGCCGGACGCGGGAGCATCCGGAGGTAATGGGGGAGGGACCGGCGGTTCCCGCCGGCCCGTCCCGTTTTCAGCAGGCGAAGAATCCCTGCGTCTTCAGCATGTGCTTCTTGATGAGGTGCGAGCCGAAGAAGTACACCGCGCCGATGAACGGCATCCATAGGAGCGAGTACAGCGGGATGGATATCAGCTCGAGACCGCCGGCCTGCGAGATGGCCTCCCACAGTCCTCCGGTGAACGGCAGTATCGTTCCCACGGCCAGCGCCACGATGGTGGTGACCACCAGGATCTTGGCGGAGCACGTCTGGAAGAACGGCAGCTTGTTCGTCCTCACGATGTGGATGGACCACACCTGCATCCAGTACTGTTCGATGCACCAGAGGGACTGGAACAGGATCGCCACCGGGATCAGCTCGTCAAAGTTCTCCAACCTCACGCCTTTCAGCACGGCATCCCCGGCCGTTTCGATCCCCATCCCGACGAGGGCGGGGTCGGTGACCGTTATGGACACGCCCTGCAGCACGACGAAGATGAAGAACAGCCATGACATCACGTCGGTCACGACGCACATGGGTCCGTAGCGGACCATGACCGCCTTGAGATTCACCGCATCCCACTTCCGCGGTTCGCGGACGAATTCGTCCTCCACGATATCCCACGGGGTGAACAGGCACGC
The DNA here is from genome assembly GCA_963586845.1 of Bifidobacteriaceae bacterium. Classification (GTDB taxonomy): domain Archaea; phylum Thermoplasmatota; class Thermoplasmata; order Methanomassiliicoccales; family Methanomethylophilaceae; genus Methanoprimaticola. The sequence continues at coordinate 4,197 of CAVABN010000034.1, forward strand.
GAAGTCGTTGATCAGGTTGAAGATCAGGATCATGATGGCGCCCATCGGCTCGAAGTTGAACAACAGGGAACCCAGAACGAGCGAGAACATGTACCCGAAGTTGATCGAACCGATCATCTTGACGTACTTGATCGAATTGACATAGACCTTCCTTCCCTCGATCGCTCCCGTCTTCAGGACGTTGAGGTCCTTCTCCAGGAGGATCATGCTGGCCGTTTCCTTCGCGATATCGGTTCCGGTGTCGACGGATATGCTCACATCGGCGTTGCGCATGGCCAGGACGTCGTTGATGCCGTCCCCCATCAGACCGACGGTGTGGCCGTTGGCCTTCAGAGCGGTGACCACGCGGGCCTTGTCGTCCGGGGTGAGGCTGGTGAACACGTGGATGTGCTCCACCTTGTCCTTCAGCTCCTCGTCGGTCATCCTGTCGATGACATCACCGGTCAGAACCTCCTGCACATCGATGCCGATCTGCTCGCAGACGTGGCGGGTGACGTACTCGTTGTCCCCGGTGAGGACCTTCACGTCGATGCCGTACTCGGCCATGTCCTTGATCGCCGCCTTGGCGGAAGGCTTGACCGGATCCGTGAAGACGACGTATCCGCAGAAGATCAGGTCGGTCTCGTCCTCGGACGTGAACTCGGTCTTCCCGGACGGGAGGTACTTGTAAGCGACTCCGAGAACGCGCATCCCCTTGACGCTGTACCACTCGACCATGCCCATGATCTCGTTCATCTTGCTGTCGTTCATGGGCTGGATGTCGCGGTTCTCGTCGAGGTAGGCGCTGGAGATGGACAGCATCTCCGGGATCGCTCCCTTGGTGATCATCAGATCCACATCGTCCCCGCGTCCGACGATGACGGTCGCCCTCCTCCTCTCGAAATCGAAGGGGACGTCGCCCACGGACTGGAACGCCTCGACCTCCTCGGAATCGAGGAACTCGTCGGCGTACTCCTGCAGGGACCAGTCGATCTGGTTGGTCGCGGACCTCAGGTTCTTGGCGTTCAGTGCGGCATACAATTCGACCGTATGGCTGGAATTGCCGTACAGGTCGCTGCAGTCCTTCACGGAGATGCGGTTCTGCGTCAGCGTCCCGGTCTTGTCGGAACACAGGACGTCCATGGCGCCGAAGTTCTGGATCGCGGTCACGTCCTTGACGATGACCTTCTTCTTCGACATGTCGATGGCGCCCTTGGCCAGATTGGTTGAGACAATCGTCGCCAGCATCTCGGGCATCAGCCCAATCGCAAGGGTGAGAGCGTACTTGACCGCCTCTATGAGGTAGTCCTCCGAACCCTCGGTGTAGCCCTTGTAGACCATGATTATGAACACGGGCGGGACCATCAGGAGCATGATCCTCAGGAGGACCCTGACGATGGCCTTGGAACCCTTGTCGTAGGTGGTGCTGGGCTTCTTCATGCTGAGCGTCTCGGCCATGTTGCCGAACACGGTGTCGTCTCCGACGGCAACGACGACGGCCACGGCGGAGCCGCCGACCACGTTGGTGCCCATGAAGGCGAGGTTGTCGCATGAGAGGATGTTCCCGTCGATCTCGGCGGGATCGCTGTGCTTGCTGACGGGGTTGGATTCCCCGGTAAGGGCCGACTGGTCGACCTTCAGATGATTGGATTTGATTATCCTGACATCGGCGGGGATCATGTCCCCGGTGTCAAGGATGACTATGTCGCCCACCACGAGCTCCCTGGAGTCGACCTCCATCTCGGAGTCCTCGCGGACCACCGTTATGATCGTGGTGACCATGCTCACCAGTTTCGCGGCCGCTTTGCTGCTCCGCGTCTCCTGGACGAAGGTCACGGTACCGCTGACCAGGATCAGCGTCGTGAGAATGACGAAATAGATTATGTCCGGATCCAGGACCATCCAGAGGATGTCGATGATCGCGAGGACTATGATGAAATAATTGACGAAAGAACGGTACAGTCTCTTCAGCACCTGGTGGGTGTTGCGGTCCGTCACCGTGTTCTTCCCGTATTTGATACGGGATGTCGTGAGTTCCTCGTTGAAATGGCCTTCCAGCCTGCTGTCGTATTCTTTCAGCACAGCGTCAGCGTCTTGCGATGCAGCGCGTCTGAGCCTTTGTTCTGGGGTATCCGTCGAACCTTTGACCACGAAGGAGGGCATGGACCCCCCTACTTAAAACATGGCCCCGAGGCCAGGAGATGCTGGAGGCGCCCGGGGGTGTATTTCCGGGCGCCTGATGGTTTGATAACGCCTTTTTCAGGCTGAATCCTTGTTCTCGGAAGGCTCCTCGGCGGGCGCCTCGGACGCTTCCTCCGCGGGGGCCTCTGCAGGCTCCTCGGCGGGTGTTTCGGGAGCGGGCTCCGCGGTCTCGGGGACCTCTGCGGAAGCCTCCTCGGCGGTCTCCTCTGCGGGGACATCCTCGGCGTGCTTCGGCTTGGCCTTGGAAGCTTCCTTCTCGGCCTTCCTGGCGGCGCGCTCCTCGTCGCGGGCCTTCTTCTTCTCCGCGCGGTAGTGCTCCTTGTTCCTCTTCACGTCCTCCTTGAGCTTCCTCTTGGCCTCGGCCTGCTCCTCCTTGGGGAGCTTCTTGATCTCCTCTTTGCGCTTCTCGTTGGCGCGGCGGGCCTTCCAGTACTCGTCCGAGGCGCGGCTCTTCTCCTTCTCCTCGGCCTGCTCCTTCTCCTTGGCGATCTTGGCGTGCCTCGCGGTCGCCTTGGCATCGTCTCCGGAGGTCTCGATGATCTTTTTGGACATTAGAGACACCTTCCTTTTACGGACGGTGATTCCCGAAGCTGTATAAAAATGGTGAAAGGGGTTTGGATGGATGCCGTCTCCACACGGCACCCGGCATCACTGGTTGCACTTCCAGAGCCCGTGCTTGTTGCAGAGCTCCCATGCGATGATGCTCTTGGCGTTCGTCTCGAAGCACGCTTCGGGCGCGTCGCCGGGCTTGAGGTACTTCCTCATCAGCACGCCGTCGGCGCAGATCTCGATGTAGACGATGTAGTGCTCCTCGGTCATCGGGTGGGGGGTCTCCTTCCCTACCACCACTTTCACGATCCCGCCCTCCCTGGTGACGTAGGGCACGTGCTTCTCCTTGGCGGGGTCCTCGGTCTTGGGCTCGAGGGATGTCATGGGGCTTCCGCAGCAGGAAGGGATGCAGTGGCCTTTGTAGACCAGTTCGACGGCTGTCCCGCAGCTCTCGCAGACGTATTTCCGAGACATGGTAAACCTCGGAGGACCGATTCCATCCCGGGGATTTTATAAAGTACCGTCCGGAGGCCCCGTTGAAACGTCCGTTACGTACTTGAGCGATGGCGTTTGTCGGCGTTGCATGGAGATCCCGGCACTCTACGCCGAGCGCGACGAGAACATCCTGCGCGCCATCGAACCGCCCTCTAGGGGGGTGATCCCTTCAGGACACGGGACGGTGTCGTTCAGGCAGGCGACGGATGGGATACCGCACGGAGATTCGAGGGGCGCCGTGACCATAGTGGACATGGACAGCCTCAGGTCAGGGGAGTTCCGCGAGGGCGTGGTCAAGGGGATGAGGGTCCGCGGGTCGGACATCTGGTTCATGACCTGCGTCCGCGACGCGGACGATCTCATGGATGCGTTCAACACCACGGCGGACAAGGTCCTGGCGCCGTACCACCTGATCGACGGGATGGACTCGGCCAAGGACATCATCTCCGTGTCGGACGCCGTGATCCCTTCAATATTCATGAGGAACGGGTCTGCGGTTCGCGGGAGCCTCCGCGATATAATGGAGTCGTTGGAGTCGATCGGCTTCTACAGGATGTGCGTCGTCGACACGGACGATTCCGTCGCCATGGGCGATTGGGAGTGGATCTGCGATGTATTCCCTTCCACCATCCCGTTCGTCGGGGATCCCGGAAGGGTCTCCGGACTGGGATTCGGAGACGTGATCGCTCCTCTGAGGCTGCGATCCCCGCGATGAATTCATCCACGGCTTCCGCGGCGCCTTCGCCGCATGTGCGATCCGTCGCAGGCACTTCCAGATGACCGAGCCATTCCATCCCCAGCATGGCCGCGAACGCCTTGAAAACCATCACGGTCGGACGGAACTCCGGCTTCTCGCTCCCGGCGCATATCAGTCCGACCACTGCCTTCGGATGCGGCATGTCCTTGTCGAACCAGTAGGGCTGGAAGCGGTCTATCACCGTCTTGATGATCGAAGAGGGACCGCTAAAATGGACCGGGGACGCCAGGATCAGAAGATCCGACGAGGCGAACTCCTCGTAGATCCTGTTCATCCCGTCCTCTATCGCGCACCTCCCGTCGGCGCACAGACCGCAGTCGCGGCAGTGAGCTATGTCGTCGGAGGCGTACACTATGGTCGGCGAATACCCCTTCTCCGCCAGAGCGATGAAGGCGGCCCTGCACATGGTGTCGGTGACGCCGTTCATGCGGGCGCTCCCGCAGATTATCAGGGCCTTGCGCATGCCGTAGTATCGTCGGTATCGGTTATTTGACTTCGCGCCGACGGAGGTGCAGTCGCGCCGATGTGGACGTTTTAAGTATTAATCAGTATATTGCTATCATTGCAATCTGCGACCATGCGCGAACGATGGTCCGGAAGGATTCGATGCCCGTCATCGGGAAGGAGGGAGAGGGATGCGGAAGGTGCCTGCTGGATGCAACGATTTCAGGGAGCTGAGGGACAGGAACCTGTACTATGTGGACAGGACGCTCTACATCGACAGGTTCCTGAGAAGCAAATCCAGGATCACCCTCCTGGCCCGCCCGCACCGCTGCGGAAGGACACTGTGCCTCAGCATGCTCGACGCGTACCTCAACATCAGGTACGCCGGCCAACCCGACCGTTTCGAGGGATTGGAGATATCCAAAATCCGTCCGGACGACCCCGAGAAGAACTCCAACCCGGTCATCCTGATGTCGTTCAAAGGCCTCGGGACCGGGACGTACGAGTCGTTCCAAGAATCCTTCGCCGACATGATGTCGGAACTCTTCCTGAGCTACCCCGAACTCCGCACGTCTGATCGTCTCAACGAGGACACCGAGGAAGTCTACGAATCCATAGTCTCCAAGAAGGCCGACAAGGCGAGGCTGATGCTCAGCCCCAATCACCTCTGCCAGATGCTGAACGCCCACTACGGCAAGAGGGTGGTAGTCCTCATCGACGACTGCGACGACCCCGTGATAATCCCGGAATCGTCGATCGAACGGGACAAGGTGGAGAAGTTCCTGGAGATCATGCTGCAGCACGTCCTCAACGTCAACCACAACCGCTCCTTCGGATTCGCGGTGGTCATGTCGGCGAGGATGGTCTTCGACGGCCACGCCCCCGTGTACGGCGTGGACAACAAGCACATCTTCTCCTGCGGGTTCGGAGGGCTGTTCGGTTTCGGACAGAGGGACGTGGAGCTCATCCTCAAGGAGTACGGCGAGGGGCGGAGGATCAACGAGGCCCGCGCGTGGTACGGGCCGTGGTTCAACCCGTACAGCGTCGTCAGGTACGTCGACTCGGGGTTCGTCCCGGGGGTGTACAGGACCGATGTTGGGAGCGATCCGATAATGGACGCGACCCTGGCCCCGATGGATCGGAGCATCTTCGACAGGCTGACGGAGGCGGCCCTCGGGATACACACCCCGATCATCACGAACACGGTGATGACCTACCGCGCGATCTCGCGCGGGGAGGAGGCGATCATGTCCATGCTGGTCCTGATGGGCTACCTGGACGGGTTCAGGGACGACCAGCACCTGACGTGGGCGAATGTGCCGAACCTGGAGAATAGGAGCATCTTCGCCTCGGAGATATCGAGGGTCCTGTCCCCTCCCGGGACCGACCTGATAGGGGATTTCTTCAACGCCATGGGGGAAGGGGACGCGGAGGCCATGCTCGGATGCCTGGACAGAGCGTTCGAATACTCCGCCGGCGGGAGGGTGAAGGACGACGAGCTGATCCACTGCGCGTTCCAGACGGGCGCCTTGATGCTCATAGGCGCCGAGTACAAGGTGGACCTGGAAAGGAGGCTGGACGACGGCTTCTTCCACATCTACCCCACGTCCAAGACCCGCGGGAGGAGGGATGTGACGTTCAAGATCGAGAAGGCGGGGTACTGGACCCCATACAGGGACCATTGGCAGAAACCGGAGATAATCGTCACCGAGGACCCGGAGGCGCTGAAGTACGATCGGAGGGGGACCCATGGAAGGCATGCCCATCGGAATCGACGACTTCAGGAAGCTGAGGGACGGGGACCTGTGCTATGTGGACAAGTCCGTGTTCATCGACGAGTTGTTGAGGTCGAAGGCGAAGGTCACTCAGATCACCCGCCCCCGCAGGTTCGGGAAGACCCTCAATATCAGCATGACGGACGCATACCTCAACGTCGACTACAAGGACGAACCCGACCGCTTCTCCGACCTTGTGATCACCGAGATCCGCCCGGACGACCCGGAGAAGAACTCGAACTTCGTCATCAACCTGAATTTCAAGGACCTCAAGATCGACAGCTACGAGAACTTCGAGGCGTCGCTCAGGAACAGGGTGTTCTCCCTCTACTGCAAGTTCGGGGAGCTGAAGGACTCGGAGAGACTGACCCCCGACCTTCAGAAGTGGTACAGGGACCTGACCGAGATGACCGCCGACTACGACACGCTCTCGAACTCCGTCCTCTACCTGTGCAAGATGATCGAGGCGCACCACGGGAAGAAGCCGATCATCCTCATCGACGAGTACGACTCCCCCTTGAACGGCACCTACGGGAACGAGGATCTCCACAAGAGCGTGAAGAAGCTCGTCAAGGACTTCCTCGGGGCCGCGCTCAAGAGCAACGGGTCCCTCAGATTCGCCGTCATCACCGGCGTGATGAAGATCTCGAAGGAGAGCATCTTCTCCGACCTCAACAACCTCGAGGTGAACGACGTGTTCTCGACGGAGTACGACGAGATGTTCGGTTTCACCCAGGACGAGGTGGAGTGGCTGCTCCGCGAGAACGGCCACGAGGACAAGATTACCGAGGCCAGGGAGTGGTACGACGGCTACCGCTTCGGCGACGAGGATGTGTACAACCCGTGGAGCATCATCAGCTACATCAAGAAGGGCTGCAAGCCCGCGCCGTACTGGGCCGGGACCAGCGGGAACTCGATCATAGAGGACATCCTGGCCAAAGCCAACGGGACGACGTACGACTCGCTGATGGAGCTCGCGAAGGACAACGAGCAGCAGTGCGTCATCGACCCCGCGGTGACGTACAAGGACATATCGATGGGGGGCGAGAGCGCGTTCACGGTCCTCGTCATGGCCGGCTACCTGAACGCGATACCTTACGGGAACATGTACAGGGTGTCCATCCCCAACCGGGAGATGAAATACGTCTTCTCGTCGAAGATCATGAAGTATCTGGCCCCGACCTTCGGAGAGACGCTGTGCGAGCTGTTCATCCAGGCGATGGGATCGGGCGATGCCGAGGGCATGACCTCCAATCTCAACAAGATCCTCGAGGAATCGTTCAGCCTGAGGATACCGGCGCACGAGAACGTCTACCAGGCCTTCCTGATCGGGATGTTCCTCCGGTGCCCGCAATACAAGGTGGAATCGGAGAAGGAATCCGGAGACGGGTACTTCGACATACGGCTCCTCGCCAAGGACCCGCAGGTCGACAGCATCGTCATAGAGGTGAAGCGGGCCAGACCGGGAGTCAAGGACGCGACGATGAAGAGATACGCCGCGAAAGCCCTGAACCAGATCGTGGAGAAGAGGTATGCGGAATCGATCGACGGGAGGGTGCTCTCGTACGGCATGGTCTTCTCCGGGAAGCGCGCCCTGGTGAGATACCGCGAACTCGAGCGGCGAGGCCTATCCTAAGTTCGCTTAGGAAAAACCCCGGGACCGCCGGAAATCCTAACTTCTCTTAGGATTCCGGCGCCGCCGTCTGGCCGCCTTCCGCATGAAACGACCGCCTGGCACTATCTTTATACGGGACGTCCATACAGTCTCGGAGATAGACATGGACGATTTCATGAAGGTCAAGGCGGTCGAGATGCCCAGGGACATCGTCGCGGGACACGGCGTCCTGGACGGCGTCCGCGACATGTGCGTCGGACTCCATCTGTGCGGCGCGGGCACCATCCTCACCGGAGGGAAGACCTCGCAGGTCGCAGGCAACCGCGTGAAGGACCTCATGGAAGGGTACGACATGGACGTCTGCCTCGTGGGCGACGCCACCGCCGAGAACGCGGAGGCCGCCGCCGAGCAGGCGAGGGAGTTCGGATCCACGTTCATCCTCGCCGTCGGCGGGGGGAGCAAGATCGATACCGCCAAGATCGTATCCAACGAGCTCCGCATACCGTTCATCGCCATCCCCACGTCCGCGTCCCACGACGGGATCGCGTCCAACCGCGCATCCCTCAAATCATCGGACGGGTCGAGGTCCATAGAATCCGCATCCCCCATGGGCGTCCTGGCGGACACCGAGGTCATCGTCGAGGCCCCGTACAGGCTCCTGGCATCCGGATGCGCCGACGTCATCTCCAACCTCACGGCGGTCAAGGATTGGGACTTCGCCCGCAGGCTGAAGGGCGAGTCGTTCAGCGGTTCGGCGTACGCCCTGGCGATGCGCGCGGCCGAGAGCATAGTCGAGTACTCCGGACTCATCAAACCGAACGTGGAGGAGAGCGTGTGGTTCGCCATCAAGCCGATCATCATGTCCGGGATATCCATGAGCATAGCCGGCAGCTCCCGCCCCACCAGCGGAGCGGAGCACATGATCTCCCACATGCTCGACATCAGGTGCCCCGGGAAGGCCCTCCACGGGGAGCAGTGCGGAGTGGGGTCCATCCTCACCATGTACCTCCACGGAGGGGACTGGGAGCAGATCCGCGACGCCCTGGCGGTCATAGGCGCCCCGACCACCGCGAGAGAGCTGGGGATCCCGGCGGAGGACCTGATCTACGCCATGGCCCACGCCACCGAGATCCGCTCGGACAGGTTCACCATCCTGGGGGACAAAGGGATTACCGAAGAAGTGGCGGAGAAGGTCGCCAAGGCCACGGGGGTGATCTGATGACCATCACGCTGGTAAGCAGGGGCATCGCGGACAGCGGCTCCGAGTTCTATTACATCGGACCGTTGGAGGAATGCGAGGGCTGCAAGCTCAAGGGCGTCTGCAACAGCCTCGAGCCCGGTTCCAGATACAGGATAACGGCGTTGAGGAAGCAGGAGCACGACTGCCCCGGCATGGAGGACGGGAAGGTGGTGGCGGCCGAGGTGGAGAAGGTCCCCGCGCCCGCGATTCTTCCGAAGAAGGGACTCCTAGAAGGGGTAACCGTGACATTCAACGAGCCCAAATGCGAGAGGCCCGGATGCCCCAACTGGAGGCTCTGTCACCCTGTCGGAAAAGAGAGCGGGTGCAAGGTCGCGGTGGTCCGCATGGGAACCACCGCGGAATGCCCCGAAGGGGAGAGGCTCGCCTTCGTCGACATCCTGTGACGAAGGAGCCCCTCTTTTCAATTTCAGAACTTCTCGCCGGTGATGCGCTCGTACATGTCGACGTAGAGCTTGCTCACGCGGTCGATGATCTCCTGCGGGAGAGCGGGGATGGCGGGCTCCTCGAGACCCTTCTCGCGGGCCTCCATGAGCTTGGCGTGGTATCCAGTCTCGCGGTAGTACTGGCGGACGAACTCCTTGGAGAGCTCGACGATGTTGCCCTTGGCGTACTCGTCGGCGTCCCACCAACGGTCCTCGTCCAGCGTTCCGAAGGTGTCGACGACCATGAGCTTCCTGTCCTTGTCGTAGCCGAACTCCTTCTTCCCATCCACATGGATCAATCCGCGCTTGCCAGCCTCGCGGGCGATGAGCTCGTCGATGCGAAGGACGGCGTCCTCCATCTCCTTGAACTCCTCCTCGGAGAGCCCGGCCATCTCCTTGGCCTGGGCGTCGGTGAGGTTCTCGTCGTGGGCTTCCAGCTTCGTGGTGCACTCGATGAAGGGCTTCGGGAGCTTGTCGCCGTACTTGACCTGGTATCCCGCGGGGAATCCGAGCTGCTCGGCGGTGATCTTGCCCGCTTTCACCCTGTCCAGGAGGGAGCCTGCGACGTAGTACCTGCAGATGACCTCCAGGGGGATCAGGTAGTTGGTGGTCTGACCGTTCAGCTGGCTGTAGTCGCGGATGACCCTGACCCTCTTGACCCTCATCCTGTCCTTGGACGGCTCGCTGAGGTAGTCGTTGTGGATCCCTTCCTGGTTCATCAGGTTGAACCAGTACTTGGCGGTCCTGCACAGGGTCTCCCCCTTGTGGGGGACCTTGGAGGGGATGATCTTGTCGAAAACGGAGATGTTGTCGGTGTAGGCGAACTCCAGGGTGTCCGCGTCGACCTCGTAGACCTCTTTGACCTTCCCGGTCATGATCTTCTGCATGCGTGCGCGATTGAATGCGGGTATTTACA
>CAVABN010000035.1:0-14299 GCA_963586845.1 Bifidobacteriaceae bacterium
TCCCTCAGGAGGGGACCCCGATGGAGCAGTCCGGAACCGTGGATTCCGTCAACGAGCTGCTGTGTCTCGCCGCCATGAGGCTGTTGAGGCACGACGTCCTGATCCCGGCGACCCTCGACGTCGAGGGCATCGCGGGTATGCGCACGAGGCTCGATGCCGGAGCCAATGTCGTCACCTCGATCATCCCGCCCGCCAGCCATCTGGCAGGCGTGGCGCAGAGCAGCATGGACATAGAGGACGGCCACAGGTGCGCCGACTACGTCATATCTCTCCTGAAGGAGATCGGCAGGGAACCCGCCACCGCGGCGGATCTCAGGAAGGAGTTCGACAGGCGCAAGGCCCGTCTCGTCGCCTGAAGGGTCCTTCCGACCCCACCTTATATATGCGCGCGCGCATCGCGACCGCATGGACCAGATCGAGGAAACGATCAGGAAGTTCGCCCTCCAGAATGCGATATTCTTCAAGGGCAAGGCCAACCCCAAGGCCGTCGTCGGCAAGGTGCTCGGCGGATGCCCGGAGCTCCGCTCCAAGGCCGGGGAGATCACCCCTCTAATCAACTCCATCGTCGAGGAGGTCAACGCCATGGGTCTGGAGGCCCAGACGAAGGAACTCGAGAAGATGGATTCATCGCTTCTCGTCAAGGAGAAGAAGGAGCGCGTCTACGAGCTCCCGGAACTCAAGAACGTGAACGGGAAAGTGGTCATGCGCATCGCGCCCGGACCCTCCGGGCCCCTGCACATCGGGCACACCCGCGTGTCGATCCTCAACGACGAGTACGTCAAGAGGTACGGCGGGGACCTCGTGCTGAGGTTCGAGGACACCAACCCGGAGAAGATCGATCCGAATGCGTACGACATGATCCCGGAGGACCTGGATTGGCTCGGGGTCAGATGCAACAAGACGTTCATCCAGTCCGAGAGGTTCCCCCTGTACTACGACTACACACGCAAGCTGCTCGAGATGGGTCACGCTTACGTCTGTACGTGCGACGGGGACCACTGGAGGCACCTGAAGGAGCAGGGCGAGGCGTGCCCCTGCCACGACCTGCCCGTGGAGACTCAGCTGGAGAGGTACGACAAGTTCCTCGCCGGGGATTACTCCGACGGGGAAGCGGTCGTGGTCGTCAAGACCGACCTGAAGCACCCCAACCCCGCCGTGAGGGATTTCGTCGCTCTGCGTCTGGTCAGGCACCCCCATCCCAGGACCGGGGACAGGTACATCGCGTACCCGATGATGAACCTCAGCGTGGCCATCGACGACCACGAGATGGGCATGACCCATGTCATCAGGGGCAAGGACCACCTGAACAACACCAACCGTCAGGAGTACATCTTCGACTACTTCGGATGGAAGAAGCCGGAATACTTCCATTATGGGCTCGTGAACATCCCCGACACCGTCCTCAAGACCTCCATCATCAAGCAGGCCATCAAGGACGGGGAGTACTCCGGATGGGACGACGTCAGGACCGGTACCGTCCGCGCACTGGAGAGGCGCGGAATCAGGTCCGACGCGATCAGGCGCTACTGGGTCGAGGCAGGCATGAAGAGCGTCGACATCCAGTTCTCCTGGGACGGTCTGTACAGCATGAACCGCGACATCATCGATCCGGTCTCGGACAGGTTCTTCTTCGTTCCCGATCCGGTGCGCTACGACATCGACGGTGCCGACGTGATCGAGGGGAAGGCGCCCCTGCACCCCGACCACCCCGAGAGGGGAGACAGGGTGTACAGGCTGGAATCCCCCAGGACGGTGTTCCTGTCGGCGGAGGACTCCAAGCTGTTCTCCGAGTCCGGCAAGGTGCGTCTCAAGGACCTGTGCAACATCGACTACGGTCTGCCGGCGAAGTACGCCGGGGACGACGTATCCATCCTCAGGAAGGGATTCAAGGCGGTCCAGTGGGTCGGTGCGGATGCATTGGACGCCACGCTCCTCATGCCGGACGGAACGGTCCAGAAGGGACTGGTCGAGAAGGCCCTCGCCGCCGAGAAGGGCGATATGGTCCAGTTGGAGAGGATCGGATTCGCCAGGATCGAGAAGAGGGACGCCTCCGGCGTCTCCATGGTGTTCTCGCACCGCTGAAACTCATTGCTCCCCGCCGTTTTGGCGGGGAGTCTTCTGCACCAGCATCAGGGATGCCAGGATCAGGGCCATCCCGAACATCGCCTCTATCGTCAGGGACTCGCTGAAGAACGCGAACCCGACGACCGTGGACGCCAGCGGCTCCACGAAGGTGACGATGGCCGCCTTCCCCGCTCCGAGCTTGCTTATCCCGTAGTTGTACAGCCCGAAGGGCACCAGGGTCATCAGGATCCCCAGTCCGAGCATCATGACGAGCGCGTGCGGGGACGATATCAGCATGCCGGTAGCCGACGGGATGTCGGCGAACGGTGCCAAACCGATCGCGCAGAATATCGACGTGTAGAGCAGGACGGTCGGGATGTGGCGCCCTCTGGACGACGCTTTCCTGGATCCGAGGGTGTACATGCTGTAGAACAGGCCCGACGAGGCTCCCAGGAGGATGCCGACCGGGTTCATCGATCCCGGGTCGGTTATCAGCCCGGTGCTCAGAACGCATCCCACGAACGCGGTCACCAGAGCGATGCATTTGGATGTGGTCAGCTCCTCCTTGAACAGCGGGACGGATAGCGCGACCACTATGAACGGGGATATGTACTGCAGGACGGTGGACAGGGACAGCGAGATCCTGTTCATCGACTCGAAGTAGCACACCGAGTTCAGCATCGTGCCGACCAATCCCATGAACGCGAACAGCAGGATGTCGTAACGGTCCACCTCGAACATCCTGCGGTGGCGGAGGAAGATGAATCCCGCCATGACTACCGCGACGATGATGTAACGGAAGCAGGTCATCTGGACCGGGGAGAACCCCTCGGCGGTCAGGTCGCGGACGAAGATCCCCAGGAACCCCCATATGACGGCCGCTGAAAGCGCCGCCGCCATGCCCACGTGCTCCCGGATCCCCATGCGGGGCCAATCCGGGAGGCGGTTATTAGTTTCTCGCCCGTGACGACATTTAAGACGGGTCCGACGATGCGGAGCCAGGCGATTCCAGTGTACGAGCTAATCAATGTCGCGGGCAGAACATCCTTCATCCAGAGTCCGACCAACGTCGGCCTCTACAGGATCGACGAGAAGAATGTGTGCATCATCGACAGCGGCAACGACAAGGACGCCGGCAGGAAGGTCAGGAACATCCTGGCGGAGAACGGCTGGAATCTGACGGCCATCTACAACACGCACGCCCACGCCGACCACATCGGCGGGAACAAGTACCTCCAGGGGCAGACGGGCTGCAGGATCTACACTCCGGAGATCGAGTGCGCCTTCGCGCGCCACACGATCCTCCAGCCTTCTTCGATCTACGGCGCATGTCCGATGGACGAGCTGCGCCACAAGATCTTCCTGGCCCAGGAGAGCGATGCTCAGCCTCTGACGCAGGATTCCGTCCCGGAGGGGTTCGAGATCATCCCGCTGGGAGGGCATTCCATAGACATGACGGGATACCGCACGCCGGACGATGTCGTGTTCCTGGGGGACTGCATCGCCAGCCAGAGGGTCCTGGAGAAGTACGGCGTCGTGTTCCTCTACGACGTCGGCGCGTACCTCGCATCGCTGGAGAAGGTCGAGAAGATGCAGGCGAAGGCGTTCATCCCCGCGCATGTGGAGATGACCGAGGACATCGCTCCTCTTGCGAGGTTCAACATCGAGAAGACCCTGGAGACCGCATCGAGGATCGAGGAGCTGTGCTCCGACGGGACCACGTTCGAGAAGGTGCTGAAGGGGATCTTCGACATCTATTCGCTCCACATGGACGCCGTCCAGTACGCCCTCGTGGGGAGCACTGTGCGTTCGTACCTGACATGGCTGAAGTCCACCGGAAGGGTCGCGTTCCGCATCGAGGACAACAGGATGCTCTGGGCGAAGGTCTGATTCCATATAACCAATCGGATGTTTGTGCATCATAGATTATTTATTGCTGGGTGCGTATCAGCGATTAATGGAATCTCCACACATCGTATACGACGGGTTCGATCCCACGGCCATTCCAGTCCCTCGGGCCGGGATGGACGACATCGATCCGGAAGTTCTGGCGTACGCACGCAGGGAGTTCGGAATAACCTGCCCTCGGGCTGAAAGCGATGACTGGAGCGACGAGAGGTTCCTCGAAGCGATGGGACTCATGAAGGGCGGTGTCCTAACGCATGCGGCGATGATTCTGTTCGGGAGGGAGGAGGCCGTACACAAGATGTGTTTCCGCCCCCGTATGAGATGGGTTCTGAAGGACAGGGACGGCGCCGTTCTGAGTAGCGAAACCTATCAGACGCCGTTTCTGCGCGCGGTCGACTGTATGCAAGGAAATGTCAGAGATCTGACGCACAGCGTGTTCCTCGGGAATGATCTCACGAAGACGAACTTCTGTACGTACGGTCGCTAGCTTCTGCGCGAGGCTCTGTACAACTGCATCTGCCATCAAGACTACCTCATGGACGAGCCCATCACGCTCACGGAGTTCGAGGACCGCCTGGTCTTCGATAATTGCGGTAGTTTCCTCCCGGGCGACGTATCTGAAGTACTGATCGGAACTCCTGTGAGCATTTGCAGGAACAGGACATTGACCGAAGCGATGCGTCGGATAGGTTTGGTCGACTTCAAAGGAGAGGGTATACGGAAGATGTACAGGAACCGGGTCGAAAGGCTGTTCCCGCTGCCCGATTTGGACACGTCCGATGGAAGGGTGACATTGACCGTGCCCTCGAAGATCACCGATGAGGCATACGCTTCGATACTGCGCCGGAGGAAGGACGTCACAATGAGCGAGATCATCCTTCTGGATGCGTTCTCCAAGGATCGGCCCATCTCAGTAGCCGATCTCGATCATCTGATCGAGAGGGGGTTCGTATCGGACAGATGGGCCAGCCCCCGTCTCATAGATCCTCGTTGGGGGGATGAGGGGGATTACGACTCGGAGGAACTCAGAACGAGGATTCTGAACATCCTTTCGTCTCGGGGGCCGTTGCATCTCGGAGATCTCCTCGTCTGCCTGTGGGGTGATGATTACTACATGAACGTCGAGGTGTACGACCAGACATCACATGTGCTCGGCGCCCTACGCAGGGAAGGGAAGATAATCAACAAGGGGACGTTCAAGAAGCCCTTGTTCGTGTTGAACAACGAGAGAGAAGATCCCGGCACCCTCCCGGATGCCGGGGTTTGATTTTCACTCGATGAGCGCCTTCCAGCAGTTCGCGATGAACTGCTTCTCCTGGCGGATGGTCTCGTCGCGGAGCATGAGCTGCTCCACGGCCTTGGAGATCTGCGTGTCCGTGGATGCGGACGACGTCCCGCCATAGGAGTTGCGCCTCTCGACGCATCTGATGACCGGAAGCACCTGGAAGACATCCTCCTCGATGAGAGGGGAGAACTCCTTCAGCTGCTCCAGCGTCATGTCCTCCAGGTTGATCCCGGAGTCGATGCTCTTCCTCACCGCCGCCCCGACGATGCCGTGGGCCTCCCTGAAGGGGACGCCCTTGGTCACCAGGTAGTCGGCGAGGTCGGTGGCGTTGATCTGGCCGGCGGAGGTCACGGCGGCCATCCTGTCCTTGTGGAAGGCGGTGGTCGACACGACCTTGGCCATCATCCCGGCGCTGGAGACGACGATGTCCATCGCATCCATCACGGGCTTCTTGTCCTCCTGGAGGTCCCTGTTGTACGTCAGGGGCAGGCCTTTGGTCATGACCAGCATCGCGGTGAGCGATCCGATGACCTGTCCGGTCTTGCCGCGCACGAGCTCGGCGATGTCCGGGTTCTTCTTCTGCGGCATGATCGACGACCCGGTGGTGTAGCGGTCGTCCATCTCGATGAACGCGAACTCCTGCGAAGACCACAGCACCAGTTCCTCGCACAGCGAGGACAGGTGTATCTGCGTCTGGGCGCAGCAGTATGCGAGTTCCGTCGCGAAGTCCCTGTCGCTCACGGAGTCCATCGAGTTCTCGGTGGGCTCCCTGAATCCCAGGGCCTGGGCGGTCATCCCGCGGTCGATCGGGAACGTCGTTCCCGCCAGAGCGGCGCATCCCAGAGGGCACTTGTTCATCCTCCTGAACGCGTCGAGGAACCTGTCGGCGTCCCTGGAGAACCTGAACGCGTGGGCGAGCATGTGCTGCGCCAGCGTCACGGGCTGGGCGTGCTGCATGTGGGTGAATCCCGGCATCACGGTGTCGCCGTTGGTCTCCGCTATGCGGATGAGCGCCATCACCAGGGTGTCGATGGATTCAGCGGCGTGGAGCGCCGCATCCCTCAGGTACATCCTGAAGTCCGTCGCCACCTGGTCGTTCCTGCTCCTGGCGGTGTGGAGCTTCCCCCCGGCGGGGCCGATGGCCTCGGTCAGAGCGAACTCGATGCAGGTGTGCACGTCCTCCCTGGAGCGGTCGAACTCGAACCTCCCGGCCTCGACGTCCTTCAGGATCGCCTTCAGGCCGGCGTCTATCTTATCCGCATCGTCGGCGGGGATGACGCCGCAGGCCTTCAGCATCCTGGCGTGGGCCAGGGACCCCACGATGTCGTAGAACGCCATGCGGGAGTCCTCGTCGAGGCTGCAGGTGAAGGCGAGGGTGGAGTCGTCCATCCCGCCTTCGAACCTTCCGGACCAGAGGGCCTGCTTCATGCGCATCTCTTCTTGCAGCCGCAGGACTTCTTGGGCTTCTCGGCGTGGGCCTTGGTGACGGTCCTGCCGGGGAGACCCCAGACGTAGATGAATCCGACTGCGGAGGTGTGGTCGAAGCTGTCGCCGGAGGCGTAGGTGCTGAGTCCCTCGTCGTAGAGCGAGGTGTCGGACTTGCGGCCGACGACGGTGGCCTGGCCCTTGTAGAGCTTGACCCTGACGGTGCCGGTGACGTACTCCTGCGTCTTGTCGATGAAGGCGTCGATCGGCTCCCTCAGACCGCCGAACCAGAGTCCGTCGTAGACGATCCTGGAGTACTCCTGCTCCATGCCGCGCTTGAACTCGATGACGTCCTTGGGGAGGGTCAGGGATTCCAGGGCGCGGTGGGCCGTGATCAGCGTGACGGCGGCGGGGCACTCGTAGGTCTCCCTGCTCTTGATGCCGACGAGACGGTCCTCGACGTGGTCGATCCTGCCGACGCCGTTCTCTCCGGCGATCTTGTCCAGCTTCTCGATCAGAGCGACTCCGCCCATCTTCTTGCCGTTGAGCTTCACGGGGATCCCCTTCTCGAATCCGATCTCCACGTAGGTGGGCTCGTTGGGGGCGTCCTCGGGGTCGACGGTGTTCTCCCAGGCGTCCTTCGGGGGCTCCGCCCAGGGGTCCTCGAGGATCCCGCACTCGCAGGAGGCTCCCCACAGGTTCTCGTCCCTGGAGTAGGGGCTCTCCTTCTTGACGATGATCTCGATGCCGTGCTCCTTGGCGTAGTCGATCTCCTCCTCGCGGGTGGTGTGCCACTCGCGCATGGGGGCGATGACCTTCAGGCTGGGGTCCAGGGTGACGATGCCGACATCGAACCTGACCTGGTCGTTCCCCTTGCCGGTGCAGCCGTGGGCGATGTACTTGGCGCCCTCCTGCTGGGCGATCTCCACCAGCTTCTTCGCGATGAGGGGCCTGCCGATGGCGGTGCTCAGGGGGTAGACGTTCTGGTAGAGAGCGTTGGCCTTCAGGGAGGGCCAGACGTACTCGTCGACGAACTCGTCGCGGACGTCGATGAAGTCGGACTTGATCGCTCCGTTCCTCAGGGCGCGGGCGACGATGTCGTCCGAGCTGGGGGGCTGTCCGAGGTTGAGGGCGATGGCGATGACGTCGACATCGTACTTCTCCTGGAGCCAGTGGATGGCCACGGAGGTGTCCAGCCCGCCGGAGTAGGCGAGGACGACCTTGTCCCTCGCTTTCTTCTCGACGGGTGCCGCCTTCTTCGTGGTCGCTTTCTTTGCCGGAGCCTTCTTAGCAGCTGCCATGTTTATCGGAGGAAGGTGAGTTTCTTCCCTCTAATAAATCTCGTTGCGCATGTGGCGAGGGGAGTTGTCTAGAATCGGTCATGCCGTGTCGGGATGCTCAACGGGGAGGTCCGTTTGTCGGACGCGGGAGGGTCTCCGGAGGCCGTTCATGTGCGGACGGCATCGTCCGACGGGGGTCTATGCGTTCAATGGTGAACGGGGTGGACGCCGCATGTCGCATTTCGAACAATACCTTTAATTCGACCGATTTCTCACTCGGGGCATACAATCCGGAGTGGAAGATATGACACGCATCGGTATCATCGGAGGCACGGGATTCACGGGAGGCGAATTGGCCCGTCTGCTGTGCAGACACCCCGAAGTGGAGATCGCCGCAATGACCTCTCGTCAGAACGCGGGACGTCCCGTGGCGGAAATCCTCCCGTACCTCAGGGGATACGTCGGGCTGGATTTCACGTCGTCCATCTCCGAGACGAAGGATCTCGACCTGGTCTTCGTCGCGACGCCCCACGGCGTCGCCATGAGCGAGGTCCCCGTCCTGCTGGAGCAGGGGGTCAAGGCCATCGACCTGTCCGGGGATTACCGTCTCCACGACCCGGTCGAGTACGAGAAGTGGTACGGACACCACCACACGGATGTCGACAACCTGCAGGATGCCGTCTACGGCCTCCCGGAGCTGTTCCGCGACAAGATCCGCGGTGCGGACCTGGTGGCCAATCCCGGATGCTACGCCACGTCGGCGATCCTCGTATGCGCCCCGCTGATGAAATCCGGACTGGTGAAGAACCGCGTCCTCGTGGATTCCAAATCCGGGACGTCCGGAGCCGGCATGGTCCCGTCACCGCGCACGCATCATTCCAACTGCTCCACCGCGGTCATCCCGTACAGCGTCGGCACCCACCGCCACACCCCGGAGATCGAGATGGCGGTCGACATGTTCGCCGGGTCCGATATGGAACTCACGTTCGTTCCGCACCTTGTGCCCATAGTGCGCGGCATTCTGTCGGACTGCTACTTCGACCTCTCTAAGGAGGTCTCCCAGGAGGAGGTCGATGCGGTGTACGAGAAGCAGTACGGGAAGGAGAAGTTCGTACACTACGTCAAGGAGCCCCTGTCCCGCGAGGTCATGGGCTCGAACCACGCCGAGGTTTCCTCCAAGGTCCTCGGCGACAGGGTCGTCGCCTTCGGCGCTCTCGACAACCTCGTCAAGGGCGCATCCGGGCAGGCGGTCCAATGCATGAATCTGATGCTTAATCTGGAAGAGTCGGCCGGGCTCGATTTCCCCGGCCTCGGAGTGTGATATCATGGTAGAGATCATTGAGGGCGGGATCACCACCCCGCAGGGATTCAAGGCCGCCGGAGTGCACAGCGGTGTGAAGTACCGCTCGCTGGACATGGGGATGCTGTTCTCCGAGGTCCCGGCCACGGCGTACTGCGCGTTCACGAGCAACAACGTCAAGGCGGCGCCCGTGCAGGTCATGATGGAGGAGGACTCCCCGCAGCTGCAGGCCGTCGTGGTCAACAGCGGTAACGCCAATGCGCTGACGGGACACCGCGGGATCGAGGACGTCCACTCCATGAAGCAGGCCGTGGCCCAGGAGCTCAACCTGGACCCGAAGCTCGTCGGCGTGATGTCCACCGGCCTCATCGGACGCTTCCTGGACATGCACAAGATCCGCTACGGCATCTCGCGCGCCGCGCGCTCCCTGGATGTCGGAACGACTTCGGACCAGAACATTAGGGAGGCCATCATGACCACGGACACCATCCCGAAGGAATGCGCCGTCCGCGCCAGGCTGTCCGACGGGACGCTGATCTACGTCGCCGCGATCTCCAAGGGGAGCGGGATGATATCCCCGCACATGAAGGTCCTGCACGGGACCACCCTGTCGCTGATCACCACGGATGCCACCCTGGGTCCGGATTTCGGGAAGGTCTGGCAGTCGATTTTGGACGATACGATGAACATGGTCACCGTCGACGGGGACCAGTCCACCAACGACACCGCTATCCTGCTGGCAAACGGTCTCTCCAAGAGCGCTCCGGCCGACCACGATCCCGAGTTCGAGGCCGCCCTGCGCACGGTGATGACCAAGATCGCCCGCACCATCGCCATGGACGGGGAGGGAGCGTCGAAGCTCATCGAGGTCGATGTGGCGGGAGCCGAATCCCACGAGGATGCCGTGAAGGTCGTGAAGGCCATCACCAACTCCCCGCTCGTCAAGTCCGCCATATTCGGATCCGACCCGAACTACGGCCGTCTGATGATGGCCGTCGGGAACAGCGGGGCCAAGTTCGACCCGGAGAACATCCGCCTCACCATCAAGGGAGGGGACATGGAGGTTCCGATCCTGGATTCCGGAGCCCCGGTCTTCCAGGACGAGCGCTCCGTCGAGGTGGTCCGCATGGCCATGGACAACAAGGAGGTCACGATCATCGTGGACCTCGGCGTGGGGAGGGAGAGCGCCACCGGATGGGGCTGCGACCTCACCTACGACTACGTGCGCATCAACGCGGAGTACGCGAGCTGATACCGATGCGCCTGTACCTGCTGAAGTTCGGAGGCAACGCCATCCGCGGACGCGAGGGCATGCTCTCGCTGTCCAAAGAGGTCGCTCAGATGAGGAAGGCCGGATGCGGCGTGATCCTCGTCCACGGCGGAGGCCCGGAGATATCCGAGGAGATGGAGCGCAGGGGGATGACCCCCAGGAAGGTCGCCGGAGTAAGGGTGACCGATGCGGATTCCCTCGATGTGGCGGAGATCGTCCTCAGGAGGATCAACTCCGATGTGGTCTCCTGTCTCGAGGAGTGCGATGTGGAGGCCGTCGGCATACCGGGGTACTTCTGCACCGTGTGCGAGAGGAAGCCGCCCGTGACGGTGGACGGGGAGACGGTGGACCTGGGATTGGTCGGCGACGTGTCCGGAACGGACCCGTCGAGCGTCCTGGACCTGCTGGATGACGGCATCGTCCCCGTCATATATCCGATCGGCAAGGACGCCGAAGGGAAGAAGCTCAACGTCAACGCGGACACCATGGCCGCCGGCATCGCCGCCGGCATGGGAGTGTCGGAGATGATCGCCATCACCGACGTCCCCGGGATACTGACCGATATCAAGAACCCGGATTCCAAGCTGGATTCGGTCACTCTCGAACAGGTTCAGAAGCTGATAGACGACGGCACGATCTCCGGAGGGATGATCCCGAAGGTGGAAGCCTGCAGGAAGGCAGTGGAAGCGGGAGCGGAAGCGGTCCGCATGGTCGACGGCAGGAAGCCGGAGGGACTGGCGGAGGACATAATCGACGGGGCGCCCAGAGGCACCCTCATCACGAGATGATATCATGACATTCGAGGAAGCGAAAGAGAAGTGCGACAGATACCTGTTCCACAACTACGGCAGGATCGAGCTGTCCTTCACCCACGGCGAGGGATGCTACCTGTACGGCACGGACGGGAAGAAGTATCTGGACCTGGTGGCCGGCATCGCCGTGAACGCGCTGGGATACGCCCATCCCGACTGGGTGAAGGCGGTTCAGGATCAAGCGGCGAAGATGGTCCACATCTCCAACCTGTACTACATCGAGCAGCAGGGCGAGCTGGCCGAGAGGATCGCATCCATCGCGCCCGGCGACATCGACCATACTCTGTTCGTCAACAGCGGCGCCGAGGCCAACGAGGCCGCGCTGAAGATGGCAGTGAAATACACGGGCAGGACGAAGGTCATGTCGGCCATCGACGGGTTCCACGGACGCACGTCCGCATCGTTGGGAGCCACCGGACAGAAGAAGTACCAGTCCGGGTTCGAGCCCCTGATCTCCGACGCCTACGAGTACTTCCCCTACGGGGATGCCGAAGCGGTCAAGAACATGATCTCCAAGGACGTCGCGGCCGTGCTGGTCGAGCCGATCCAGGGGGAGAGCGGTGTCATCACGGCCAAGAAGGAGTTCTTCAAGGCCGTCCGCGACCTGTGCACCGATTACGGGGCGATGATGATCGTCGATGAGGTCCAGACGGGAATCGGACGCACCGGCGAGTGGTACGGGATCCAGAACTTCGGAGTGGTGCCGGACGCCATCACCATGGCCAAGGCCCTCGGAGGGGGAGTTCCTATCGGAGCCGTCTCCACAACATGGGAGTTCGCCTCCACGCTCACGCCCGGAACGCACGGAACGACCTTCGGAGGAAGTCCCCTGGTCTGCGCCGCGGGATGCGCCACCCTGGACATCATGAAGCGCGATCATATCGTGGAGCACTCCAAATCCCTCGGCGAGGAGTGGCGCAACAAGCTCCGCTCCATCGGGTCCGATAAGATCGTCGACATCCGCGGGTACGGCCTGATGACCGGCGTGGAGCTCGATTCCCCCGAAACGGCATCGAACGTCCAGAAGGTCTGCCGCGACAACGGCATCCTTGTGAACGTCGCCCACGGGAAGACGATACGTCTCGTCCCCCCGCTCATCATCGCATCGGAGCAGACCGACGCCTTCACGGACATGCTGAAGGACATCCTGTCCTGAGCCGACAAGATGTCCCTTTTCCAAACCATTTACCTCTTTTTTGTCCTTATACGGACACCTAAAATACTATCAGGACCATGCAGGCAGCATGCCTAAAAGCCCCGTCAAGGAGAGCCTGGCCGAACGCACGCGCATGTACATCGACGCGCACCCCAGCATCAAGGACTGCGTATCGAAGGGTCTCATCAACTACTCGTCCCTCGCCAGGACGATAATGAAGGACCTGGGCGTGGACAACGAGGAGGCTGTGATGATAGCATGCCGCAGGTACTCGTCCAAGCTCTCGGTCACGACGGACCACGAGCTGAGCATCCTGAAGATCCTGAAGGACAGCAGGCTCGAGATGCGCACCAAGACCTGCATCGTCACGGCGAAGAACGACTGGTCCGTCCTGCACAAGATGGACAACCTGTTCAAGGACCTCTGGAACGAGGACAGCATCATGCAGTGCGTGCAATCCGCTTCCGCGGTCACCATCATAGCGGACACGCGTCTCAAGGACAGGATCATCGATACCGTCGGGAGGTTCAACCTGATCAAGGTGAGGGAGAACCTGGTGGAGATCGCCGTCAAGTCGCCGGAGAAGATCGTCGACACCAGCGGTGTCATCGCGTACCTGATCACCAACCTCTCCGACGCCGGCATCAACATAGAGGAGACCGTCAGCTGCCACACCGATACCATCTTCATCGTCGGCGAGTCCGACATGATAAACGCCTATTCCGTTCTCACCAAGTGCATCCAGTCCGCCGAGGACACCGTCGGAAGCGCCCAGTGAGGTTTCTCCGGGGGCGTTCCGCCCCCTACACACATCTCCGGATTCCAATCGCAACCGTCTTATAGTGCACCGTGTTAGCACGTGTCACGGTGAAAGGAATGTTCGGCAAGAACATCAGGATCGAGAGGATCATAGACAGGGACAGCGGGAACGCCGTGATCGTCCCCATGGACCACGGGATAAGCGTCGGGCCGATCCCGGGACTCATAGACATGAAGTCGACGGTCAGCAACGTCGTGGAAGGGGGAGCCACAGCAGTGCTGATGCACAAAGGGATAGTTCCCCAGGGTCACAGAACCGTCGGACGCGATGTCGGTCTGATCCTGCACCTGTCCGCCTCCACCGACATCGGCGTCAGCTCCAATTCCAAGGTTCTCGTCGCGACAGTCGAGGAGGCTCTGAAGCTCGGCGCCGACGCGGTGTCTATGCACATCAACGTCGGGGCGGAGACCGAACCTCAGATGCTGGAGGATCTCGGGATGATCTCCCGCAAATGCTCCGAATGGGGGATGCCGCTGATCGTCATGGCGTACCCCCGCGGCCCCAGGATAAAGGACCAGTTCGATCCCCAGGCGGTCGCCCATGCGGCGAGGGTGGCTATGGAATTGGGGGCGGACATCGTCAAATGCAGCTACACCGGCGACATCGACTCCTTCAGGGACGTCGTCAGGGGGACGATGGTCCCGGTGGTCATCGCGGGAGGTCCGAAGATGGAGTCCGACATGGACATCCTGAACATGGTTCACGATTCCCTCGAGGCGGGGGGACACGGCGTCTCCATGGGGAGGAACATCTTCCAGCACAGGGACGTCAAAGGCATCATGTCCGCCGTTTCGGACATCGTGCTCAGAGGGGCGACGGTCGAAGAGGCCGCCAAGCATCTCAAGGCATGAGGCCGGGGGAGGGTCTCCCCTCCCCCAATGTCAGAGGAATCTGACCTCGCAGGATTTCTGTCTGAACGCGACAGCCAGGGGGATCACGCCGGGAAGCTGGTATTCGTCGGCGTAGTTCCTTTTGACGA
>CAVABN010000036.1:0-13593 GCA_963586845.1 Bifidobacteriaceae bacterium
GCCTATGGCATTGAATGAGCCATGGACCATGTAGATATCCCATGCCGACGTATTGTCGGCACCACGCTTGAACGGCTTCACATTGACCCCGTAGAGGAACGTTTTCTCCTCCTTCTCGTCATTGAAATGCTTCATTATTGTTCCTGTGACATCGCTCGGCCGATCCATACGACCGTTGTTGAAATCCACTGCCACGAACGTCGGCCTCTCATCCGAATATATCTCGAATAAGGTGTCGATACTACGTCTGGGATACATCTGTGGAATAGACATCCCCACATTGACGTCCGTCCACGATTTCTTCTCTTCCAACATCTTTTTGACGAATTCGTTGTACTCGGACACCTTGTCCGTACGTTCCTTATCTCCGAATTCGAGGATAGGCATGACATAGATGTCATTGCGCCCCCATGAAAGCAGGGAATTGAGATAGTCATAATCGGAATCTTCCAACCTTTCATTCCCCTCCAAACGGAGCTTGATCATCAAAACATTGATCAATCCTCTGTCGAGGAACTTGGAACGGCTGAGAATGTACTGATCCTGTGCCTCGCGGTTGCTATCCAGCTCCCTGAGTTTGTTCAGAGACAGATCGATGTAGCATTCATTGAGGACTTTTCCACATTCCTTGCTCAAGATAGTGCGGATATCGGTCGTTCTCTCGGTACACTTTGATATACGATCGAGAGAACAGCCTCTGACCTTTAGTGTGACGTTCCGTGGCATCGAGTCCGAGCGACCGGATATCATCTCCACATCGGTTATCTCATACTTGCACGTCATCGGACCGTCCTCTTTATCGGTTCACCGTTCCGAAGTTTCCGTTCGAACTGCTCTTTCGGATATTTCATCAGTGGGATCCCATCGTAACTGGATATCGAATTCAACTTGTCCACGGATTGCTTTATGGTTGAGTTGACCGCCGTCTCCTCGTAGAAACGGTATGTCAGACCGACAAGGTTGCGATCGGGTATCCCAGATACGGCTTTTTTCAGATTGTCGACATCCCGTATCTGCTTCTCGTCTTCGAATTCTCTGAGGATATATTCCCTCAATTTGACGCCGTATTCCGTGAGAGAGTAGCCACTCTTACCTTCCTGCAATATCCCTGTGTCCGTCAGATTCACCGCAGCTTCATCGATATCATCGGAATAACCTCCGAAAAAGTATGCCCCGTGACCCGTGGAATTCCTGCCAGAATCGTACAACTCGTGGTAAAGAAGTGATATCTTCTGAAGACGGGTCCTCAGGAAAGGTGTATTCTCATCTATTATGAGAAGGACCAGAATTTGCGAATCCGTCAATTCGTCGAAATCCGAATCGATCATCTGCTCGATTTCATCCATCTCATGCACCTCTCCCTATATCGTCAATGTCTATGACAATCTTTCTCAACGACGCGTCGTATTCCTCGACGTATCTTATCATCAGCTCTTCGAATTCCCATTTTTTGCAAAAATCGTTGAAGTATGACAGGGTCCAGATATCCTTGTTGCGAATCCTGTCCCACACATTTGAATCACATTTCCCGATCTTTGAGTTGTCTATGACGTGCTTCATCAATGACTCGCGGAAATGACTCAGACCCTCCGGATCCGGGAATCCTTCATTCACTGTAGTCTGGAGGTAATCTACAAACGCGCAATCCCAATCGGTCTTGATGAGCGAACCCTCATCGTCTGGAGCATACTTCTCCAAAACTTCGGGCGCAACAACGATGCGAGGATAGATCGCATTCCGAGATTCCATTTCGTGTGCCCGGACAATGGCCTTCCCTATGATGAAATCGTTCGGATCCTCCGGAATATGGCTGATCTTATCAATCACTACTCCACCCCGGATCAGCATATGAAAGTCGTGCATGACAGTCCACTGTATCATCGCCACGGATGATATCAAAGCCTCCACATCCTCCGAGGTGTCGCTTTCTGTGTATATCAGGACGTTATCCGAAAACATCTTCAGATTGTCGATAGTCGGATCCTCCTGTACCAGGGTATAGAGCCCTTTGATACCTCTGAGATATTCCTGGAGCCTTTCCTCATCATCCGCCGAGAGGATCTGAGACGAACCGAGGATGTCGATGAATGCTACAACGTGATCAAACGTTGATTTACGACTGTCCTCATCGACCATGTAATCACAACCTGAAGATGTGCGAGATCGCGACATGCCCGTTCCCGTAGCTGACTATTATCGGACTGCTCGGTCCGCTCTGCAGCTCATCGTTTCTCATCTTCTAGACACCTTTCGAGCTTGATAATACGTTCATATAAATTAATCTTTAGTGGGTATGTCTAATGACATATTGATACTATCAGCCCAACGGCCAAACCCGATAATCCAAAGATAGCGTGTTGCCCGAATAAGTGAAACCGATGTAGATTCTCAGCGACAGCCTTTGAAAACAACATAGAAAGAAACCCATCAATGAAGAACAGGGAAAGTGGTTTGAATGAAATTGCACGAAGCGGAGCGTCCCTCGGAACAAATGATCGTCGAGAACTATGTTCGACGTAATCACCCATCAACTGCGCCTCATCATCTGCAATACATCAGAGTACTGATCGAATGACGGAGGTGCAATTCCGGTTGGAAAGGCTCAGTTGATGACGTCTATGCGGTTCTTGTTCTCGTCCGCGAAGACCTTCGCGATGGCGTTCTTCATGATGGTGTCCGGGACGTCCTCCACCCACTCCCTCTTCCAATCGAGGGTGGGCCTGCCGAACTTGACCATCCTCGGGGCGCCCAGGTCGCAGGAGTCCTCCTCCTCGAGGAGGCGGATCTCCAGGCCCTCGATGATCTGCGGGATCGTCCTGCCGTTGATCCTGACGTCCCTGGTGCCGTCCTCGGTGACGGTCTCCTTGAACGCGCAGGAGATGTCGGCCATCTGCATCTCGAAGATCAGGTCGCGGATGTACTGGGTCATGACCGCGTTGGTGCGCCTCCTGATGGTGGGGTCTGAGGGGTCCTCTGTCGGGTGCAGGTATTCGATGTCGATCATCGCCATGCCGAGTGAATCTCTCAACGCCGTTAAAACATGTTGCCCGAATCAGGCCCCGCACCGATTATAAGCATCCTGTTGCTAGGACCTGCGATGAGACGCGGAATCCCCCTGATAGCGATGCTCGCCGTCGTCCTTGTGACGGCATCGGTGCTGGCATCCGCGTCCGCCGACGACGTCGACAGGGGATCCGTATCGGATACCGAGGTCTATTCCATCAGCTACCGCCTGAACGGCGGCGACCTGCCGGACGACACCCCTACCACCTACGTCTCCGGTTCCTACCTCAACCTCCCGGTGCCGACGAGACCGGGCATGTGGTTCGCGGGCTGGTGCACCGAATCCGGCCTCACCCATCCGATCGGCGGGATCGTGCCGTCCCTGAGGGGGCACATCGTGCTCTACGCGAAATGGATCCAGGACACCAGGACGGGCATCGGGTGGACGATGGACGTCGACGGGACATACGGCAGCACCACCGAACCCTCCACGATCAAGGGGTCCATCGTCTCGGGATACGGCACGCAGAAGGACGGCAGGATCCTGCTGACCGAGTCCAGGAGCCTCACCTACACGTGGACAGAAGGGTCCTGGAAGGACACCTCGTCGAAATCCACATGGATGGACAGGATGACCGACGGCTGGAGGTACGTGTCCACCGAGCGCACCTCCGACGGGGAGCGCCAGACCGTGTGGGAGGACCAGGACGGGAACCGCATGTGGCTCAGGGACCTCATGATCCCCATGAAGATCGTATCCTCCGGCGGAAGGATCGTCCAGGAGACCACGGAGGTGTTCAAGTACAGGCCGGACACCGTCTATACGCCGGACGTCACCGCCGAATACCCCATCACCGTCGGAAGGGTCCAGAAGATGACCGTCGGCGACGAGCTGACCCTCACCGCCGAGGGCGAGGGGTTCAAGGGATGGTACGTGAACGGGGAGCTCGTCTCCACGTCCAGGACGTACATATTCGAGCTTCTCTCCCCATCGGACAGGATCGTCGCCGCCTCCGGGACCGATTACGTCGTGGTGCAGAAGGGCTCGGACATCAACGGCCTGGGATTCGAAGGATGTGTAGTCCGCGACAACGACGGGGAGCCTATCATCGGCATCGCCTATCTGGAGCCGGGACTGTACAAAGCCGAGCTGAAACGCAACGGGTACCTCAGGACCCTGCAGTTCCTGGTGGACGCTCAGAGGTCCTTCTCCCAGACCTGGGAGTTCGGCGGGGAGACGTACACCATCGAGGCGACGGTCCCGTACAGCGGGATCTACGCCTCCATCCACAAGTATCCGAACATCGCCAGGTTCAATCAGAGCATCCAAAGCCACATCGAGGCGTTCTACACCGCCGACGACCCCACGCTGCAGGGGATCGCGTCCCAGCTGGAGGAGATGGGCGCCGGCATGGACAGGAGGACCTTCGCGGAGTTCGTGCTGAAGTTCGTGCAGAACATCCCGTACATCACCGACCTGGAGTCCAGGGATTCCGACGAGTTCTGGAAGTTCCCGCTGGAGACCCTGTGGGACGGCGGAGGGGACTGCGAGGACACCGTGTTCCTCTACGGGACGCTGATGGGGATTTGCGGGTACAGGACGGCGTTCGTCCTCTTCAAGGACCATGCCATGGCCGCCCTGACCCTGGACGGGGATGGGGAGAGGGTGACCGTCGACGGTTACGAGTTCGTGCTGTGCGAGACGTCGCACGTCTCCTATTCACTGGGGAGGACATCTGAGGGGCACATGCCCGCCGATGCGAAGTTCGTCTGCAGGGTCGAGAGCATCCCTGAGAACCGAGGGATTATCCGAATCGTTTGTTCTATCGTTATATATACCAGCACACTATCCTTATCGCAATGAACATCGGAAGGGAAAGCGAGACCGTTGAGTTCAAGGAGAGCATGTGCGGACTCAAGGAGGGGATCATCAGCCTCACGGCGATGCTGAACAGGTCCAACGAGGGGACGCTCTACATCGGGGTGAGAGATGATGGCGAGGTTATCGGACTGACTCTCGAGGACCGCACCCTGGAGACGATAAGGAACAAGATCCGCGGTTGCATCAAGCCCCGCATCCTCTCCGACGTCAAGGTGCTGGAATCGGACGACGGGAAGAGATACGTGTCCGTGCGTCTGAGGGGCTACGAGACCCCGTACTCGTGCTCCGGCAGGTATTTCGTCAGACACGGCGACAGCGACACGTCGGCATCGCCTGAGACCATCGCAGACATGGTGCTGTACAGAGGGTACGATGCGATGAGGGAGTTGGAATCCCCCGAGCAGAACCTGTCGTTCGGCATGCTCAACGTCCTGTTGATGTCCAGCGGCCTCTGCGAGTGCAAGGATCTCGATTCCTTCGGAAAGGAAGGACTCCTCACGAAACGGGGCAGGTTCAACCTGAACGCTTCGATACTGTCCGAAGAGAACCGCTGGGCATTGCGTTTGGTCGAATTCCAGGGGGTGACCAGGAACGCACCCTCGAAAATGACCGAATACGACGGATGCATGTTCATCGGGATGGTACGCGTCTTCGATGCCATGCAATCCCGTGTGGAAACGAAGGTCGGCTTCTCCTCAGGGAGACGCATCGATAACGACCTCTTCGATATCGAATGCTTCAAGGAGGCGTGGTTCAACGCCTGCATCCACAACAGTTGGCACACTGGGATCCCACCCCTCGTCAGCGTCTTCGACGACCGCATCGAGATTCAGTCCATCGGATCCACTCCGCGCTACGTGCCCGAAGGGGACCTGTTCGAAGGCCGCAGCGCTCCGATCAA
The DNA here is from genome assembly GCA_963586845.1 of Bifidobacteriaceae bacterium. Classification (GTDB taxonomy): domain Archaea; phylum Thermoplasmatota; class Thermoplasmata; order Methanomassiliicoccales; family Methanomethylophilaceae; genus Methanoprimaticola. Next base: position 5,787 of record CAVABN010000036.1, read on the forward strand.
CGAGTCCCTTTACAGATTGGCCGTGATGACCGGATTCGTGGAGGAGAGCGGAAGCGGGATCCCGACAATCTTCCGGAAATACGGATGCGATGCCGTGAGGATCACTGGGGGTTCGGTGACCGTCACCATCCCGTTCGCGTTCGAACCCACCCGTGTCACCACAAGGAAATACAGGGCACTCGCCGAAACCGCACTCGATGATAGGGAACGGTGCATCCTGGACTGCATCCGTGCCGACGGAAACGCGAAAATCTCCGAGATCGCGAGAGAGACGGCCCTGAGCGAATCATCGGTAAAGAGGACCATATCATCCCTGAAGAGGAAGGGAGTGCTGGAGAACAGGGGCAACAGCCGCTGCAGCATATGGGCCGTGCTCGTCCGATGACGAATAGTTCGGAAAGGGACTGAACTGGTTCGAACTAGTTCGGAATGGTTCGCAAATCATTTGGATATGACAATCATTCCTTCTCGTTTCGATGGTTCCATGCCGAATTTGGCAGATTTTTCTGGTATTTTCTGCCATTTATTCACATAATTTCTGGAATTTATTGCCAAATACTACAAATATTTCCAGAGAGATTCCATGACCATGTGGCGCGAGGCGATGGAGGACCTGATAAGATGGCGCGACAAGCCGTCCAGGAAACCCCTGATGGTCAGCGGGGTACGCCAATGCGGGAAGACCTACCTCATCCGTCAATTCGGGGAGGAGAACTACGAGAACGTCCTGTACGTGAATCTCGAGCGTACGAAGGACGCCCGGCTGGTGTTCGAGAAGGACCTCGACCCTTCGAGGATACTCGAGGACCTCTCCTCCATGAACGGGATCGTCCTGAAGGAGGGCACATCGCTCATCATCCTGGACGAGATCCAAGCATGTCCGGAAGCCATAACGTCGCTGAAATACTTCTGCGAGGAGAAGAGGGGATACCATATCATCGCCGCCGGTTCGCTCCTCGGCGTGCTCCTCGCCAAGAAGGCATCGTATCCCGTAGGCAAGGTCGACAGACTCACGATGAGGCCCATGAACTTCCGCGAATGGTTGGTCGCCAACGGCAGGTCCATGCTCTACGACACCGCCGATGCCAGATATCCGGACGTGTCCGATGCCCTGTTGGAGGAGCTGGATCAGGAATACAGGAGGTACCTTTTCGTCGGAGGGATGCCCGAGGCCGTCCAGAAGTGGGTGGATACCCATGACGAATCGGAGGTCGCCGATGTCCATGACGACATTCTCAACCTCTACGCCTCGGATTTCCTGAAACACGTCCCCGAGGACATGGTCATTAAGGTCAACAAGGTCTGGCTGTCCGTCCCCCAGCAACTCGCCAAGGAGAACGGGAGATTCTTCTACAGCGACGTGGAGGGTTCCGGACGTTCGAGGGACCTCGGGGATGCGGTCGCCTGGCTCGAATCCGCGAACCTGATCCACCGCGTCATCTGCACCGAGAAGCCGGCGGTGCCTTTGGCCGATTCGGCCGACGGTTCGAAGTTCAAGCTGTACTTGTGCGACTGCGGTCTGATGTCCAGGATGGTCGATGCGAGGCTGCCGATATTCCTGTACGACGGACTGAAGGAAAGGGTGGATCCGGACTACCGTGGCGCCGTGGCGGAGAACTTCGTCCAGAACGAGATCGTATCCGCGATGGACCGCGAACCGTTCTACTGGAGGAAGGGGAAGTACGAGGTGGATTTCCTCATATCCAACGGCCTTTCCGTCATTCCGGTGGAGGTGAAATCCGGGAGCAAGGTCAGAGCGGTGAGCCTGAAGAACTACATCGACGCCTACTCCCCCGAGAAGGCGATCGTCCTATCCAAGAACCCTCCGAAGGAGGGGGATGTGTCCTCGGTCCCGCTGTGCATGGCCTGGAAGGTGAAGGACATCGCCGATGACCTGGAGAAGAAGGTGCTGGAGAGCATCGGATCTTGAACCGAGCCGTGCGAATCATGGATCCGCCGAACGGCCGACAGTCCGAACCGGAAACTTCGATCCCGTGACATCCGTCAAGGATCCCTGGACGCCCTGTTCTTCAGTTCGCCCAATACCGCCTCCACCGGCGGGACATCGACGATCTTGAAATCGGGGATGAAGCACGCCCCGTACAACGGCAGATGGATCGCTCCGTTCTCATCGGTCTCCACCTTCCCGTCGCATATCTTGAGTCCTTCGCGGTTGCGATGCTTCTCGGCAAGGAGGGTATTGAGGGATTTGGACCTCTTGTTCCTGCCGGATTTGACCTCGATCAATTGGACAGGACCGTTCTGTATCACGAAATCGATTTCGAGTGTGCTGTTCTCTTTAGCGTAGTAGTAGAGCGGATATCCCTTCTTCACGAGTGCCGCCGCCACCGCGTTCTCCATGATGGAGCCGTTGTTGGAGTACGGATCCAAATTGACGATGGCCCCGGGATTCGGATCCTTCATCAATGTCATCAGAAGTCCCGTGTCGCACATGTACATCTTGAACATCGTAGGCTTCATGTTCAATGACAGGGGCGGATCCACGCTCCGGAGATTGGTGCACGTATAAGACATCCCAGCCATCACAAGCCACCCCAATGCATCCCCGTATCTGCGACTGCCTCCCGTGGACTTCTCTATGTCCTGATATTCGAACCTGCGTTTATCGGAAGCCAGTTGCGCCGGTATAGATTCCATGCAGGCAAGTATCCTCATCTTGTCCACCATCTGCTCGGAATACTTGCCAGCATCCGTCTTGAGGAGATCCAATATGCTCTTCAAGACCTCCTTGGTCTGGACATAATCCCTCGTCTGAGCGTACATCTCGACCGCATCCGGCATCCCGCCCACTATCAGGTACCTCAGAAAATGCTCCCTGAGGATTGCATCGTAGTATTCATCCACTGGAGTGCGGGACTCGATGGCGTCCTTCGCATGCTGGATTATCCTCCTGTCCACGTCCATGGCCCACAAGTACTCCTCGAAATCCATGGGATACATTTCCATGGAATCCACATACCCGAGGGGGGAGATCGGGACATGATCGGTGTCGACTGGATCGTTTTCATCATGGAGCGTAAGGCCGAGGAAAGAACCCGATGCTATTATGTCGAACCTCCCGTCCTCCTTCAGCCACTTCAACGAAGAGTATGCCCCGGGACTGGCCTGAACCTCGTCCAGGAATATCGCGGATTTCCCGGGAATCATCTCGATCCCGCTATTGATAATCAGTTTATCGATAATCACCCCGGAATCCAAAGAACCTTTGAAAATCTGACGTGCTTCCGGCTGTTTCTCAAGGTTGACCTCGATATAGGAGTCGTAATTGGCTTTCAAGAATTCACGTATGGAGTATGTCTTGCCCACCTGCCTGCAACCGAGCATCAGCAAGGGCTTCTTTCTGGGTTTGTTTTTCCACTCCTTAAGCCGCTTCTCGATCTTCCGCTCCATACAGATAGTAGCCAGCACAGATATTTAACATTTTTATCAGGGGGTATTTGGAAATTATTTGCATTTAAAATGAGGGAACTTCTGGGAAAGATGCATTTAAAATGAGGGAACTTCTGGGAAAGATGCATTTAAAATGAGGGAACTTCTGGGAAAGATGCATTTAAAATGAGGGAACTTCTGGGAAAGATGCATTTAAAATGAGGGAACTTCTGGGAAAGATGCATTTAAAATGAGGGAACTTCTGGGAAAAATGCATCTAGAATGAGGATAACGGAATCTGGCGCCGAAGACCCGTCTGCCACACCTTATCAACGAGTCCGGCATTCACCCGCATCATGACATTCTCACCTTCGGGCTACATGGCGGAGGTCAGGAGCAAGGTCCCCCTGGTCCACCACATCACGAACTACGTCACGGTGAACGACTGCGCCAACATCTGCATCTGCGCGGGCGGATCCCCCGTGATGACGGATGCCGCGGAGGATGTCCCCGCGATGGTCTCCATCGCCTCGGCCACCGTCCTGAACATCGGCACCCTGAACGACAGGACCGTCGAATCCATGATGGCAGCCGCCAGGATCGCCTCCGTCGCGAAGATCCCGGTCATCCTCGACCCGGTCGGCGCCGGAGCGACCGGATACCGCACCCGCACGGCGGAGAGGCTCATGAGCTTCGGGCCCGCCGTCATCAAGGGCAACGCCGGCGAGATAGGCGTCCTGTCCGGCATCGGAGGGGACGTCAAGGGCGTCGACTCCCACGGATCCAAGGACACCGCGGAATCCGCGAGGCTCCTCGCCGAGCGCATGGGGTGCATCGTCGCCGCCACCGGCGAGACCGACTACGTCTCCGACGGGAAGAGGACCCTGAGACTGTCCAACGGCTCCGCCCTCCTCGGGAAGGTCTCCGGCACCGGATGCATGGCATCGTCGGTTGTCGGATGCTATGCCGGCGCCTGCGGAGCATCGGTGGAATCCGTAGCCGCGGCGATCTCGGCGTTCAACGTCGCCGCCGAGCTGGCCGAAGGCCAATGCAGGGGCCCCGGGACGTTCAAGCCCGCCCTTCTGGACGCACTCGACTCCCTCGACCCCGCCGACCTCGATTCGAAGGTCAGGTGGGACGAGATATGATCGACGCGATCCTCGAGCACAACAGGGAGTTCGTCGAGAACGAGGGGTACCGCGAGTACACCGCGACCAAGTACCCCCGCTTCAAGACCGCCGTGATATCATGCATGGACGCCCGCCTGGTGCACCTGCTCCCGGCGGCCCTCGGGCTGGAGGACGGCGACGTCGTCCTCATAAAGAACGCCGGAGGGAGGATGACCGACCCCTACGGCGAGACCATGAGGTCCATGATGGTCGCCATCTACGAGCTCGGCGTGGTGGACATAATGATCGTCGGTCACACCGACTGCGGGGCGCAGAAGATCAGCGCCAAGAGCATGATCGGCCACATGACCGATCGCGGGATCCCCAGGGAGACCATCGAGAAGCTGGAGGAAGAGGCCGACCTGGACAACTGGCTCGCCGGCTTCGACAGCAACGAGGACGACGTCCACGCGACGTACAGGGCGCTGAGGGAGCATCCCCTCCTCCCGTCGGACGTGAGGATCCACGGCTTCGTGATCGACATCGTCACCGGGGAGCTGACCCGGGTCGTGCGATCACAGCATCTTGAGGTCGCCGGTCACCCTGTCGAGCTCCGAGCAGGGGGCCGGCCCTATCCCTATGCAGGTGGCCGTTCCGGGATCCACCTGCGTGCGTCCCGCGTCGCATATCAGGCAGACGTACAGCCCGCGGCTCCTGGCCTCGGACATGTAGCGGATCATCTCGTCCTTGTTCGGCACCTTCAGGACGACCTTCTTCTGACCGGAGTCCATCCAGGAATCGAAGGCCTTCCTGTCCTTCTTCTCGGCCCTGAGGGCGCATTCGACGGACGCGTGACCGACCTGGGCGGCCATCTTGCCCTTGCCCATGTCCAGGTCCGTCCTGACGAGGACGACCACCTTGTACTCCTCCGCGGGGGAGAAAATGCCGAACGCCATGGATGCTCGATTGCGGTTCGATATTTAAGAATTGCACCCGCTCAGCACGTCAGGACGCCGTAGCCGGTACCCGCGGACACGCCGTAGTAGGTGAACCCGCCGTCGTAGCCGTAGCAGTCCGGAACCAGCCCTATCCCTTTGTACGGGGTGACCGACGAGATCCAGTACCTGGAGCCGGAGATGTCGACGGACAGCGCGGTTATCCCGGGATCCACTATGGTGGACGGACCGTAGACGTTCAGCGCCACGGCCCACATGCCGGGCATCCTGGCCAGACCGACATCGATCCCCGCGGATTTGAGGAGGGATGCCGTCAGCACCGCCAGGTCCCCCGAATCCCCCGCGCCGGAGTACAGCGTCTGGACCGGGTACGCCCAGTATACGGACGCGCCGTGCACCATGCTGTCATCGCGCTCCTCGAAGCAGGCCGATACGAACTCCATCAGGCACGCGGCGTAGTCGGCCGACTTCGGAACCCCTCCGAACGCCGACGAGTACGCCGCCCTTATCCTCCCCTCGAGTTCGGACACCTGGTCGGCATCCACGAAGCGGGACGCCACCTGCAGGGAATCCGTCCCCCTGCCGGGAACGTCGGAGCATGCCGCGAGATACGATCCCAGAGAGACGGTGTAGCTCACGGACAGCTTCTTCCCCAGATGCTCCCAGACGTAGCGCTCGGTGCTGTCCGAATAGTACGTGAAGGATCCGGTGCGGATCTCCTGCCCCTCATCGGCGTCGAAATAGACGGCGACCGTCCAGGTCCCCGTCGGGCGCTCGACCCATGTCAGCACGGGGGAGTCCTTCGTTATGGAGAACGAGGTGCCGTCGCTGTCGCAGCTCACCACCCAGAAGTACGAGGGGTCCTCGATCGAGGGGGCGTCGGCCAGCGTGACGGTGAGCCTGCCGTCGGAATCCAATCCGAGACGGAAGCCGTCGGAGACGAAGCCGTCGGATGCCAGGACGTATGTGCTGTCGTCTATCACGAACGCGCCTTCGGGGGGCCCGATGGTCGGATGCGGATCGACGACCTCCGTCGGCATGGCCGAGAGCACCACCAGGAGGACGGACATCACGGCCACGAACACCACCGCGGCAGCGGTGATCTGCCTGACGCGGCGGTCGATGTTCCTCAGGAACCTGCGGCGCTCGCGCACCATGGAGCTGGTGTCGGCTCCGCAATTGGGACAGAAGGGTGTGTTCCCGACCTCGGCTCCGCAGTTCGGACACTTCATGGGTCGGGAAGGGGTTTCAGAACACCGTGGTGTAGGTGCAGACGATCGACACGTCCTGGTAGGCGGAGAACACGACGGTCCTGTCCTGCGACAGGTTCAGCTGCGTCTCCCTGCCGTCCTGGATCAGGGTGATGATCACCGGCCCGTCGGTGCTGATGAACTTCAGCGCGACGGCCGCGTTCTTGGCGACCTTCACGTCGCCGGAGATGTACCTGCCCTCGTACTCGAAGGCGGCGTCGGCCTTCACGTCGCCGGACACCAGGGACATCGTGACGTCTATGCAGTCCGCGGGGACCTTCTCGGCCTCGGGGGTCTCGCCAGACCAGGCCTGAACGCAGACCCTGTCCATGTAGACCGCCTCGTCGTCACCGAAGGAGACGTAGGAGCCGTCGACGGCCTCGTAGAGCAGCCAGGCGTATCCGGATGCCCAGACCGTGCCGTCCGCGGGGACGTATCCGTCGAACTCGTTGGCGTACTTCGCGTTGACCTTCTCGCCGAAGTCGTAGAAGGACACGGTCAATCCGTCGGCGTCGACGTCGATCTGCTTCAGCACCAGGATGTCGATGTCCCCGCTCAGGCTCACCGTGAACGCGCCGTTCACGTCGGCGTACAGGGACGTCATGGGTTGGGCGACGCCGTCGACGACCACGCCGGCGACTCCGTCGCATCCGATGGTGAAGGTGACGGGCTGGTCGGCCTTGACGATGTACGGCGAGCTCATCAGGGAGCCGTCCGCATCGTACAGGGATATGCCGGACTCGGCGGTGATCTTGTAGGTCTCCCCGGAAGCGAGGTTGTCGTTGCCGTCCCCGCTCATGGCCAGGACGACGATCATGGCGGCGAACACCACCATGGCGATGCCGGTGATGTAGCGCACGGTCCTCAGGGGCCTCCCGTCGGACTTGGCGCTCCTGTTGCGGAGCGCGTCGCGGACCGAGGATGTCCTCTTCTTCTTGGCCGGCGCCGCATCCGCGGCGGCGGCCTCCGCCTCCGAGCCGGCCGCAGGGGTCATGCTCAGGGACGGGTAGATCTCCTTGAAAGAGACCTTCATGTCCTCGGGGGTCTCCTCGGACACCCTCACGAAGATTCCGGAGGACGCCATCTCGAGGCCCTGGTGCGC
>CAVABN010000037.1:0-13497 GCA_963586845.1 Bifidobacteriaceae bacterium
ACCCCCTACGGTATTAATAGGCCGCTCATGGATGGTCATACCATCCATCGCATTTCTTACATCCAACTATTTTTTTAGTTATCAGTTTTTCCGCGATTCTTATACAAAACTCCAAAAACGAGCGAATTTGTGTGATTTACGGCGTTAATTCCTACCGTTTTAGGAGAATTTGACGGTCGATCCTGACGATGATGCGCAACAGTGAACATTCGGATGTTGATATAACATCAAAAATTGTTGGATACAACCGTGGAGGCTTCTAACTTGGTTTAAAATAATTTTCATCAGGGTACAAAAATGAATAATCAGTCCGCGGGGAACAGCGACCGATGATGGATGATTGCAGAGGAGGCGTTCCATGTACGGAACGGCCTCGGTTTGGAGTCCGGTGGAAAAGCCCCGGACTTAAGAGAAAGCGCACTTGTGGATGTCCGCGCCGGAGGGTATGGCGACCTCGGTCAGGGATCCGCAGCCTGCGAACGCGTGCTATCCGATGAACAGCACGGTGTCGGGGATCACCAACTTGGTCAGCTTCCCGCATCCCATGAACGCGTTGTCGGCTATGCCGGCGACTATCCTGTCCTCCCCGTCCAGGTGGACTTTGGACGGTATCTCGAAGGCGCCCTCGAAATCCCGCGGGAAATGGGTGAGGACGCATGTGTTGATCCTGATCTCGTATCCGACGGTCACTTCCTTCCCGTCGACGAGATGCGTATGGTGGCGTACGGTCATGCTTCATTCCTCCGAGGAATGGTACGCCTTGTCGGAGTTTAAAACACGGTACCCTCGGGTTCACTCGTGGAAATTGTGCATCCGGATCCTTCCGGAACCCAATTCCACCACGGGCATGATGCCCGGATCGGGGTTGAAGTTGTGCTGCCTCTGATATTCCGTCTGCGACTGCCAGGTCGAGGCGTTGATCAGCCTGACGCCGTTGTAGATCTCCTGTCCGGCCCCGTGCACGTGTCCGGAGACGAAGATGTCCGGCACGTACTCCATGGCCATGTAGTCCTTCTTCTCGGGGGCCAGCGCGTTCCTCTGACCGTAGATCGGCGCCAGGTGCCTCCTGACGCACATCTGCCTCATGACGTTCAGCGGGTTGTCGTACGTCAGATTCTGGACGGCGGCGATCCAATCGTCCATGCTCTTCCCGTGGTACGTCAGCACCGTCCTGCCCTCGATGTCCAGGTAGATCGGGTTGCCGACCATCAGGATGTTGGAATCGAATCCCTTGGTGAATCTGGAGTTCAGTGCCGGCTGGGGTTCCGCCAGACGGGCCGCATCGTGGTTCCCGGGATGGACGACCATCTTGATGTGGTCCGGTATCTCCTTGAGGTACTCGGCCAGCTTGGCGTACTGATCGTCGATGTCGTTGATGTTCAGCTCCTTGTCCTGATCGGGGAACACGCCGATGCCGTCGACGACGTCCCCGGGGAAGATCAGGTAGTTGATGTCCTCCTTGACCGAGTTGGCCTTCAGCCAGGCGACCATCTTCTCCCAGTCCTTCTCCAGGAAGGTGCAGCTCCCCACATGGACGTCCGACAGGAAAGCGACCTTGGACGGCGTGTCCGAAGGTTCCCAATGATTGTTCTTCGGGATGTCCGGACGGTAGATCTTGTCCGGCATGAGCATGGTCCTCTCGCGGTTCGGCTTCGCCTGGAGTCCGATGACCTCGTCGTTCACGAAGGTCTCCGACGACAGGGGGGAGTCCTTGGAGATGAACACCTTGATCGTGTCCGAGTCGTCTTCGATGGTCAGCATCGTGTGGCCGTTCTTCGTGGTGCTCTTCTCGTAGATGATCCCGACGACCTTGACGTCCCTGTCAAGGGTCTTGGCGCGGGCGATGTCCATCGCCTTCCCGAAGTCGTTGCGCTTCTCGATGAGGCGCTTGAGGGTGTAGAAGCGGGATTTGAAGTACTGGGCGAAGTCGTTGATCTTCCCTTCGCACGTGGATTCCCCTGTGATGTCCGTCCCTTTCATGACATGGAGGTCCGGGGTGTACTTGTTGTGGGGGACGATCTCGCGGGGGGATTCGAAGAGAACCTTGTCTCCCGCGATGCAGTCCATGATGTCCTTCTTGCTGACGAACATCACGTTGTCCGCCAGGTGGGCGAAGACCGTGTTCGTGAACTCCATGGGATGATCGTTGGACAGTATCATCTCCATGGCGTCCGGCGTGAAGAAAAGCTTGCGCTTCGCGGCCGCGGACAGTATCTCCTCCCTCATGGAGGTCCCGATGGCGACCGTCGGTTTAGCCTTTCTGTTGCCGTCTTCCCCCTTAAATAGGCGCATGCGGTCCCGACACTCATGACCCATATCGGCATCTCATGTCCGGTGAACCCGAGCGAGGACCCGGAGAAGGTCCGCGCCGCCATACTCTCCATATTCCCCGATGCGGAGCTGGAGCAGGACGACGGCGGATTCAGTGGATCCGCACCCGGACTCGACAGATTCTCCCAGCTGATCCGCAGGCAGAAGATACTGGATGCCACGCGCGCCACCCTCATCGCGGGGGTCCGCGGGGACCGCACCAGGATGATGCTGAACAAGCAGGTCGCCACCGTCGGGAAAGTGTCCTTCGCGGACAAGCGTCCCGTTCTCGGTGCCATAGAGGTCACCGTCGAGGACGATGACCTGATGGGACTGATCGACCGCGTGTCGCCGGTCACCGTCGACGGGGAGGAAGTGAAGGTATGATCGGGGTCTCCTGCACCGGATTCAGCAGCCGTCCCGTTTCGGAATGGGCGGGACCGGTGTCGGAGACGTTCCGTCTCTGGGAGATCTTCTCGGAGGCGGACCAGAGGGTGTATCTCGACCCAGAAGGGATCGCCGGCATCCTGGAGGAGCACGGCCTGAGGTGCCAGGTGCATGCGCCGATATGCGATTGGAACATCGCTGCCATGAGCGACAGGCTCAGGGAGGCCTCCATCCAGGAGACCGAAGAGACCATCGAAGCGGCCTCGAGGATGGGCGCCGGATTGGTCACGGTGCATCCGGGATTGGCTTCAATGGCCGTCCCGGGTCTGGAGGAACGCGCGGTCGTCCGCGCCAAGGATGCGGCGAAGAGGATCGACCGCTTCTCGAAGGAGCACGGCATCACCGTCGCCATGGAGAACATGCCCGAGCTCAGGTTCTTCCTCGGGAGGACGGCGTCCCAGCTGGCGGAGATAATCGACGGGACCGACCTGTCCGTATGCTTCGACATCGGTCACGCGAACACCGCGGGGCAGATCGACGACATGATCGACCTCCTGCGTGACAGGATCGCCAACATCCACATCCACGACAACCACGGCTCGAGCGACGAGCATCTGACCATAGGGGACGGATGCATCGACTTTCGTCGCGTGATAAAGAGAATGGGCGGATACCAGGGCAATTGGATCATCGAATCCAAGAGCCTGGAATCCGCGGTTCAGTCCTTCCCGCTCCTGAACAGCATGTTGTCCTGAGGCGCGGGCACCCAGTTGGGCAGCGCCAGGATCTTGTCCTTGGATCCCCTCATTCCGAGGAGGATCTGCAGCAGGCACACGAATCCGACGCAGAACACGACGACCGTCAGCAGTCCGACGAGGAACACCAGGCCCGTGTCGGTGGCGACGGACAGGTAATCGGTCAGGAAGTGCATCGCGATGGACGCGTGCACGCCGATCTTCACGTAGAGGTATCCGAACAGGAACCCGGATGCGAGCGTGGGCAGGATCTTCGCGATCCCCCATCCGCTCTCGTGGGCGAACCCGAACATGAACGAGGAGATCACGATCAGGATGATCGCGAGCTTGCTCATCCCGAACCCTCCGAGGAGCATCTTCGGAGCATCCCTGCGCTTGAGGATCAGGGCGGCGACCGCCATCGGCACCCCGATGGGCACGATCCTGGCGATGACCTCCTCCCACACGGCGGCATCGGCGAACTGAAGCAGCCCGAGGGCCGTCCTTCCGGTATCCATGCCTTCGGGGGTCTCGACCGTGGAGCCGAACAGCGCCTGTATCCCCATGATTATGACGTCCAGTGCCAGCATGGCTCCGAACATCACCCCCACGGTGTACAGCGGGGTCCCGGTGATCCTCTCGGCGGCGTCCTTGGATCTGTCTTTGACGGACGGCAGGCTCTGCTTCGTCAGCAGGATCAGGGAGGCCATGATCGCGATGACGATCAGGATCCATGCAATCTGCAGGGTGAGGCCGGAGATCTTGGTCAGGGTCACCAGCTGAGGCACCAATCCGTATATGCGCATGGTGCCCGTCGCGCACCAATTCCAGACGTCCCCGATGCCCCACAGCATGCATCCCGCTTCGATGATCAGCAGGATGGCGATGCTCGGCATCATGACGGCCGTTATCTTCTTGATCAGAGGGACGGACTCCTTCTTGGCGACCGGTTCCTCGGGATATCCGGCCGTCTGTTCGCAGAAGTTCTTCCCGCAGAAAGTGCAGTATCTGCTGCCATTGTCGCGTTGCGACTGGCACATGGGGCAGTCCTCTTTCAGGTCCGCTCCGCAGTAGGCGCAGTACCTCGAGCCTTCGGCCCTGCATTCATCGCATCTGTCGCAGGTCATGTTCACTCCAGAAGGGAGGCTACGCCTTTCGCGCGCTCGACTTCGATGAGCACCAGAATGGATTTCCTATATTTTGCTACGTCCGCGATTTCTCCGGCGATGTATCTCTCGCGCTTCTCGGAGAGCAGGCGGTAGCTCTTGACCCCGTTGATGTACCCGTCCCATTCCAGGGCGAACTGTTCGGGGGTACTGGATGAGAACCTCTTCCTCATCCCCTTCTTGGCGAGGCGGTGCTCCTTCACGAAATCCAGCGCCGGCACGGTCTCGCAGTACATCTCGGTGAACTCGGCGTCGTTCATGTCGAGGGCGATGACGTTGCCCCCGTCCGAGGCCACGAGGTCGATCAGCTCGCACATGGCGGGCGAGGGCATGCGGACCTCCTCGCCGGTGAGTTCCAGCATCCTGTTGGCGTACGCGATGTCCAGTTCGCTCACCTCGAACTCGTCCTCGATCTGAGCGCGGGCCTTGATGGCCTGGATCCCCTCGATCCCCATGGCCATGCCGTACGCCTCGTATCCGCCGTAGGCATCCTTGACCTTGTCCGCTTCCGACTCGATGCCGTTGACGACCGGGAGGATGTCCACGCGGCAGTCGCCGACCTGGAGGCCGATCACTTCCTGGTCCCCCTGGATGCGACGAGGTCGGTGAGCTCCTCCGGAGCGTCGATCTTCTTCAGCTCCTCGTTGGAGACCACCGCGGTGTTGTCGATGGAGTCCCTCTCGTGCTTGCGCTCGACTATCAGGATGGAGAAGCGGTCCATTATGCGGGCTATGTCCGATGCGACCAATGCCCTCTGTGCCAGCTTCTCGTCGTCGGGTCCGAATCCGGTGAGCATCAGGGCGGTGCTCGTGGTGCTGACGGCCTCGAACGGGCTGCGTATGACCGGTCTGACGGAGAATCCGAGGTTGCAGAGCTGGTTCACGGCGAAGGTGTCCACGGGCGTGTGCGCATCGCGCTCCTCCTTCTCGCGCTCCTCGTTCTTGAATTCGAACGGGTCGATGGGCTCGATGATCGGGAGACCCAGGCTCTCCTCTATGCGGAGCGCTGCGTCTATCATGGCGCCCATGCCGGACTCGTACATCTGGATGGTGCGTCTCGACACCCCTGCGATCTCGGCCATGGTTCCGAGGCTCATCCCCATCCTCTCGCGCGCCTCCTTGAGCAGCGCGCTGTCCAATTTGACGTACAATCCGCCCGGGGCGGCGAAGATGAACGGGGGCGAATCCTCCAGGAGGAGGTCCGCCAGCGTCTCGTTCGATACTATGGATATGTTGAATCTGGAATAGACGATGCCGGGTTCCAGGTCCCCGGAGCTGGAGCGTTCGCCGACGACCATCGGCGTCGCTCCGAGGGCGTCCGCCAGCGTCTTCATCTCGGTCGCGTTCTCCTTGGAGAAGGCGTCGACGTTGCTGAGGATCTTCACGATGAGCACCCTCTCGTCGAGCCTGGCGACGACATCGAAGCATATCCCCCTCATCGTCAGCGCCGAGGATATGTCGAAACCCGCCTTGGCCAATATGGCACGGGTCGTGTTGATGAGCTCATCTCTGCCCATGGCATGTACTAGTGTCAGAACTTCTATTTAAGAGCGACATGGGACCGCCCATCCGTCCCGATTCCCGAAATCATAAAACCCGTCCTCGGCATCCTCGGACCAGATGACGGATGCAGGCTACAGCTCGAAGTACGAGGTCTATCTGACCTACCGCAACGGCATCCAGATAGTGACCAACGAGCTGAGCCTGAGGATCCTGGCGGAGATGCGCCGCAGAGAGGTGTCCCCTTCCGAGACGGCTCTCCTCTTCCAACTGCCCAAATCCACCATCCAGGGCAACATCACCAAGCTCCTGCGCGCCGGCATAGTGAAGCAGGAGACCTGCGTGGACGACGCCCGCAGCGCCGTCTACCACATCGATGCGATGCTCATATTCCGCAGCGGGGCCGACGAGGACTGGCAGAAGTACGCCAGGTCCGCATCCGTGGCGCGCATCATGAGGAACGGGAGGTGCACGAGCAGGGAGGACCTGTCGCTGTACGCCGTATCCCTCATGGAGAGCGGGTTCAACATCGTCCAAGGTCTGTTCAACGTCGGCGAGGCGCTCACCCGCGGGATGGACGATCCCGATTGGTGGGACGGCATGGTCGACACCATGGCCGAGCAGTGCTCCCGCGACGGCGTCGAGATAGTCCTCGATACCGAGGATGCCCTGAAGCTGTCCTTCAGGTCCGAGGGCGAGGACATCTCCGATATACCTCTCATAATAGTGCCCATGCTGGGCGCGCTGAGGTCCAGGGCGGGAGTGATGTTCGGATACGAGCTCTCGCACGACATCCAATTGTCCATAGGCGACGCGGGACGCTCCGTCGATCTGAGGATCAACCCCTTCAGGGGGCAGGATTTCGCAGACGAGCACGATTCCGATCCGTTGGAATCGTTCAGCATAGAATCGCCGTTCTCCATCTACTCGATCAACGGGCAGGCCATGATGTTCACCAACCCGACGATGATGGGCGTTCTGGATGCCCTGTCCACGGGGGACAGGAGCCTGAACGAGCTGGAGGAGGCCATGGGCGTCCCCAAGGCGACCATCTACGCCTCGGCGGCGAAGCTGATGGAGCTCGGGGCGGTGAGGATCGACCCGGATTCCGGCACGCCGAAGAAGTACAATCTCCTGGCCGACCCCATCCTGTTCATAACCGAGCCGGACCTCCGCAACGGGGGCAAGCTGGAATCCATCGTGTCGGATTTCCAGAGGGGCAAGCTGGACTACTACTCGGCGGTCATCGCGTACTCACTGGAGATCATCGGGCGCATGGGCATCCACTTCGACAAGATGTTCATGAGGGCCGGGATGAACACGGCCCTGATCGCACTGGGCCTGAAGTCCACCATACAGCCGCAGGAGCTGGTGGACCTGGCCTGCGAGATGGTCTCCGGACCGGACAGGGCGGAGGTCGCGTCCTACCTTCCGATCAGGATCCGCCTCAGGCTATCCGACGATACGCTTTGGGACGCATGGCCGGCGGATTTCGTCCTCGGATTCATCACCGAGGGTCTGAAGTATCTCCTGGAGCACAGGTATCCCGTGATCGTCGAGACCTATCGCGGCGATTCCGATGTACCGTCCCTCGTTCAGAAGGGATGATCCCCTTCTCGGGGCCATTTCATATTGGTACGGTAAACTAGAACCGCCATCATCAAATTTTTGAACATTAAATTCAAACAAATTGCGGATGGTATTTCTTGGATGGGTTTTACCCTTTCAGGCTGAAAATTATTCTATATAAAGAAATGTCAAATCTTTAAATATAATTGCAAAACTAAACCGATATTTTAAAATTATTTTGAGATTTAATTTGAACTTATGATTCAAACCAATTTTTATTATATTTTAATTTATTGGATTAAGTTTTTAAGCAGAATCCGGGATAGTTTTACCAACGAGGCGTGAAAGGCGCCCGTAGGAAGCAAGAATATGGCGTTTGAAGCAGAAACCGAGAAGCTGCAGAAGGCTCTGATCTCCTGCAAGGTCCCCGACATCACCAAGGCCGTCGAGGAAGCGCACGCCGCCGGCATGCCCGCCGGCGACATCATCAACGCCCTCGGAGCGGCGATGTCCGAGGTCGGAGTGCTGTTCGAGAGGGGCAAGCTGTTCCTCCCCCACGTCCTGTCCGCCGCGGCCGGGATGAAGAAGGCCATGGAGATCCTCGACGAGGAGCTGAAGGCCGGGGCCGGAGCCGAGACCGCGAAGGGGGTCGCTGTCATGGGGACCGTCGAGGGCGATGTGCACGACATCGGCAAGTCGATCTGCTCGACCATGCTCCAGTGCGCGGGATTCGATGTCCGCGACCTCGGAAGGGACGTTCCCCTCAAGGACTTCGTCTCCGAGTGCAAGAACGGTGCCAACTTCTGCGGCATGTCCGCCCTGATGACCACCACGATGACCGGCATGAAGACCGTCATCGACAACCTCGAGAAGGAGGGCATCAGGAAGAACGTCGTCGTCATGGTCGGGGGAGCCCCGATCACGCAGGGATACGCCGACAAGATCGGCGCCGACCTCTACGGCGAGTCCGCGTCCGAGACCACCAGGAAGGCCCAGGCCATCGCATCCGACTGAGGCGATACCGATGACCGACTACTACACCAGGATGGGGGACGGGAAGAGGGTCCTCATGTCCAAGCAGCAGATCCTCGACGACATCTACGCCGGGACCGCCGACGCCGCCGACATGGGGGAGATCCCCCAGCTGAAGGACGACGACATGGAGCACATCGCCGAGATCATCATGTGCCAGGACAGGGTCGTCGGAGTCGCCCCCGGGGACGAGGTCGTCCTCTCGTACGACATCGGTCAGCTGGACTTCACCGGCGACAATGGAAACTCCGGGAACGGGGTCGACATGGGAAGGCTCGAGGCCGCCCTCCTCCACGAGAGGGCCCTTGGGGCCGACACCTTCGAGCTCGCCCACTCCGACTACTCGATCAAGCCCGTCAAGCCCGTCATCTCCATGGAGATGCAGACGATGGAGGAGATCCAGGCGGAGATCGTCGCGCCGTTCTTCTACGGCGCCATGCCCAACCAGGGCCTGTACTACGCCCCGGACGGACCCTACGGGAACCCCGCCGACCTCATGAGGGAGTTCAAGATCGAGGAGTCCATGCAGCAGTCCGAGCTCGCCTCCGCCCACGTCACCAGGGACATCGAGTACGTGGCGACCAGGATGCAGGCCGCTGGATCGGATGGATTCAACTTCGACACCACCGGATCCGCCGGGGATGCCGACTGCGTCGGAACCCTGAACGGGGTCAAGCTCCTGAGGGAGCAGTGCCCCGAGGCCTACATCCAGGTCGGATTCGCCGGGGAGTCCATCATGGGAATCCACGGATCCATCGAGTTCGAGGGACAGCCCGTCGCCGGGATGTATCCCCACCAGTACGTGAAGATCGCCGAGCAGGCCGGTGCCAACGTCGTCGGTACCGTGGTCAACACCAACACCAGCAAGTCGCTGGCGTTCAACATCGCCAGGGCCGTGACGTTCATCAAGGAGGCCGTCAAGACCACCGGAATCCCCATCCATGCCGACATGGGTATGGGTGTAGGCGGGATCCCGATGTGCGAGACCCCTCCGATAGATGCGGTCTCCAGGGCCAGCAAGGCCATGGTCGAGATCGCCGGCGTAGACGGCATATAGGTCGGAGTGGGGGACCCCGCAGGAATGGACCTCCCTCACTTCATGACCTCCGGGATGGGCGGCATCAGGACCTCGGGAGACCTGGTTTCCAGGATGATGTTCGGCAAGAACATGAGGATCAAGGATGCCAAGCAGTACGTCGCGAAGAAGCTCGGACTGGATGTCCTCGACATAGGCGACGAGTTCGTCATGAGGGACCTCCGCGAGGAGCTCGGCATCGGAGTGGTCACCGGGGTCCCCGGGGCCACCCGCGGAATCGCGGCCAAGATGAACATCGAGAACCTGCTCGACATCAAGATCAACAGCTGCCAGAAGTTCCGCGAGAAGATGAAGCGCTGAGCGCTCCGAAAACGTCAATCATGGAGGGGAGACCCTCTGCTATTCCTCCAATTCTCCTTACCCGCGGAGCCCCGTGAAGGGGCCCGCGGGGTTATCCGACATCATTCGATGTCGATTTTCTTCCCTTCGGCCGACGGGGACACCTTGTCCATCGTGACCTCCAGGAGGCCGTTGTTGTAGGACGCCTTCGCGGAATCCACGTTGACGTCGCAGGGCAGAGCCAGGATCTTCTCGAACTCCCTGCCGGGGGTGCCCACCTTGATCGTGAGCGCGTTCCCGGTGCACGAGAGGGAGATATCCTGCTTCTCCGCCCCGGGTATCTCGGCGACCGCCCTCACGACGTTCTCCTCCTCGGAGACGTCGGTGAACGGTTCCTTCGCGTCGGCGGGGCCGATGGCCCCCATCCTGCTGCCGGAGTTCCCGAACTCCTTGACGTGCCTGACCCCGTCGGGCCCCTGCCACATGGTGTAGCCGTACGTCTTCACGTCCGGGCCGGACACGTCCATCTGGGAGAACATGTCCTCGATCCTCCTGTTCAGCCTGTCGAACCCTCCGAAGAGGTCGTTCCAAATGTCATCTGCTGCACTCATCTTCATCACCTCATTCAGTTGCGTTCACCCCTCCCGGAGGGGAGGGTAAGATGTTTCCATGAGGCCGTTCAGGCCTCGGTACCGTACTGCGACAGCTCGGCCCTCTTCTTCGGACCGAACTTGCCGAGGGCCTCGTCGAAGTCCTCGTTGTCGACCTTGCACGCCTGGATCTCCTCGTCGGTGGGCTCCTTGCCCTTGGCGATCAGGCGCCTCACCGCGTTCATCACCGCCTCGTTGCAGATGGCGGCGATGTCCGCTCCGGTGCATCCCTCGGTCTTCTCGGCCAGGGCCTTCAGGTCCACCTCGTCCGCCAGGGGCTTGCCCTTGGTGTGGATGCCGAAGATGGATTCCCTGGACGCCTCGTCCGGGGGACCGATGAGGATCGACTTGTCGAACCTGCCGGGCCTCAGCAGCGCCGGGTCCATGATGTCGGGACGGTTGGTCGCCGCGATCACCACGACGTTGTTCAGGCTCTCCAGTCCGTCCATCTCGGTCAGCATCTGGGAGATCACCCTCTCGGTGACGCCGTCGTCACCGCCGTTGCCCTTGCCCCTCTCGGGTGCGATGGAGTCGATCTCGTCCATGAAGATCACGCAGGGGGATGCCTGCCTGGCCTTCCTGAACGTCTCGCGCACCGCTTTCTCGGACTCTCCGACCCACTTGTTGAGGAACTCCGGCCCCTTCACGGCGATGAAGTTCGCCTCGGATTCCGTGGCGACGGCCTTCGCGAGCATCGTCTTACCCGTTCCGGGCGGTCCGTAGAGGAGTATGCCCTTGGGCGGCTTGGCGCTCATGTGCTCGAACACCTTGCCGTACTTCAGCGGCCACTCCACGGCCTCCTTCAGCTCCTGCTTCGCCTCCTCCAGGGCCCCGATGTCCTCCCACCTGACGTTGGGCTTCTCGATGAGCACCTCGCGCATGGTGGACGGCTGCATGTCCCTCAGGGCGGCCTTGAAGTCGTCCTTGGTGACCGAGATCCTGTTCAGGACCTCCCGGGGGATCTCCTCGGCTTCCAGATCGACGTCCGGGAGCACGCGCCTCAGGGCGGCCATGGCCGCCTCCTTGGTCAGGGCGGACAGATCCGCTCCGGAGTACCCGTGGGTCTTGTCGGCGAGCCAGTCCAGGTCGACGTCGTCCGCCAGGGGCATGCCGCGGGTGTGGATCTGGAGGATCTCGTGCCTGCCGTCCCTGTCGGGGATGCCGATCTCGATCTCCCTGTCGAACCTCCCGGGCCTCCTCAGCGCCTCGTCTATGGAGTTGGGCCTGTTGGTGGCACCGATGACCACGACCTTCCCTCTGGAGGTCAGGCCGTCCATCAGGGACAGCAGCTGGGCCACGATCCTGCGCTCCTCCTCGCCGGTGACCTCCTCGCGCTTCGGCGCGATGGAGTCGATCTCGTCGATGAAGATGATGCTCGGCGCGTTCTCCTCGGCCTCCTTGAAGATCTCCCTCAGCTTGCCCTCGGATTCCCCGTAGAACTTGCTGACGATCTCCGGTCCGCCGATGGAGATGAAGTTGCTGCTCGTCTCCCCCGCGACCGCTTTCGCCAGCATGGTCTTCCCGGTTCCGGGGGGTCCGTGCAGGAGCACTCCTTTGGGAGCCTCGACGCCCAGCCTCTTGAACAGTTCCGGATGCCTCAGCGGCAGCTCGACCATCTCGCGGATCTTCTTCACCGCGTCACCGAGACCTCCGATGTCGTCGTAGGACACCTTCGGCACGTCGCCCTTGTTGGCGGCGGGCTTGTCGGACACCTTCACCTCGGTGGTCCCGCAGATCATCACCGCCTCGCCCGAAGGCGAGAACGATGTGACCACGAGGTCGATCTTGTTGCCCATGACGTTGAGGGTGATGGTGTCGCCCTTGGCGATCGCCCTCCCGTCCAGGACCTGCTTGAGGTACTCCTCCCCTCCCTGCAGCCTCAGCTGCTCCGTGGGGGAGAACGTGATCTTCTCCGCGTTCTTGGCGGTGACCTTCTTGATGGCCACCCTCTCGTCCAGCGCCACCCCGGCGTTGCGCCTGGTGGAGCCGTCCATGCGTATGATCCCGAGGTTCGCATCCTCGGGGGCCCCTCTCAGGACCTTGGCGACGGTCTTCTTGTTGCCGTCTATCTGGATGATGTCGCCGACCCTGATCTCGAGCACGTCCATCAGCGCGGGGTCAAGTCTCACTATCCCCCTGCCGGTCTCGCCCGCCTTGAGCTCGGCGACCTTTATCGCTTTGTCAGCTGTCATATCTCGACACACCTCCTCGATCATTCGTTCGTTCTCGCGGACATCTCGTCCGCATCGTCCTTTCCGTCCTTCGCGCGCATCGCATCCGTTATGGAGCTCCGCTCGCTCAGCAGACGGGACCTCTCCAGGTCCAGTTCGGCGATCCTTCTGTCGATCTCCTCCAGCCTGGACTCCATGTCCCCCTCGGTCGTTCCGGTCGGCTCCTCCGAGCCTATCAGCTTCGCCGAGAATACGTGGGTCCTCATGTCGACGACCAGGGTGAACTCGGTGCTCGGGCTGTACAAGGCCCTGTTCGGACCCATGTCGCTCCTCACATCGGTTCTCTCGACGACCCCGTACTGCTCCATCAGGGTGAGGTTCTTCACCACCGCCTGCGTGCTCACTCCGAGTTCCTTGGAGAGCTGCAGCGGATAGCTCGGCTCCCTCACTATGCGCTCGAGGATCCGCCTTCTTGTCGGGTTCTCCACGAGCGAGAGCAGGATGTCTAGGTCGTCCATGTTATCTCCTGGTTGTTAACCACTGGTTGACTAGCCCTCTATATGCATGAACTTCTATAAAAAACTAATTAAAATGAGGTAGAAAG
>CAVABN010000038.1:0-13077 GCA_963586845.1 Bifidobacteriaceae bacterium
ACTCCCAGGGACTCGAAGCGCTGTACTGCACATCCGGGTCCATGAGAGAGGGGTCGCGGGCCTTGGCTACCTATGTACTCACCAACATCATCAATAACACCGTCGTGATGCCCGGACTCTTGACCGAACTCGAACTCTGGGCGTATGAGACCGAAGCGGAGACGGATTCCCTCACCGGGATCCAGGTGCGTGACAAATTCATCTCCATCCTTGAATCGCATGGATACAGTTCCGACACCGCATCATACAACTGCTATCTCTGGACCAAGGTCTCCCATCTCTTCGAACAACCCCACTACTACATCAGCTACGGGACATCCGCGATAGGGGCGATCGAGCTGTTCGTGGAGGCCACCGAGAATTACGATGCTGCGAAGGAGAAGTATCTGAACCTGGTGTTCCAGCAGGGCATCGACGGATACTCCGAAGCGGTAAAGGAGGCGGGACTCACGAACGCGTTCGACACCGATGCGGTGAAGGCCATCCTGGAGAAGTGCACCTCCGCGCTTCAGCGCGTGAAGGCCTGAAAATAAACAGGATGCGACCCGGGGCCTGCGATGGCATCGGACCGCATCCATCTTCCTCCGAGAATCCAGAGGATGGCGACCATCATCTGGGACTCGGATTCTATGACCGTTGTTTTTAACCTCTGCATCCATCCCCACTGCATGAATTCGAGAACGAGATTGGCCGTGCTGGTCGCAATTATCGCGATCATCGTCGCGACCGCAATCGCCCTCGACCCCAGACCCTCCGACAGGAACGATTCCGATCAGGGCAACGGGCACGCATTCCCCAATCCTATCGAGGAGGGCGACAGGGACTATCTCGCCGCATCCGAAGCCGAAGAATCGTATGCCGAGACCATCGAGACGCTGAAATCGTCGCTCTTCGACTCCTCCCTCAGCGCCGATGATATGGCGGAGAGCATCGAGGCGGCGAACGCGGAACGCTTGAAGATGCGGGATTACTATGTCTGGATGTATCTGGACTATTGCGAGAAACCCGCGGAATTCGGGGACACCTACAAGGCCTGGACCGTATTGAGAACCCACCTGGACGACGACTTGGCCACCGCTCTCAAGGAGTCGCTCTTCGGACCCTGTGCGGAAACCGTCGGGAAGGCCATGGAGGCCTGCGGGCTCGATCCGGAAACGTACAGGAACTACGATGAGATGACGCAGGAGGAGACAGACTTCAGAGAGAAGGAGGCCGACCTCATCGCCGAATACGACAGCATCATGTTCGAAAATTACGAGATGGAATACGGAGGGACCGTCTGGACCAGCGAGTCGATAATGACCGACGCCTCCCTGACGAGGGACCAGAAGAATGAACTTCTGACGATGTTGGAATACAAACAGGGCGAAGATGTCGTCGGGATCTTCATCGAACTCGTTCAGATCAGAAATGATTACGCCGTTCTGAATGGGTACGAGAACTATTCCGAATACGCATATGAGGTAGTTTACGGAAGAGATTACACGCCGACCGAAGCCGGATCATTCTCAGATATCCTGGACGTCGCCTGGGACGTCTACAACAAGATGATGGGGGACGATGACAGCATGATGAGCTTCGATAGACTCGACTGGCTGGACAGCTACGAAGGAGATGGTTTCATCGACGTCGTGAGTCCGTTCATCGACTCCGTGAGCGACGAGTACGCCAAGCTGCTTGACTACATGATCGAATACGACCTCATCGACATCTTCTCCGAAACTGGAAGAGTGGAAGCGGGCTTTACCAGGGGACTGTACACCCGCGGAAGCGCTGCGATATACGTCGGCTACGCGGGCGACACCTGGCTGGGATCCACGACCGTCAGAACGATAGTCCACGAATTCGGCCATGCGGCGAACTTCTGCCTGAACCCGAACCCCAGTGCGTGTCAGGACATCGTGGAGATCCACTCCCAGGGACTCGAAGCGCTGTACTGCACCTCCGGACTTGCGGGCGAGGGATCCCGCGCCTTCGCGACCGAGGAGTTGGCCGGACTCATGTACGATTCGATCATGCAGACGGGATGGCTGACCGAACTCGAACTGTGGGCGTATGAGACCGAAGCTGCTACGGATTCTCTTACGGCCGACTCGGTGCGCGACAAGTACGTCTCCATCCTCGAACCGTACTGCGGCCATGAGGAAGCCTCGAAGAACGCCTATTTCTGGGCCCAGTACCCTCATCTCTTCAAGAACCCCCACTACTACATCAGCTACGGAACTTCCGCTATCGGAGCGATCGAGCTGTTCGTGGAGGCTTCCGAAAACTACGATGCTGCAAAGGAGAAGTACCTGAGCCTGGTGTTCCAGCAGGGCATCGACGGATACTCCGAAGCGGTCAAGGAGGCGGGACTCACGAACGCGTTCGACGCCGATGCGGTGAAGGCCATCCTGAATGAATGCATCCCCGCGCTGAAACGCGTGGAGGCCTGAGGATAAACGGGATGCGGTCCGGGACCTTCGGGGTTCCGGGCCGCATCCATTCACTGTGCTGGCACAAAAATGTGCAAATTTTGCACACAAATTATTTTCGTGCAAATTTTGCACATTTTCCATCCTTTTAAATATCCGCCCGCCGTTCATCACATATGCGCGAGCTAATCGGCAGAGAATCCGAACTCGAATTCCTCGAATCCCTATGGAACAGGGGCGACTCCTGCGCCTGCAAGGTGGTCGGACGCCGCAGGATCGGTAAGTCGGAGCTGCTGAGGCGCTTCGCCGAAGGGAAGAGGTCGATCTACATCGAGTGCGTGATCGGCTCCCTGTCGGACAACATCCACATCATCAACACGGCGATGAACGGTCTGACCGGGAAGACCGAGGAGGATCCCGGATTCCTGTCCGATGCGACCGACAGGCTGCTCGGGATATGCAGGGAATCGCGCACGCTCGTCATCATCGACGAACTCCCCTACATCATCCAATCCGGCGGGCAGGTCGCATCCATCCTCCAGCACTTCGTGGACGCAGTAAAACGCGAGACCGATTCGATGGTCGTCGCCTGCGGCTCCTCCATAAGGATGATGGACGAGGAGACCACGGAATACGACAAACCGCTCTACGGCAGGTTCAACGAGGAGCTGAAGGTCGAACCGTTGTCGCTGGTGCAGTGCAGCGCGTTCCACCCTCTGATGTCCGACCTCGACAGGGTGAAGCTGTACCTCACCGTCGGCGGGATACCTCAGTACCATCTCGATCCCAGGACCGCCACGTACAGGGAGTACGTGGAGAAGCATCTGCTGTCCAAAGAGGCGGACATGGCAGAGGAGGCCGTGGCGCTGATCGGCAGCGAGTTCGCGCCCCTCGGAAGGTACATGGCGGTGATCAACGCGATATCGGACGGCGCCACGTCCCTCAAGACCATCTCCGAGAAGAGCCGGGTGGAGAGGACGGCCTGCACGAGGTGCCTCGATGGGTTGCAGAAAGCAGGCATCGTCGGCACCGTCAACCCGATGATGGGCTCCCCGAAGAACGCCGTGTACCGGATACTCGACCCGATGGTCGCGTTCTGCCAGGACATCGTGCGCGAATCGAGGGCGTACTCGCTCAAATCCCCGTCGGACGTCTACGACCTGCTGTCCCAGAGGATCTCCACCTTCCTCGGGGGGCGCTTCGAGGACCTGTGCGCCGAGTACGTGAAGGACCGCTACAAGTGCGTGGAGATCGGGAAATGGTGGGGGGTCGACGAGGAGAAGGAGACCCGCGAGGTGGACATCGCGGCGAAGATCCTCGTCGACGGATCCGCATCTGCGCTTTTCGGCGAATGCAAGTTCAGGACGAGGAAGACGGCGATCGATGTCCTGGAGGAGCTCAGGAAGGATTGCGAGCTCATCAAGACGGACCTCCGGAAGACGTACATCCTCTTCTCCGTCTCGGGATTCACCGAGGAGCTGGAAGAGGAAGCGGAGGAGAACGGGGTCGTCCTCGTGGGCTTGGAGGACCTCGTCCGTCCGTCGCCGTCCCGATGGGGGCAGGATTGCGGTTTGTAAAACCTTTTAAATACCATCCCTCTTCATGGCCACCCTAAGAGTGATAACTATGGTCGATAACCAGCCGCTGGAGAGCCCAGACGCAGATGTCACGCGCGTCCGCCTGCCGAATATCAAGGAGAACGAGATGTTCGGGATAGCCGACCAGCTGCTCGGCGCTTCCAAGATCAAGGTCATGTGCGAAGACGGCGTCTCGCGCGTCGGACGCATCCCCGGGAAGATCAAGAAGAGGATGTGGATAAGGGAGGGCGACCTCCTGATCGTCTCCGTCTGGGACTTCCAGCCGGACAAATGCGACGTCCGCTTCAGATACACCCGCACGCAGGCCGTCAACCTGAGCAAGAGGGGCAAGGTTCCCAAGAACCTGGACATCTTCTGAAGCCCCATGACCTCCTACGAGGAGGCGTACGCGTACCTCGAGAGGCATGTGGACGCCCTGAAGACCAACAAGACCGGCGACGAGCGCCAGACCGATGCGGAGGTCTTCGACAGGAAGACCCTGCTGACGATCTACGACCTCATGACGTCGGGCTACATCGACGTGGTCCACTATCCCATATCGACCGGGAAGGAGGGCAACGTCTTCTACGCCACCGACGAGGACGGCGACGGGATGGCCCTGAAGATCTTCAGGACCTCCACGTCCACCTTCAAGAGGGTGGCCAAGTACATCGAGGGGGACCCCAGGTTCAGGGGCGTCACCGGGAACAGGTGGCGCATGATCTACACCTGGGTCAACAAGGAGTTCAAGAACCTCGCCAGATACTCCGAGGCGGGCATACCCGTGCCGGAACCGATCACGTTCCAGCAGAACTGCCTCCTGATGGAGTTCATCGGCGACGAGAACGGACCCGCGCCCCAGCTCAAGGACGTCGTCCTCGAGGATCCCACGGAGACGTACGACGAGGTGGTGTCGTTCATCATCGACGGATGGAAGGACGCTCACCTGGTCCACGGGGACCTCAGCGAGTACAACATACTCGTACAGGACGGGCAGCCCATCATGATAGACGTCGGCCAGGCCATGACCACCGACAACTACAACGCGAAGGACCTTCTGGAGAGGGACATCCGCAACATAAACGCGTTCTTCAGGAAGAGGGGCGCGGACGTCATCGAGGATTCGGTCGTTTTCGAGGAGACCGTCAACGGGAAGGACGATGACGACGAGGAGGAAGAGGAATGAGATCCATCAGGGTGCCCGCCGACAGGGTCGGGACGCTCATCGGCAAGAAGGGGGAGGTCAAGAACACCCTCCAGGAAATCTCCGGCATCAAGATCGACATCGACACGGAGGAAGGGGAGATCGTCATCCACGACGACGTGGAGCTGGAGGACCCGCTCAAGGCGCTGCAGCTCATGGACGTCATCAAGGCCGTCGGAAGGGGGTTCAACCCGGACAAGGCCATGAGGCTCTTCGAGGACGACGAGTACCTCGAGGTCGTGGACCTCAAGGAGTTCGTCGGGGAGAGGTCCAATCAGATGAACAGGATCCGCGGGAGGCTCATCGGGAAGGACGGGAAGACCCGCCGCATCATCGAGGACCTCACCGGATGCGACATGGTGATCTACGGCAACACGGTGGGGCTCATCGGGAACTCCATCAGCCTGCCCGTCGCGAAGCATGCGGTGGAGCTCATCCTCCAGGGGAGCGAGCACGCCACCGTCTACCACTATCTGGAGAGCCAGCGTCCGCGCCTCAGGATCGCGGAGATGGGCTTCGACCTCTGAGGGATGACCATGGAGGACTGGATAGCCGAGAATCTTGAGAAGGGTCGCGCGCTCGCCTGCGAGGGACTCTGCGACCGCTGCCTCGGACGCATGTTCGGGAAGATCGGGACCGGGATGACCAACGACCTCCGCGGCCGCATGATCCGCGAGGCCCTGGAGGAATCCGGGGACGCCGTGCCGGCCCCGGAGATGTGCAGCCTCTGCGAGGGGCTGTTCGACCTCATGCCCAGGTTCGCGGAGCTGGCGGCGGAGGCGATCAACGACGTCGAGTCGGAGAACTTCCTCATCGGGACGAAGGTGGAGCCCTCCATCGCCGAGAACGAGAAGG
The DNA here is from genome assembly GCA_963586845.1 of Bifidobacteriaceae bacterium. Taxonomy (GTDB): domain Archaea; phylum Thermoplasmatota; class Thermoplasmata; order Methanomassiliicoccales; family Methanomethylophilaceae; genus Methanoprimaticola. The sequence goes on from CAVABN010000038.1 coordinate 6,051, forward strand.
CCCTCTGGGAGAGATACGGGCTGGAGAACGCCGAGGCCATCAAGGCGGAACTGAACCGCGAGATCGGCAAGCTGGCACTGCCCATGATCCACCGCCCGGTGGAGTTCAAGAATCCCCAGGTCGTCGCTCTCGTGGACACCCGTTTCGGGGAGGTCGTCCTGGACATCGCGCCGCTGTTCATCGGCGGACGCTACAACAAGTTCAGCCGCGAGATCCCCCAGACCATCTGGCCCTGCAGGGAGTGCCACGGCAAGGGATGCCCGCACTGCCACGGCAAAGGGAAGATGTACGAAACGTCGGTGCAGGAGATCATCGGCGACATCGCCCTTGAGATGGCCGGGGGGAAGGAGCACTTCTTCCACGGCATGGGCAGGGAGGACATCGACGCCCGCATGCTCGGAGATGGCAGACCGTTCGTGCTGGAGATCAGCCAGCCCAAGAGGAGATTCATCGACCTCGACGAGCTGGAGAAGCTGTCCAGCGAGGGCGGATTGGCGGCATTCAATTCATTGCACTTCGTGCAGAGGGAAGCGGTCGAGAGATACAAGGGCGCGGCGTCCGACAAGGTCTATCGCGTGCGCGTGAAACCCGACGGCAAAGTTAATAAAGAGACAGTAGTTGACGTGGCCTTATCGTTCAAGGACGCCGATATAGATCAGAGGACTCCACGCCGCGTCGAGCACAGAAGAGCCGACCTGGTGAGACACAGGAGGATCCACTGGGTGACGGCGGATTCCTTCGACGAGGACGGATTCGACCTCGAACTCGAGACCGATTCCGGGACCTACGTGAAGGAGTTCGTGTCCGGGGACGACGGCCGTACGCAACCCAACTTCTCCGAGAGGCTGGGGGTGCAGTGCGTCGTCGTCGCCCTCGACGTATTGGCGATTGACTATCACGAACCATGAGGGATTCACAATGCAGGCATCCAGAGGAACAAGGACAAAAACCCGCAACCTTCTGAGGAAGAAGCCGAGGGCACGCGGCCTGTCCCCGATCACCAAGGGGCTCCAGACCTTCGAACCCGGAGACAAGGTCAACATCATCATCGACCCCAGCGTCCACAAGGGCATGCCCTTCTCCAGGTTCCACGGCCTCACCGGCGTCGTCATCGACTCCAGGGGAGAAGCCTACGAGGTCAGCGTCAAGGACGGAAACAAGACGAAGACCGTCGTCGCCCGCCCCGAGCACCTCGTCAGGACCGTGGAGTGAGATTCGGATGGAACAGAGGTACGTCAGCGTAGCGGAGGTCAAAGAGCTCCTCGAGGCCGAAGTCGAGGCCAGGGGCGGAGTCGAGAACATGCTCGCTTCGCAGAGGGCCTCCCTCGACCATGCTCAGAAGACGTGCTCGATTTCCAAGGAGCAGGCCGACGCGATCATCGCCGCCGTCAGCGAGTTCGACTTCGTCACGGAGCCCGTTGCAGTGAAGATCGCGGACCTCCTCCCCGAATATCCGGAGGACGTTCGCGCCATCTTCTCCAAGGAGAGGGTCACGCTCGAGCCGGAGCAGATCGAGAGCATCCTCGAGATCGTCCGCAACAACTACTGAGGGATCGTATGGAAGAGTACGCCTACATTCTGGATTGGCTGCCCACGGGCGCGGCCGGAGGCAACTTCGGGAAGCGCGAGCCGTTGATATACGCAGTCGGAGACGAGGAGTTCAAGCTCTTCGAGCTCGTTCCGAAAGCGGGCGCACAGGTCGAGATCGGGACCAGGACCTACATCGGCAAGGACACCGCTGACGTCAAGAGGGACGTGGTGGACCATGTCAAGAGGCGCATCGGGTTCAACGATCTGACCAACAACGCGCAGACCGAGCTGGAGTACGCCGTCGACGCCATCGTCAAGGCCAACCAGACCAGGTTCATCAGGTTCTTCAACGAGGCTGAGGGGATCAGCCTCCGCAAGCACATGCTGGAGGAGCTCCCGGGACTCGGGAAGAAGTCCATGAACGCCATCCTCGAGGAGAGGAAGAAGGGCAACTTCAAGGACTTCGCCGACCTGAGCGAGCGCACCGGGATCAAGACGCCCGAGAAGTTCATCACCGACAGGATCGTCCTCGAGATCTCCGACCCCGACAGGAAACGCTACATCTTCGTCTCGAGATGAGCAGCGCAAGAGAGCTCATGAACTCCGCCGGCGTCGTGCCGAAGCGGAGCAAGGGACAGAATTTTCTCATCGATGACCGCGTGGCCGACCGCATAGTCGGCTACGCCGGCATCACCGATTCCGACAGGGTCCTGGAAGTGGGGCCCGGATTCGGCATTCTGACGGAAAGGCTGGTGTCGATGGGCGACAGGCTCACCTGCATCGAACTCGACGTCAAGCTCGCGGAGCACATCCGCTCCACGTACGGCGACAGGCTGGACCTCATCGAGGGGGATGCGGTGAAGGTTCCCTTCCCCGACTTCGACGTGTTCGTGAGCAACCTCCCGTACAGCGTCTCCACCCCGATCATCTTCAAGCTCCTGAGGCAGCCCTTCAGGACCGCCGTGGTCATGGTGCAGAAGGAGTTCGCCGACCGCATGGTCGCCGACGTCGGGAGTCCGGATTACTCCCGTCTCACGGTCAACCTGTTCTACCGCGCCGACTGCGAGATCATGGAACCGGTTCCGGCGTCGAGATTCGACCCGAGACCGAAGGTCGACTCCGCCGTGGTGAAGATAACGCCGAGGCCCGCTCCGTTCGAGGTGCTCGACGAGGAGACGTTCTTCAAGGTCACCGAGGCGTGCTTCAATCACCGCAGGAAGAAGATCGGCACGTCGCTGAAGAGCACCGGCTTGGTGTCCTCATCGGAAGGCATCCCGTACAGGGACGAGCGCGTGGAGGACCTGCGCCCGTCCGAGATCGGCGAGATCGCCGACGCCGTTTTCTCCATGGACAACTGACCCGTCCCGTCCGAGTACCTGCGATGGGTTGAAATACAATATGTTGTAGTTCGCCCCATGGAATCGGGTTTGGGCAGACGGTACGCCGTCTTCGCGTTGGGATTGTTCTGCATATCCATGGCAGTGGGCTTCATCACGAAGGCTTCTCTGGGAACATCCCCGATCACGTCCATCCCGTACAGTCTGGCACTGGTGTTCCCGCAGTTCACCCTCGGGAACTTCACCATCGCGTTCAGCCTGCTCCTGGTCACCCTGCAGTACATATTGACGGACAAATCCAAGATGGACCGCACCGCGAAGGTGAACATCCTGCTGGAAGTTGTCGTGTCGTTCGCCTTCGGATACCTCATCGACCTCTCGATGATGCTCTTCTCCGGCTTCGCCCCGACCGAATACCTGATCCAGGTCGCATCCGTGCTCGTCGGGATCGTCATCCTGGCCTTCGGCGTGTACCTGCAGATCGTCGCCGATGTCGTCATGGTCCCTGGGGACGGGTTCGCCTACGCTCTCACCCTCCGCGTCAAGAAGAACTACGGCAAGGTGCGCGTAACATCCGATACCACCATGGTCGTCATCGCCGCGGTCATCGGGATCGTCGGATTGGGGACCCTCGGAGGCGTCAGGGAAGGGACGGTCATGTGCTGCATCCTCACCGGCATGGTGGCGAGATGGTACATGAGGCATTTCTCCGCCCTGACATCCAAACTCGTCCCCGGGAAGAACCTGGATTCGATATCCAGAGAGGGATCCGCAAATGGCCACCGATGTCCTCGAGCTGGCCCGCAAGATCCGCCGCACCGGCAAGGAGATCAAGAGGGCCAGGGACAGGAACTCCTCCGCCCTGGGGATCACATCCAATCAGACTGATGCCCTGTTCTTCATAGACGACCACCCCGGCTGCAGCGTCAAGGACCTGACGAGCGTCATGGGGGTATCCCATCAGGCGGCCTGCGGCATCGCCGACAGGCTCGGCGAGAAGGGATTGGTAGTGTTCGGGACCAACGACGACGCCAGGGTGAAGACCCTGTCACTCTCCGATTCCGGAGAGGACATCGTATCCAAGCTCTACGAGATGGGCGAGGAGATGAACTCCGAGCTGTTCAAGGCGCTGACCGAACAGGAGAGGAAGACCCTCGAGGACCTGCTGGACCGCGTCCTGTGCGACCTGGACGGATGATGCTGGCACCTTCCGCGATAGCATTTAACGGCAGTAGCCCATCTCCCCTGCGATCACATGCAGATTGGAATCGTAGGGAAGCCGAACGTCGGCAAGTCGACATTCTTCGGAGCGGCCACGATGGCCCCTGTGGAGATAGCGAACTATCCCTTCACCACCATCGAGCCCAACAAGGGCATAGCATACGTGCGCACGCCCTGCCCGTGCAAGGAGCTGGGCGTCAAGTGCACGCCGCACAACTCGCTGTGCGTGGACGGCACCAGGATGGTCCCCGTGGAGCTCCTGGACGTGGCCGGGCTGGTCCCGGACGCCTGGCAGGGGAAGGGTCTGGGCAACAAGTTCCTGGACGACCTCAGGCAGGCCGACGCGCTCATCAACGTCGTGGACGCCAGCGGATCCACCGACATCGAGGGGAACTCCGTGGAGACGGGTTCCCACGACCCCGCCGAGGACATCCTGTTCCTCAGGACCGAGATCGAATGCTGGATGCGCGAGATCATCAAGAACGGGTTCTCCAAGATCGCCAGGCAGGCCAAGATGCAGGGCTCGAAGCCCGAGACCATCCTGGCGGAGAGGCTCCAGGGACTGAAGGTGTCGGAGGCTCAGATAAAGGAGGCGCTCCGCGAGGTCCCCCTGCCGGACGACCCCACCAAATGGGACGACGACCTCCTCCTGAAGCTCTGCGGGGCGATACGCGAGAGATCGAAGCCGATGATAGCGGCCATGAACAAGGCCGACATCGCCACCGACGCGAACTTCGAGAGGATCAGGTCGATCAACCCGCACTGCGTCGCCACCATGGCCGAGACCGAGCTGGCCCTGAAGAAGGCCGCCGCTGCAGGACTCGTCGAGTACACCCCCGGCGATGCCGGATTCAGGATCAAGGATGGAGCGAAGGTGTCCGAGGGTCAGAAGAAGGCCCTGGACTACATGAACGAGAACATGGCCCGCATCGGCGGGACCGGCGTCCAGAAGTGCATCGAGGATGCCGCGTTCAACATGCTCGACCTCATCTGCGTCTATCCCGTCGAGGACGAGACGAAATTCACCGACCACTTCGGCAGGGTCCTGCCGGATGCGTTCCTCGTCCCGAGGGGCAGCACCGCCAGAGACCTCGCGTACCGCGTCCACACCGACCTCGGGGACAAGTTCATCCGCGCGGTCAACGCCAAGACCAAGAGGACCGTCGGCGCCGACTACGAACTGCAGGACGGCGACGTGATCAGGATCGTGGCGAACAAGTGATCCCATGGAGACCGCGGACATCAGGATAATCAGCACGTCGTACACGACGGATGACGACGAGCCCGTCATCGAGCTGTACGGCAAGGCCCTGGACGGCAGGTCCGTCACGGTCCTGGTCCGCGGTTTCAAACCTTATCTGTACGGCGTCGACGTCCCGCAGAAGCTGGAGCAGCAGTTCTCCGAGGACCCGGAAGTGGTGTCCCTGGAGCACAAGGACCTGCTCTACCGCGGCCGCACCGTCGATGCGCTGAAGATCACCATCAAGAGCCCGTGGAAGGTCTCCGACTTCAGGAACAAGCTGCGCATGAACGGCGTGGAGGCCCTGGCATCGGACATCCCGTACAACCACCGCTACGTGTACGACACCGACATGGGCGCGTGCATCCGCGTGACCGGGGAACCGGTCGACAAGGGGTACCTGACGGACATCACCATCGTCATGGACTCCTTCGAGAACGTGGAGCCGTTCGATCCCGGCCTCAAGGTGCTGTCGTTCGATATAGAGAACAGCATCGAGCACGAGTTCATCTACTGCATCTGCGCCACCGTCTGGGAGAAAGGGGCGATACGCGACTGCGACCCCATCTTCGGCACGGAGAAGGAGATCATCCAATCGTTCTCGGACCTCATACGCAGAGAGGATCCGGACGTCATCACGGGATACAACATCGACAACTACGACATCAGGAAGATCGAGGAGAGGGCGAAAGCGAACCGCATGAAGGACGCTCTGCCCTGGGGGAGGGACGGCGGACAGCCGAAGCTCCGCAGCGAACGCTTCTGGAGGGTCAAGGGCAGGCTCATATGCGACGCATGGTGGGCCGCCAGGAGGGAGCTGCGTCCGAAGCAGGAGACGCTGAACGCGGTGTCCCTGGAGCTTCTGGGAGAATCCAAGCTCGATGTGGACCCCCGTCACATGGACGAGGAATGGAGGAACGACCGCGAGAAGGTGCTGAGGTACTGCACCAAGGATGCCGAACTCGCGCTTCGCATCCTCCTGACCGTGGACACCCTGAGGAAGGGCATGGACCTCGCCGCCGTGTCCAAGCTGTCCATAGAGGATGTTCTCACTTCGGGATCCTCCCAGCTGGCGGATTCCCTGCTGATCCGTGCGGCGGACCGCGCCAACGTCGCGGTGCCGCAGATGGGCAGGCGCATAAGGGACGACGACCAGATCGAGGGCGGGTACGTGCACGACATCAAACCCGGCCTGTACCATTGGGTCTGCGTCCTGGATTTCAAATCCATGTATCCCTCGACGATCATCGCGAAGAACATCTGCTTCACCACCCTGTCCCCGGACGGCGCCATCGTAGCGCCGTCAGGGACGGCGTTCGTCTCCAAGGATGTGCGTCTGGGGTTGCTGCCGATGATCCTGCAGGGTCTGATGGACCAGAGGGATTCGATCAAGAAGAGGATGAAGCAGTCCTCCGACGAGCACGAGAAGCACTACCTCGACGGTCTGCAGGCCGCTGTGAAGGTCCTCATGAACACATTCTACGGCGTGTTCGCCTCGTCCTTCTACAGATTCACGGACAAGAGCATCGGCGCGGCGATCACATCGTTCGCCAGGGCGAACGTGAAGGGGATCATCGGCGAGCTGCAGTCCGAGGGGCACAACGTTGTCTATTCCGATACGGACTCGGTCTTCGTCCAATCCCCCGGGAGCACGCTGGAGGAATCCGTGGAGTTCGGGACCGAGATGGCCGGCAGGTAC
>CAVABN010000039.1:0-12853 GCA_963586845.1 Bifidobacteriaceae bacterium
CGGCCTGGCCGCTCCCGCTTCCCACGGAACCTCTGAATCCTCCGCCGTAGACGGACCCCCAGACAGTGCCGCCTTCGACGAACACGTTGGTACTCCCCGCGCTGGATCCCAAGGGCTTGCTCCATGTGTCCCAACCGCCGCCGAGCAACAGTCCGCCGGTCTTGTCCTTCTCACCTATGACGGCGGCATCCTTGAGCCGTACGGTGGCCTTCTTCACGGGGTAGGTAGCCTCATCCTCGTTGCCGTCGGTGACGCTCCCGCAGGCCATGTAGTAGACCTTGGCCATCCCCGAGATCGTCACGCTGGCGGATTCGGTGATCTTCACGACGGAGGCTCTTCCCCCGCCCTGGACCATGAAAGCTTTGGCCGTACCGGATAACACGACATCCGTGGTCCCCACGTTGCCGGAATTACGCGTTCCGCCTATGACCGTTTGATATCTCTCGGTCGACGAGAAGGTGTACTTCTCCCTGTCGCTGACCATCCCGCCGACGATGAGGACGCTTGTGGAACCGACGTTTCCCTTTTCCGTATTGCCGCCATAGACCGTTCCGTTTACCTTCAGGTTAGTCCCATTGTAAGAACCTGCAAGTACCAATTCGGTCTTTCCGACGTCCGTATCGTAGGATCCGCCGGCTATGATCTCGTACGTACCGCTGAAGATGGTCAGCTTCGCGGTACCTGTATTGCCACTCTTCCATCCTCCGAGGACCTGAACGTAGGTGTTCGAGATGCTTCCGACACCCGTACCGATGATGAGGGAACCGTTCCCATACAGCGCGTATCCGTTCCCGTGATCGTTGATCAGATCCCTATTGTAGGCTCCGTTCAGATTCACATTGTCGATGATGAGGTTCCCGCCTGTCGATTTGTTCTCAGTGGAGATCGAGTAAGCCGTGCCGAAACTCCTCATCGTCAGATTGGAAAAACTGCTGAGACTCGTCAAATTGCTCCTCAACAAGTATATGTTGAGATACTTCGCCGAATCGCCTGTGGCCCTGGTCCCGCTAGTCCAGCTTCCACCGGAACTTAGCCAACTCGCACCGGACCACACCGCTTCCAAAGTGATCTCCTTGGCAGCGTTCGCATATCCTGTCAGATCCGTTCCCGGATCCACCGTCGCGGACCCCACCTTCCATCCCGAGAACACTTTCAGATTGGAAACGGTGCCATTCCGTCCGGGATAACTCGTGATCTTGAACCAATCCCTGACGGCCGTGTTGTCCGACACATCTGCCCCATCCACTTTCAGGACCTGTCCGACGATCGAACCAGCCCAGAACTGAGGGTTGTACTCCGCCACCGGCGTCCCGTAGTACCGGACCGTGATCGACGAGGTCGCCCCCGTGCTCTCGTTATGTCCGGCGACGGTGGGAACGGCCCCGATGTTGTACGTGACCGTGTAGTAATCGCCCGAATAGCCTTCGGGCTCCGACTGGATGGACGGTATGAGCACCGCTGCGGAGAGCAGCAGCACCGCGACCGCCAGAGTCGCTCCTGCGACGCGCTTGCGCCTCCGGATCCGGGAGAGGTTCTCCCCTAACGCCTTCCGAACCGATTCCATGAGCCGAGCCCCTAACGCTTCGGGGCGCCAGGAAGAGACTTTCCGTGCTCTGCCTCTAGGTGCCTTCCTCCCGTCGCCCCTATGCGTACCATTACCAACATAAATACAATATTTAATAATATGTACAATATTGTATTCAAGTTTAATCGAGTTTAGACGTTCAGAAATGAAAATAATGGAAAAAGAAATGTGGGAAACGGGTCGCGGAGCGCGTCCATCCGCGGCCCTCTTGAAATTACAGCGTCAATGGACGCCCATCTGACTGAACGGGACGCCGAGCGTCCTCTCGTAGAACAGGGGGTGCCTGTACCTCCCGCGGGACGCCGTCCCCTCGCCGTAATCTATGGCCTTCTTCGGGCACAGCTGGACGCAGCTCATGCACAGGGCGCACGTCTCCTCGTCCCACACCGGCTTGCGGTGGTACACCTTGATGGCCCCCGTGGGGCAGATCTCCTCGCATATCCTGCATTCTATGCACGCGTCCGTGAGGACGAACGGCTCCGTCGAGCGCATCTCGTCGTACTTCGCGTGCATCCCCCGCCAGTCAGCGGTGCCCTTGTGGCGGCGGAAGTCCCCGTCCTCGCGGTTCCTCAGCGACTCCACTATGCCCTCGATCTCCGCATCCGAGCCCTTCAGGATCTCCGCCGCCTCCTCCTCCGTCGGAGGGTCGCGGGCGAAGACCGCGCTGTTCGGCATCAGGACGTCGTACATCGCATCCACCTTCAGGCGGGACCCCAGCAGCTCGACCAGCTGGTCGCAGGCCCCTCCGGAATCCGAGGAGCAGGTGGATACGCAGTACACGCGCCCGGGGTTGCGGATGTTCACGTTGGCGGCGAACGCCTCCACCGTCGACGGCAGACCGCGGAAGAACGTCGGGAACACGAACCCCACATCCCCGCCTTCGGCGTCGAAACTGTACCTCTTGTACCGCACGGCCGATGCCATCTGCTTCATCTGGTCGCCGAACTCCTCCGAGATGCGCCTCGCCACCGCGTACGAGTTCCCGGTCGCCGAGAATAGGAATATCATGCATGCCCCCTCGGAGTCGTAGGATAAAAAGGAGGCCGACATAGTTAACGTTGTTAACCCCCGTTGACAGTCTTATCTACCAGACCGCCCTTCGTCCGCACATGGTCAAAACCGTACGCGCATCGCACATCCTGGTCCCCAACGAGAAGGACGCCAGGAGCATCATGGACCGCATCGAGAAGGGCGAGGACTTCGCCGCCCTGGCCAAGAGGTTCTCCAAGTGCCCGTCCAAGGCCAAGGGCGGGGACCTGGGCTGGTTCGCCAAGGGGCAGATGGTCAAGCCCTTCGAGGACGCCTGCTTCAACGGCAAGACCAACGACGTCGTGCTCGTGCAGACGGAGTTCGGCTACCACGTGATCAAGATCACGGGCCAGAAGTGAGGACGGAGGGGGCATCCCCCTCCTGAAAACGTTTTAAGATCCTTTTCAGCAGACCTTCTTGAGCTGGTACGCGCCGTAGATCCTCATGATCCCGGACACGGCCAGGAACACGCCGATGACGATCATCACGATGTCGGCGGTCTCCTTCAGGTTCATCAGCGCGTAGACGCCGAGCACGACCATTATCGCTCCGACGAGGACGGAGATCAGCTTGGACCCCGTCGCGACGGCGAAGTCGGAACCGGCCCCGAGGACGGTCACCGCCCCGACGATGATCAGGGCGACGGCCAGGAGGACCATCAGTATGTCGGTGAACAGGTTGGGCAGGACGATCAGCGCCAGTCCGATGACGGCGGTGATGACTCCCATCGCGATCCCGATGACGAAGTTCGACTTCATCCCGTCGATGATCGTCAGGATCCCGGACACGAGCGCCAGGACACCGGCGATTATGAGGGCCCACTTGAGGCCTTCGCTCTGGAGGGCCGCCAGGAGGACCCCTATCAGCAGCATGAAGATGCCGGCCACCAGGGCGTCCTTCCAGGGGTTGTATTTCTCTACAACGACTTCCGTAGAAATCACCTTGGCACAAATCCGGCCTCTAGGTATTTATGACCTGTTGCCGGACCGCATCGGAAACGTTCCGATTTCACCACGCGGACCACCGCGGGCACCTGATGGCAAAGGTCCTGGCCGTAGAGGACGTCGGCCTCCGGATTCCCGGACACGAGGGACTCGTCGATGTCCTTCCAATGGGAGAACAGGATGACATCGGGATGCTCCACGCGCTCGCCTGGAACGACCATGACGGTCTTCCCGGTTTTGCGGACCACGTCCGCAACAGCGGCGACGAGGTTCTCCCTGCCCATCCTCCTCGGTCCCGTCAGAGCGCCGACGGACCTGTCGGAGACGAACACGGACATCCTCTCGGACAGGGTGGACTCGTCGTCCTCGCGGATGCAACAGAGATCCTCCATGGAGGGTCGATGATAGAAGCATGGTAAAAGGTTTGGGAAAAGGTTTCGCACGTCTGCAAGCGCTCGATGCGCTTACATCCCCATGCCTTTCTTGACCTCGCCATCGAACATGTAGCAGAGCATGAACAGGTAGATGATGGCGTAGCAGATGGCGGAGATGACGTTGACGATGAGGTGGATTGCCTCTCCTCCGTCGGCGATGATTCCGAAGATGCCGATGAAGCTGAAGATGAACAGCAGGAGGAACAGGACGGTCAGGATGATCCAGAGGATCTTGTCGATGGTGGTCTCCTTGCCGTCCAGGATCTTCTTGGCGGCCCAGATGACGATCAGACCGAGGATGATCGAGACGACGCTGTCCCAGAAGGAGATGTCGCTGATGATCCCGCCGATGGCGGCGAAGATCCCGATGATGACGGTGGTCACTCCCACGATGTTGACGTAGTTGCCCAGGATGTTGAGCTTGCCGGAGAGGGCTCCGGTGCGCACTTTGTTTCCATACTTGAAGTACAACACGGCTGCGATGATGGATCCGATCGCGGCGATGAAGTACCCGATGTGGTCGCCGAGCTCGCCGTCCATGGTGACGGCGTCGACGATCGACAGGAGGGCGGCGATGATCATCAGAACTCCGATGATAGTGAACGCCAGGCCCACAGTTTTCTGATTGTCGATAAAGGACATGGGTATCAACTTCCCAGAGTATCAAATGAGTATTACACTATATATCTCTTGAGCATGCACACTTTTATACGTCCTGCCGAAACAGTATTTAAAGGGGCATCAGAACGCTCGGACACTGTACGGACTGTTTCCGTCACGCTCAAATTCCCGAACGGTCGGTCGACGCGATATAATAGTCAATACCGCATCCTCCGTGGCATGATAATCAGCTCATGCCCCGCCGAGGGGGACCCCGTCCCGAAGGTCCACGATTTCGTCGCGAAGAACGACGTGCCGTCCATCGCAGGATACAGGCTGGACGGGTTGGAATACCTGAAGAACCTCGTCGTGGACGAGATAAAGGCGCAGGAGCCGGAGTCGAGGATCATCGACCTCGACAGGGACTACGTCAGCGACAACGGCATCGACTTCCTCCGGGATCTGAGGAAGAATCTCGAGAAGGTGACATCCGAAGGCGGACGCGTGAACTGGATCGTGTTCCAGGACGTACCGGTCATGGATTGGCAGGCGGCTCTGGACGTCCTCAAGGGGAAGGACGCCCAGGTGTACTTCTTCACGTCCGCCTGCAGGCAGGTGCCCTGCTGTTTCAAACTGCTCCTCTGATCACTCGGGGAAGGCCCCGCGGATCGCCTTGAGCATATCCGCGAAGGTGGCCTTCTCCGGGACTATGTCGGGAGGGAACCCGAGCTCCTCCAGCCTCCTGGAGGTGGGGCCGCCGATGGCTGCTATCTTCACGCCGTGAAGATACTCGGCACCCTTCTCCTTCCCGTACCTCTGCTCCACGCGGGAGACGAACATGGACGCTGACATGGGCGAGGTGAACGCCATGACGTCGAGCCTGCCCTGCTTGATCATGGTCAGGAGATGGAGCAGTGCGATGCTCTCGCCCGCGTCCTTGAGCCTGTAGACGGCTATGTCCTTGACATCCGCCCCGGCCTCGTTCAGACCGTCGGAGAGCACGTCGGACCCGCTGTCCGACCTGATCAGGACGACCCTCTTGCCGGAGACCCTGTCCTTCAGCGCCTCGACTATCCCCTCGGAGGAGTACTCCTCGGGCACGGTGTCGGGCTCGATCCCGACGGCCTTCAGCTTGGATGTGGTGGCCGGCCCTATGGACACGACCTCCTTCCCGTCGAACATGCCCTTGAACGAGTCCTTGTATCTGGATTGGCACTCCTCGACGGCGGTCACGGAGCAGAACACCGCGATGCAGTCCCCCGATACGGAATCCTGCAGCTTGGCGAACTCCGCATCCTCCCCCGGCAGTATGTCCAGGGACGGGGCGCCCAGGGCCTGGAAGCCCATTGCCTCCGCCTGCGCCACGGAATCCTTTATCCTCTTCGAGGGGCGGGTGAAGCCCAGGGTGGTCATATCAGGTCACCGAGCCTCTCCCTGACCCTGGCGACGTCCCCGATGACCATTATCCCGGGGGCCTCCAGGGCCTTGTCCCTTATGGTGTCGGCCAATCCGGACACCGTGGTGGTCTCCACCCTCTGGTCCGGCGTGGATCCCTTGGATATGACGGCGGCGGGCGTGTCCGGGGACATGCCTCCGTCGATCAGACCTTCGGATATGGATGCGGCGTTGCCGAGACCCATCAGAACCACCAAGGTCCCATGACCGGATGCCAGTGCCTTCCAATCGACCCTGTCGCCCTCGCGACCGTCCTTCTCGTGACCGGTGATGAACGTCACCATGGAGGCGTAGTCGCGATGGGTCACCGGGATCCCCGCGAGCTCCGGGACGGAGATGGACGAGGACACTCCGGGAACGACGTGCACTTCCACGCCGGCGTTCCTCAGCTCCTCGGCCTCCTCGGCCCCGCGTCCGAACAGGAACGGGTCCCCGCCCTTGAGACGGACGACCAGCTTCCCCTCCTGGGCCAGCTTCACCAGCAGCTCGTTGGTCTGCCACTGGCTCAGGTGGTGGTCCCTGGCCCTCTTCCCGGCGTCGATGAGCTCCGCCCCTTCCCTGCATTGCTTGAGGAGCTCGGGGTTCGCCAACGCATCGTACACAACGACGTCCGCGCTCCTCAGCAGCTCCATACCCTTGATCGTGAACAGCCCGGGATCGCCCGGACCGGCGCCTACCAGATAGACCTTGCCTGTCATATGACCACATCCCTCTTCCCTGTGAGGTATTCAGCTATCCCCAGGAGCTCGTCCAGCACGTAGTCGACCGGGAGATCGGCCGACACGCGCCTGGGCTCTTCGGTGTAGCTGTAGGAGACCGCGTCCACATGGATCGCGTCCCTAGTGCACTTCGCGTTTATGCCGACCGGCGACGAGCATCCGGCGCGCATGAGCTTCATTATGCCCCTCTCCACGCCCGCCTCCAAGCGGGATTCGCGGGAGTCGAGCTTGGACAGCATCTTCCTCATCCCGGAATCGTCCTTCCTGCACTCGACCGCCACTATCCCTTGAGCGGGGGCGGGTATGAACGGACCGTCGAGCACGTGCATCGGACAGTCGATGCCCATCCTGTCCAATCCCGCCTTGGCGAGGATGATGGCGTCGAAGTCGCCGGCATCCAGGCGGGACAGGCGGGTGTGTATGTTGCCCCTGAGGGGCTCTATCCTCAGATCGGGACGGATGTCCCTGAGGATGCTCTCCCTCCTCACCGACGCGGTGCCGACGAGCGCCCCCTCCGGGAGCTCGTCGAGCGGGCAGGGGAGGATGACATCCCTCGGATCGTCGCGGGGAAGCATCGCGCCTATCACGAGGTCGGGATCCATCTCGATCGGGATGTCCTTGAGCGAGTTCACGGAACAGTCGATGTCCCCCCTGAGGATGGCATCATCCAGCTCGCGGACGAACGCCCCCGTGGAGGGCAGCGCGTCCAATCTGGATTTCAGATCGATGTCGCCCAGCGCCTTCATGCCGACGACGTCGAACGCCTCGTCCGGGAATATCGCGGACATCCTGTCGATGAATATCTCGGTCTGGCGCATCGCCAGCTTCGACTCCCTGGATCCGACCCTCATGCTCCCACCGTCTCGATGAATCCGGTGAACGCTTCCTCCAGCTTCTCAACAGCCTCGTCGTCATGGGCGGCGGACATGAAGCAGTCCTCCAGCGCCGAAGGCGCCAGGTAGACGCCGTGCTCCAGCATGTATCTGAACATCTTCCCGAACATGGCACGGTCGGCCTTCTCGGCGTCCGTGCCGTTTCTGACCTCCTCCGGCCCGAAATACACGGAGAACATGGATCCGACGGAGTTGACGCATCCCTTCACATGGTTGTCCTTCAGATCGTCGCGGATGGTCTTCACGAGACGGTCGGAGGACCTCTCGAGCTTGGCGTATGAATCGTCCCTGCGCATCCTCTCGATCTGCGCGAGACCCGCTGCCGCTGATACCGGGTTGCCTGCGAAAGTCCCCGCCACATAGACGGGACCCTGCGGAGCGACCATCTCCATTATCTCCTTCCTTCCGGCGAACGCTCCCGCGGGGAACCCTCCGCCGATGATCTTGCCCATGGTGGTCATGTCGGGGGTGATACCGTAGCGCTTCTGGGCCCCTCCGTCGGAGACGCGGAATCCGGTGATGACCTCGTCGAAGATGAGGACGACATCGTTCTCCTTCGTGATCCTGCGGACCTCCTCCAGATACCCTTTCTCGGGAGGGACCACTCCCACATTGCCGAGAACGGGCTCCATGATGACGCATCCGATGCTCTTGTCCTTCTCCAGGAGGTCTGCCATCGCCTGCGCGTCGTTGTACTCCACGGTGCGGGTGTACTTTACCGCGCCTTCCGGAACGCCCTTGGAAGAAGGCATCCCGTCCGCGGAACCGGAGCCCGCTTTGACGAGCACGGCATCGTGGGCGCCGTGGAAACCGCCGTTCATCTTCACGATACCGTCCCTGCCTGAGAATCCCCTGGCGGTGCGGATCGCGTGCATCGTGGCCTCGGTACCGGAACAGGCCAGCCTGACCATCTCCGCCGAGGGTATGGAATCGTGTATCCTCCTCAGGAGGGACAGCTCAGGTCCCGACGGGGCGCCGTAGACGGTGCCGTCCGGAATCTGCGACCTCACAGCTTCGAGGACAGCGGGATCCGCATGGCCCGATATGAGGGGACCGTACGCCATGCACAGGTCGATGTACTCCCTGCCGTCGACGTCGGTTATCCTGCACCCGTTGCCCTTGGCGATGAACAGGGGATTCGGCTCGAACCTCCTGACCGGGCTGCTGACGCCTCCCGGAGAGAGTCCCGACGACTCCCCGAAAAGAACGGCGGACCTGTCCATGGTATCACAGCATCCTCGCCATGTCCTCGGCGAAGTAGGTGATCAGCATGTCGGCGCCGGCGCGCTTCATGGCGATGAGCGACTCCCTCATCACCCTCTCGCCGTCGATCCATCCGTTGGCCGCGGCGGCTTTTATCATCGCGTACTCGCCCGAAACCTGATAAGCGGCCAGGGGCAGGTCGTAGCGGTCGGCCGCATCCCTTATGATATCGAGGTACGGGCCGGCGGGCTTGACCATGATCATGTCCGCCCCCTCGGCTATATCGAACTCGATCTCGCGCATGGCCTCCTTCCTGTTGGCCCACGCCATCTGGTATCCGGCGCGGTCGCCCTTGCCCGGAGCGGATTCGGCGATGTCGCGGAAGGGTCCGTAGTATGCGGATTGGTACTTCGCGCTGTACGCCATGATGGGGACGTTCTTGAACCCGGCATCATCGAGGGCCTGACGGATCGCAGCGACCTGGCCGTCCATCATGCCGCTGGGGGCGATGATGTCCGCTCCCGCTTCGGCTTGGGAGACGGCCGTCCTCCCGTAGAGCTCGATGGTCTCGTCGTTCCTGACGCACCCGCATTCATCCAAAAGACCGCAGTGTCCGTGGTCGGTGTACTCGCACAGGCACAGGTCCGCGATGACAAGCAGGTCGGACGACTCCTTCAGCCCGCGGATGGCCTTCTGGACCACCCCGTCCTTCTCGTAAGCCCCGGTGCCGGCCGCATCCTTATGGGACGGGACGCCGAACACCAAGACGGAGTTCACGCCGCTGTCCTGGATGCCGTTGGCTATCGCCTCGTACCCCTTCAGGGGGTGCGTGGGGACGCCGGGCATCGAGTCCGTGGTCTTCTCCTTGTCAAGGTTCGCATCGAAGAACACAGGGAGGATGAGCTCGTCCGGATGCAGACGGGTCTCGCACACCAGGTTCCTCATCTTCTCGCTCTGCCTCAGCCTCCTGAGGCGCACTTCAGGGTACATCATTCCGATTCCTCCAGTCCGAAGAGCTCCATCGCCGCCCCGCACGTATCCGTGCGGCCGTCGCGCGACGCCTCCCTCAGATTCTTGTAAAGTTCGGCGGTGATCTTGCCGATCATCGCCCTCGACAGGTCGTCCAGCAGCTCCCCCTCGTCGGCGGACCCCATGCGGGACCTGGCCGTGGCCAGCTCCCTCTCGCGTATGTCCGCCAGCTTGAGTCCTATGCGCCTGATGACCTCGTTGGCGTAGCTCTCCTTCTGCTCGGAGTCGATCTTCGCCAATTCCTCCGTAATGATCGCTTCCGCCGAGCTGATCTCCTTCCGGCGGCGTTCCGCGTTCTGCATCGCTATGGTCTCGAGGGAGTCCATGTTCTCCAATTCCACATCGGGGATGGATCCCACGGCGTCCTCGGTGTTGCGCGGTATGCTCACATCGATGATCAGCAGGGGGCGCTCCGGCCTCCTGGACATCGCCTCGAGGACATGGTGCTCCTTGAGCACCGGATGCGGGGCTCCGGTGGCCACCAGGACCACATCCGAATCCGCCACCGCATCGGTCATCCTGGCCATGCTCACCGCCTTCCCTCCCAGCTCGTCCGCCAGCTCGATGGCGCGGCTGTACGTGCGGTTGGACACGATGATCGTCCCCAGGTTCCTGCCGACCAGGTTCTTCGCTATGACGGATGCGATGTCCCCGGCCCCCAGGATCGTGATGCCTTTGCCTTCCAGCGACCCTATCTTGCTCTCGGCGAGTTCGACAGCCGCGGATCCCACGGACACCGCGCCCTTGTTCAGGGCCGTCTCCGTCCTGACCCTCTTCCCGACGGACATCGCCTTGTCGAACAGGCGGGACAGCATCCCGTTGATGTGTCCGTCGGCCTTCGCCTTCATGTAGGACTCGCGGACCTGGTGCTGTATCTGGTCCTCGCCCACTATGAGCGAATCGAGACCGCAGACCACCCTGAACAGGTGGCGGATGCTGTCGCGGTCCTCCAATATGTATGATATGTTCCCCGAAGGGACGATTATCCTGATGATGGAATCGAAGAGCATCTTCGTTCCGATGTTGTCCGATGTGGCAGCGTACACCTCGAGACGGTTGCAGGTCCTGACCACCACGTACTCGGAGACGCGCTCCATGGTCGGCAGGCGTTTGGAAACCTCCTCCTCCAGCTTCGGGACCACGTCGTTCAATGCCGACGTGCCTCCGGCCGAGGAATGCGTGACATGCATGCTCACGATCATTCGAGACCGCCTCTTTTCAGCGATAGCTCCCTGGCCTCATCCGTCTTCCCGTCCCTGAGCAGCTCCCAGACATCCTCGTCCGCAAGGACATCCGCCAAGAAAGCGGCCCTCTCCGGCTGAGTGGGGATGCGGTCGCGTATCTCCACCCTCAGATCGCACAGCAGGGCGAGCATGGAATCGTAGGAGCCGTCCAGGAGCCCGTCGATCTTATTGATAACATAGGGCGGGAACGCCGGGGCCCTCCCCTCGGACGACACGCACACTGTCCATCCGTCCCTGTGCAGCGTGGACGGGATCAGCACGTCCCCTCCGCCGTGGGCGGAGTTGGTCATCTTGCCGTGCGACATCGAGATGTCGCGGATCCTGTCGTTGAGAGCGTGGTCGGACGTGGCGGCCACGACGATGTCGGCATCGCCGATCGCCTCCTCCACCAATCCGTCGTCTATCCTCCCGAAGACCACCTCGTCCGCGAGCTGCCTCAGCTCCGGCAGGACCTCCTCGGACACGACCCTTATCCTGAACCCTTTGAAATGCAGGCATTTGCGCAGGGCCACCTTCCCTCCCCCGAACACCGTGACCAAACGGTCGCGGGGGGAAAGGAGTATCGGGGACATATCGACGGATTCCACGGATTCGCACCGTCCTGCGGATAATCCTCGCTAATATAATTGGCTTGTGCGTCCAACTGGTGAAAAGTGTTACGATACCCTTACGGGGTATTAAAGCCGACTTAACAAATCCCCGCGTAAGTCATACTCTTTATAAAGCCCCGAAAGGGGATGCACTCGCATGCACTTCGATCCGAGCCCCGAAGCAATGCAGAGCGAAGGACAGTACTGGATCCCCGGGCACTACGACCGCATCAGATGGTGGGTCAAGCAGGGGGAGTCGGTAGTGGTCAGGCCCTCCCTCCCGGCCGATGCGGCCGCCGGGATCGGCCTGGACGAGGACGTGTTCTGGGCGGAGGTGGGACGCCTGGAGAGCAAGGTCGGCAACGAGGTCTTCGCCGAATGGATAGTCGGAAGACCCGATCTGGAGATCAGCGTCATAGCCGCCAAGATCGAGCCCGCGGTGGACTCCTACTACAGGGAGCTGGTCAAGAGGACCTTTTCCCCATCGGACCGCGCGGTGAGGGATTCCATGGGACCGTTGACGGACGAGATGCTGAAGGAGTTCGCTTCCATCAGCCCCGGTTTCACCATCCTCAGCGACGGCACCAAGGCGCCCATAGTGAGTTCGACGAGCGAGGAGCTCCTCGCGCTCGTGAACGTAAGCGAGAACGTCTGCCCCATGAAGAGGTCCATATACGCCAAGAGGGAGCAGTTCCGATGCCGTTCGACGAATCGACCGTGAAGATATGCGAGGACACCTGCTGGATCGGCGGCGACGACCGCACCGCGAACATCTTCGAGGGGGCGTTCCCCATACCGGAGGGCGTCTCCTATAACTCCTACCTCATCTGCTCCGAAGGGAAGACGTGCCTCCTGGACACCGTGGACTCCTCCATCGCGTCGAAGTTCTGGAGGAACCTCCGCAAGACCATGGACGGGAGGAAGCTGGATTATCTGGTGATAAACCACATGGAACCGGACCACGGGGCCTGCATCACGCAGGTCCTGGAGGCCTGGCCCGATGTGACCGTCGTGGGGAATGCCAAGACGTTCGACATGCTCCGCAACTTCTACCGGATGGAACCGGCCAACAAGCTGGAGGTCAAGGACGGCGACACGCTCCAGGTGGGGAGCCACACCCTGACGTTC
>CAVABN010000040.1:0-12671 GCA_963586845.1 Bifidobacteriaceae bacterium
CTGTAGAAGTCCACGTTGGCTGTGACGCTCGTCGCGTGGGGGCGCTTCTCCAGGATCAGCTCCGGAGCGAGCCTCTCGACGGTCTCGTACACGCGGTAGTCGTCCATCCTGCCCTTCTCGACGGCCAGCTTCTCCACGAAGGACTTGAAAACGAGCGCCCTCGGGTCGGATTTGGTGTAGACCGCGTGCCCCATCCCGTAGATCAGCCCCTGGTGGTCGAAGACCTTCTTGTCCAGGATCTCGGTGAGGTAGCGCCTCATCTCCTTCTCGCTGTCGGTGTGCTTGACATGGCGCTTGATGTCGTCCATCATGTCCATGACCTTCAGGTTCGCGCCGCCGTGCTTGGGTCCCTTGAGGGACGACATCGCTGCTGCGATCACGGCGTAGGTGTCGGATCCCGACGAGGTGGTCACGCGGGTGGTGAATGTCGAATTGTTCCCTCCGCCGTGCTCCATGTGCAGAACGAGCGCCAGATCCAGGACGGTTGCCTCCAGGTACGTGTAGGACTTGTCCGGCCTGAGCATGCGCAGGATGTTCTCCGCGGTGGACAGATTGGGATCCGGGCGGTGGATGTACATGCTCTCGTCGTTGATGTAGTGGTTGTACGCGTGGTAGCTGTACACCGTGAGCATGGGGAACACGCTGATCAGGTAGATGCACTGCCTGAGGACGTTCTCGGTGGAGTTGTTCAGCGCTTTCTTGTCATACGAGGCGAGGAACAGGATGCACCTGGAAACGGAGTTCATGATGTCCTTGTTCGCCGCCTTCATGACGACGTCCCTGGTGAACGTGACGGGCAGCCTCCTCTCCTCGGAGAGGTGCTTCCTGAACTCCTCCAGCTCGGCCTCGTCCGGCAGGTCTCCGAACAGCAGGAGGTAGGCGCACTCCTCGAAGCCGAAGCGCTTGTTGAGGAATCCGCGGGTCAGGTCCTGGATGTCGTAGCCCCTGTAGCGGAGCTTCCCCTCGCAGGGCACCTTGACCCCGTCGACCATCTCGGTCCCGTCGACCTGCGATATGCTGGTCAGACCGACCACGACCCCGCTCCCTTTGCTGTCGCGGAGTCCCTTCTTGACGTCGTACCTCTCATAGAGCTCAGGGGAGAAGCTGTCGATGGACTCGCACATCTTCGATTTGCTCTCTATGAATCTCTTGTATTCGCTGTTCATCGGGATCCCCTGGCCTGATATGCCCCGATGCGCCGGTGGTCGGACGTCGGAGCGCGATGACGGTAGGATGGTGGCACGGTTCTTAACGATATGGTGTGCATCCAGTGTGACCGGGCGAAGTTCCGTAGTGCGCGGTGTTCGTTCCGATGAGTCGGGGGCTCGGAGAGTAAAAATACATCAATGCCATTGAAGCAATCGTATGGATGATTCGGAAGGACATGTGGCGGAGAGGAAGGTCGCGTGGGACGACGGCTGCCTGTGCGATATCGCCGCATTCGCCAACGGCGATGGCGGGACGATCCTCGTCGGAGCCGACGATCCGGAGTCGTCGATGGAGAAGATATCGAAAATCATCAGCGAGAGGCTCCACATCGAACCAGGTATCCGCATGATCAGGGATGAGAACATCGGTTTGATCGAGATCGATGTCAGAAGAAGTCCTCTGGTCGTCGTTCTGGATGGCAGATTGTTCGAGAGGAGAGGAGGCGTCACGCAGGAGATACACGGTCCCGAATTCACGGATAAGATCCTGTCGGCCGGCAACGTCCTTTGGACCGACATGATGCTGGATGAGAAGAAGGCGACGCAAGTCACATTTTCCGAGAGGACGCTCCAGCATATCGCAGAATCGGCGGGACTGGACGGTACGGCCGCTCCGACCGACCTGATGTCCCGTTTCGGAATGCTCGATAACGGCAGGATGACCGTGGCCGTGGCTCTGCTCATGGCGGACGACCCGAGCATCGCGTCGCCGGAGGCCTATGTGAAGATCGGCAAGTTCACAGAATACAAGTTCCTCATAGCGGAGAGCTACATCCGCGGACCCCTCGTCACACAGATAGATGAGGCCGTGGACATCCTCTCGAAGAAGTATCTGGACGCGCAGGCCTGCAGGGACGGAGAGGTCCTGAAGATCCGTTACGAGTATCCGATCGAAGCGCTCAGGGAGTTCATAGCCAACGCGGTGGTCCACCGCGATTATTCCGTTCCGAGGCCGACCGAGATCAGGCTGTATCCCGACCGTATCGAGATATTCAACCCCGGCAGGCTTCCGCGCGGTTGGACCGCATCCGCTCTGGATGAGTCGGAACACGAATCTATCGCTCCGAATCGCAGGATCTTCACGGTGATGAGGGAACTCGGATTCATCGAGGGGAAGGGCCACGGTATCCGGAAGGCTGTCAAGTCCTGTCTGGAGTCCGGGAACGGGAGACCGAGATTCGATACGAAGTTCGACGGGGTTCGGGTGTCCATCGACTCGACGGATTTCCTGGGGGAGATGGTGGATGTCGGCCTCCGCGACGTAGAGGCCGGGAGGGGCATGCCCGCCCACGAGGCGATAGACATGATCCGTAAGAGGAACAACCCCTCCACACAGAACGACGGAACGCGACGCGACCGTTATCATCACGAAGGCGCATGAACCGTCATGACCGTCATAGACATGCCCGAAGGCCCCGTCGAGGCCCTCCCGGGCGTATCGATCGAGGAAGCGGTCCGCGATGCCGGATACACCCCCGATTCGTTCATATTCCTGATCGGCGGAAGGCCGGTCCCCATGGATTCCGTGCCCCCCGAGGACTCCAAGGTGACGGCCCTCAGGGTGGCCTCCGGCGGATGATCATCCCTTCGCTATCTCGATCAGCCCGTCGAAGTCGAATCCCGCCTCTATCGCCGCATCCAGAAGAGCGTCCACGTTGGCCATGAAAGCCTGGCGCGGGTCGCTGCCGCTAAGCTTGCCCTCGGATTTCGAGAGCGAATCCTCCTCGGGGAACCTCAATGGCAGGAACGGGAGCACTCCGAGGCACTTCATGCCGGTGAGGCTCTCGACCTTCTCGATGCCCTCCTTCAGGATGGAGGGCTCCCCCCTGAACCTGTTGATTATGAACCCCTTCATCAGGGGTCTGACGTCGTCGGGGATGAGCCTCCATGTGCCGTATATCGCCGCGAAGACGCCTCCCCTCTCGATGTCGCCCACCAGGATTGTGGGCACTTGCGCTGAGCGCATCAGCCCGGTGTTGGCGAGGTCCCTCTTCATCAGGTTGAGCTCGGCCGGGGATCCCGACCCCTCGCACACGACGAACCCGTGCTCGGACGAAAGCCTTCCGAGGGCTTCCCTGATCTCGTTCGCAGCCTTGTCGCGGTTGAAGTCGTCGCCCCGGCGCATGTCCGCGACCGGTCTCCCTCCGACGATGAGCTGTATGGTCCCGCCTCCGCTCGGTTTCAGGAGGACCGGGTTCATGTCCGTCTCCGGCTCCAGCCCGCAGGCCCAGGCCTGGAACGCCTGTCCGATCCCGATCTCCCCGCCGTCCTTGGTGGCGTAGGAGTTCAGGGACAGGTTGGATGCCTTGAAAGGAACGGGATCCAGCCCTTTCCTGGCCAGATACCTGCATATCATGGCGCAGCAGACCGTCTTACCGGCGTCGGACGACGTACCGAGCACCAGCGCCTTCATTCCCTCACCCCCAGGATGGACATCAGCGCGCCCATGTCCAGGTTATCCTCGAACACGTCGGCGAGCTTCTCGATGTTCTCCTCCAGGACCTCGTCGTAATCCCTGGAATCGGTGGAGTCGAAGGTCTTGTCCCCGTGCTTCACGTGGGAGAGGAAGAACGATCTGAACGGCTTCTTGTCGAATATCCCGTGGAGGTACGTCCCGTAGAGCATCTCGTCCTCGCGTATCGCCCCGTCGTTCACCGGACCCTTGTCGAAGTTGTTCTCTATCTCGAACAGCGGTGTTTCACGAACATCGGACATGCCCATGTGCAGCTCGTATCCCGTGATCTCCCCGCCGTCCCCGGCCAGGAGCCTCCCGGTGCTGTTGACCACGCGCTTCTTGTACTCGCCGAAGCGGGTGGTCATGTCGAAGAACCCCAGTCCTGGGATGGTGCGCGGGACGCCGCCCTCCATCCCCTCCGGGTCCTCCAGGACGGAGCCCATCATCTGGTAGCCTCCGCAGATCCCGGCGATCGGCACCTTCCCGCGGAGCGACCTCACGCGGTCGGCTATGCCGTTCCCCTCCATCCAGAGCATGTCCATGACGGTGTTCTTCGTTCCCGGCAGGACTATGGCGTCCACACCGTCGAGGTCCGAGGCCTTCTCTGCGAACACGACTGAAACGTCCTCCAGGAACAGGGGGTCGAGATCGGTGAAGTTCGCGATCCTCGGATACTTGACCACGCCGATGACGCACTTCCCGTCCCCGAGCCTCCTGGTGCCCCTGAGCGCCTCGGAATCCTCCGAGGGGAGCACCACGTCGGCATGGGGTATCACGCCGATGACGGGCACCTTGCAGTACTTCTCGAAATCCGGGATCCCGGCCCTGAACCTGTCCAGGTCCCCGCGCACGTTGTTGAAAACGATCCCTTTGATCCTCTGACGGTCCGGCTCGGGTATGAGCTCCACCGTCCCGAGGGCGTAGGCGAACGCCCCGCCCCATTCCACGTTGACCACCAGGATGACATCCGCATCAGCCACGACGGCCGCGCCCATGTTCGCGATGTCCCTGTCGTAGATGTTGATCTCGGCCGGAGAGCCGGCGCCTTCCATTATCACGAAGTCGTAGCGCTTCTTCAGGAAGTCCACGTTCTCCTTCACGATGGTCCTGCCCGGTCCGGGCACGAACTCCCCGTAATAGGATTCCACGTCGTAGTCCGCGTACGGCTTCCCGCAGACGATGACCTGGGACACGGTGTCCTTCTTCGGCTTCAGGAGGATGGGGTTCATGTGGCTGTCCGGGTTCTTCAGGCAGGCGGCCTTCGCCTGCACGGTCTGCGCCATGGCGATCTCGGTGCCCATGCGGGTGGCTTTGGCGTTCAGGCTCATGTTCTGGCTCTTGAACGGCGCCACCAGGTATCCTTTCCTCTGGAGGATGCGGCAGATCGCCGCGACCGTGACCGATTTCCCGGCGTCCGACGTCGCACCGACGACCATCATCGCCCTCCCCTCGCGGTAGAATCTCTTCTTCACCTCGGCGAATATGCTCTTGAACCTGGGGTCCCCCGCGGATTCGATCCCGAGGCGGCCGACCTGGTCCATTATGAATCTGCAGACATCCTTCCTGTGGATCAGGAGGCAGTCGGAGCAGGCCCAGATCTCGTTCCCGCGCTTCCCGGTGAGCATGTTCCCGAGGTCGGGGTCGTTGCAGGGGTAGAAGGGGCAGTAGCAGAACGTGCAGTCCTGGCCTTTGAAATGGCACGGGTGGTACTCGCAGGAGAGGTCGCTGCCGATCCAGCCGCGGGCCAGCTCCTCGTCCACCTTCTTCTTGATGCAGTCCATGGGTAACGGCTGGAAAGCGCCTTCGCGGGATATATTGTTGCTTGGATGGGAGAGCCGGTTGGAGCGGTGGGGCGGAGGGAACTGCCCACTGTCGGAGGGGGCGGATTCAGAAACGGACATATAATTGCAATCGATACGATGAAAACGGGAACGATGATGACTGAGGAGAGCGGCTATTTCATGGATTCGGAGGCGTTTTGGGAGGGCGTGAGGAGGGTCGGACCCGGATCCGAATTCAGGTATCGGTGCATATTCGATCCGACACCTGTGATCAGGAACGAGACGCTTCCTGGCATAGAATGCGAAAGACGGAGCGAGGAGGTCCGCGAATTGGTCGCAATACGCGTTCGCAGGTCTCGCTCCGGAGGGGGTTTTCGGCTCATTCGGTGACCTCCCCCCACTATGATTTAAGTATAGGACTACGCTCCTAAAAGCATGGGACCAAACTTCACTTTCGTCCATTGCGCCGACCTCCACCTCGGCGCCAGGTTCAAGGGCATGTCCGACACCGATCCCAAGGAGGCGGAGAGGATGACCCGCACCGTGTTCGAGTCGTTCTCGAGGATCGTCGACCTGGCTCTGAGCGAGGAGGCGGATGCGATGTTCATCGCCGGGGACGCCTTCGACGAGGAGACCATCACGCCCAGGACCAGGATGTTCCTCGCCGACGAGCTGAAGCGCGTCGGGATCCCGGTGTTCATGGTCCGCGGGAACCACGATCCCGTCACATCGTGGGAGGAGAGCATCCCGTTCCCTCCGAACGTCCACGTGTTCGGGACGGAGCCCGAGGCCGTGGGGATCCCGGGAGTGGATGGAGCCGAGGTTGTCGGTGCGAGCTTCGCGGATTGGGAGGAGAAGAGGAACCTCCCGTCGATGCTCCGCGGGACGCCCGGGAAATTCACAGTCGCCTGCGTCCACTGCGACGTCGGCGGCACATCGAAGGATTACAGCTACTCCCCGTGCACCCTGTCGGAACTGTCGGGACGCGGAGTGGACTACTGGGCGCTGGGCCACATACACAAGCGTTCGGTGCTCTCGCAGGACCCGTGGGCGGTCTATCCGGGCAACATCCAGGGCAGGAGTTTCAAGGAGACCGGCGAGAAGGGCGCGTACGTGGTCAAAGTGGTCGACGGGAGGGTCGGAGAGGCCAGGTTCGTGCCCACGCAGGGCAGGGTCTGGTACGATGAGACCGTGGATATCACCGGGAAGGACCTCAACGCGGTCATCCGCGAGCTCTCGCAGAGGATCGCCCGGGATTCCCTGGTGAGGCTGACATTCGTCGGCCGTGGGGAGCTGGACTCCATGCTCCGCAGGGAGTCGGGGGACCTCGCCGAGCTGCTCTCCTCCCGCATCGGGAGCAGGGTCACCGGAACGGAGGTGTGCTCGACCCCGGATGTGGACATCGAGGCCAGGCGCGGTTCAAAAGACATGGTCGGGCTGATGATATCGGCCGGGGATGCGCTGAAGGCATCCGGGAGGGAGGGGATCCTGGATGTCGTCCGCGAAAATCCCATGGTCCGGAAGGAATCCGAGGTCCTGGAGTCCATGTCCGACGAGGAGCTGGAGGCGCTGGTGGACGAGGCGCTCATGACGGTCGTCTCGAGGATGGGGGTGAAGGGATGAGGATACAGAGGCTCCGCATACGCTCCTTCGGGGGCATCAGGGACCGCGATTACCGCACGGCCCCGGGGATGACGGTGTTCTACGGCCCCAACGAGAGCGGGAAGACGTCCACGATGGAGTTCATCAGGGACGTCCTCTCCCCCGACAACAAAAGGAACAAGTATCCCGCCAGGGGAAAGACCGACGACGGGACGCTGGATTACGAGGAGGACGGTTCCGTCCATTCCGTCTCGCTGAGCGGGAAGGATGTGACCGGCACGCCGCCGGAGTGCATGAAGGGCATGGATCCCGACCTCTACAGGAAGATATTCTCGATGGATGCCAAGGCGTTGGACGATTCCGATGCGATCACGCAGGGCGACGTCAAGACCAGGTTCCTCACGGTCCCGGGCGCAGAAGGCATGCCGGGGACGCTGTCCTGGGTCGAGAAGGAGGAGAGGGAGGTCTTAGGGCTCCGTTCCAATTCGAAATCCAAACTCAACGACGTCAATTCGAACATCGCCGGGTCGACCGCGGCCATCGCCGATATGAAGTCCCGCGCCTCCGAGTACGGCGAATTGGCCGCGGAGAGGGACGGGCTCTTGGAGAAGAAGAAGGAGCTGAAGGAGGCAGGAACCGCCGATGCGGAGGCGAGGTCCGTCTACGAGAACTACCAGCGCAACAAGGACAACTTCGACAGGCTCGCGACCATGAAGGCGGAGCGTCAATCCCTCGGTGAGTTCAAACCAGTGACGGACGACGACCTGGGGAAGAGGGCCGAACTCCTCGCGGCGGTCGAAACCGCTCGCAGGGAGAAGGAAGGCCTGGAATCCGAGAAGTCATCGGTCAGGATGCGCCTCGGAGGGGCCGACCCCCGCAAGGCGGAGTCCCTCTCGCAGGAGATCCGGGACATGCCCGGGAGGCTGTCCGCGTACCGCGGGGACAGGGAGAAGCTGTCCGGCATGCGCGGGGAGCCCGCCCCCGTCAGGCAGGAGAAGAGGGGCGGTTCCAAGGCGGGGGCCGTCATAGGACTTATCGTAATAGTCCTGGGCGCCGTCCTGGGGGTCGCCGTGCACCCGGCCGCGTTCGCGCTGTCCGCGGTCGGCGCCGTCATGACGGCGTTCGCGCTGAAGGGCGGGAGGAGCGCCCCCGCCGTCCAACCTCAGGACGACGGCCGCAGGGCGGAGTTGGAGAAGAGGGTCTCGGATTTCGAGAAGGACCTGCGCACCCTTTGCGCCGAACTTGATGTCCAATCGAGGAATCCGGAGTACGCCGTGAACGAACTGACGGGTCTGGCAGAAGCGGCGGCATCTCTGAAGGCCATCGAACAGAAGGTCATCGTCTCCAGGGCCAGGTTCTCGGAGGCCAACGGCAACCTGCTGACCTTCTACCAGCCCTACGCCGGAGCGGAGGGGTTCGAGGCCGCGAGGGCGAAGACGCTCAGGAAGGCGGACCTCGACAGGAGGATCGAGTCCGTGGAGACGGCGATCCGCAGCTCCGGATTGGATCCCGCATCCCCCGAGTGCCCGGTGCAATGGGAGGCGTCCGGGAACGACGACGCTCTGGCGGAGATCGGGAGGCGGATCGGCGAGACCGAGCTGAGGATGAAGGGCATCCTGTCGATGGAGGACCTGGAGGCGGAGATGGACAGGCTCGAGGGGCTGAGGTCCCGGAAGAGCGACATCATCCGCCGCGGGGCCGTGGCGATGCTCGCCAAGAAGATGATAGACGACGCGTGCGACAGGGCCTACGACACCGTGAGCCCCGGGGTCGTCGTCTCCGCCGACGGGTTCCTCAGGTCCATGACCGGAGGGAGGTACTCGATGAAGGTCGACCTCATGACCGGCGACATCAGGCTCAGGTCCGAGGACGAGGAGAAGGACATGGCCAAATGGAGCTCCGGACTCAGGGCCCAGGCGCTCCTGTCCATCAAGATGGCGATAGCCAAGGAGATGGGCGGGGAGAGGATCCCGATGATTCTGGACGACGTCCTGCTGCCGTTCGATTCCGAACGCAAAGCGGGGGCCGTGAAGGCCCTCTCCGAAGCATCCTGCGGGATGCAGGTCCTGCTCTTCACATGCGACGCCGAGACCGCCGAACTCGCGGAAGGGACGGACGGGGTCAGCGTGCTCCGCATGTGAGATCCGATGCCGATGCTGCGGCCCAATGCAGGGTCGCGGCATCGGCCACTTTCATCATCGTGGAGAAGGCGTCCGGGGATCCGTACTCTCCCGTACACGGTACGAGGTCGCGGACCCTGACTTGTCCATCCAGAGTTTCTAGACGGATGCAATCTTCGAATTATAATTATCTGGAATAGATAAAAATTCTTAATCTCAGATTATTATAGAAACGTGGAGCAGCATGATCGTCGGTCGCAGGAAAGAGATGGAGAATCTCCAAGAATCGTACAGTCGCGACGATGCGGAATTCGTCGCCCTATGTGGAAGACGCGGGGTCGGGAAGACGTACCTGGTATCCGAACTGTTCGAAGGGAAGACGACATTCTCTCACGTCGGCATCTCTCCGGCGGATCCGTCCGCGACCGGGAAGAGCAGGATGAAGGTCCAGTTGAATCATTTCTATGAATCCCTGGTTTCGCAGGGTATGGCGGAATCAGGGCCGCCTGGGGACTGGCTGCAGGCTTTCCGCATGCTGGAGTCCCTTCTGCAATCCAAGGCGGACGGCAGCAGGCAGCTGGTATTCCTCGACGAGATCCAATGGATGGACACCCCACGGTCTCAATTCATCACGGGCCTCGAATCGTTCTGGAACGGGTGGGTGAGCTTAGGCCACCCCATCATGCTCATCGTCTGCGGAAGCTCCACATCCTGGATCTTCAAGAAGCTGATCGACAATTGCGG
This sequence comes from Bifidobacteriaceae bacterium, assembly GCA_963586845.1. Classification (GTDB taxonomy): domain Archaea; phylum Thermoplasmatota; class Thermoplasmata; order Methanomassiliicoccales; family Methanomethylophilaceae; genus Methanoprimaticola. The sequence goes on from CAVABN010000040.1 coordinate 9,911, forward strand.
GGGCCTTTACGGCCGTGTCACATCCCTGATGTGTTTGTCCCCTTTCGACCTGGCGGAGACGGAGGAGTTCCTCCGTTCCAACGGGGTCGGATTCTCGAGATACGACATCGCCAGGACGTATATGGCGCTCGGCGGTATCCCGTACCATCTGAAGCAGATCGACCGCGGTATGAGCGTCGAGCGGAACCTGGAGCGTCTGTTCTTCGACCGCAAGGCTCCTCTTTGCAGCGAGTTCGATGCTCTGTTCCAGTCGGCATTCTCCAGTCCGGAACCGATGGAAGCCATCGTGCGGGCGCTCGGAAGGACCAGCATGGGCCTCACCAGACAGGAGATCATCGAGGAGACGCGCATCCCTGACGGAGGCGTTCTGACCTCTTACCTGGACTCCCTCATGAAAGAGGACCTAGTCGCCAGATACACGCCGTTCGGGGAGGGCAGGAGGGGGTCGAGATACAGGCTCATCGATCCCTTCTGCCGTTTCTACCTGCATTTCGTGGATCAGGGTCGGAGCGGAGGGGACAACCCTGTTCTGAGCGACGCTGTACTGGCGTCGTGGATGGGATCATCCTTCGAGGACGTGTGTCTCGAGCACATCGGGCAGATCAAACAGGCTTTGGGGATAGCCGGGGTGTCCACGAAGGAGTCACCATGGTACGAGAGAGACGATGAATACTGTTCCGGAACGCAGATATGTACGATCATAGAGCGCAAGGACAGGGTGGTCGATGTGTGCGAGGCGGAGTTCGTTTCGGGGGAGTTCGTCGTCGATAAGAGCCGTCATCTCTCATTGGTGCGGAGGAAGGAGCTCATAGGGGAGGTCGTATCGAAGAGAACCGCCGTCCGCAACGTGCTGATATGTACGGACGGGCTGGAGAAGAACGAGTACAGGTGGGATTTCGCTGCATTGGTGACCCTGGATGATCTCTTCGTCAGGCGATCTCGCGGGTGCAGGTCATCTTATGTCGCAGGAGGAAGGCGTCCGGGGCGGCTCTTGTTATCTGTAGCCGTAGCGGTGATTCTGGGGGCGTTCTCCTCGCGTTCAACATGTGGTTCCGAGGCTACCGGATGTCATTCCTGGTCATCATTGTGATTTCGCCAGGGCTGTTTCCCTCGTAGCCTTTATTTATATAGTCGACATTCGCCGTCTTAGGGATTGCACGAAGCAGCCCTGTTCACACTCACTATCATCACTCGTCCCGTGTGAGGGACGAACGCCGAAGGACGATGGGCGACGGTGCGCCGACCCAGGAAAATGTTCGTCCGACGGTTTGGTAACGGCCGTACCGTGACCTCGGGTCAGTACGTTCCGTGGACGGGCAGCAGCGCCGTGTCTTTCTCTGACACCCTAAGGAGGGTGCTGATGAATATCGATCCAAGTGCAACGAAATACATGGTGAAAGCGAAGATCAACGCCGACGGCGTCGTCGAGAAACCCGACGTCGTGGGCGCCATCTTCGGACAGACGGAAGGACTCCTCGGAGACGAGCTCGACCTCAGGGACCTGCAGAAATCTGGACGCATCGGAAGAATCGAGGTGGAGATCAGCTCCAAGGGCGGAAGGTCCGAGGGTATCATCTACATGTCCTCGAGCCTGGACCAGGTCGAGACCGTCATCCTCGCGTCCGCTCTGGAGACCGTCGACCGCGTCGGACCCTGCAAGGCGTCCATCCAGGTCCTCGGCATCGAGGATGTGAGGGTCACCAAGAGGGAGAAGGTCGTCGAGCGCGCCAAGGAGCTGCTCAACGAGCTCATCAAGCAGTCCAAGGGGACCAGCGTGGACCTCACGGACAGCGTCAGGCAGAGCGTCCAGGTCGAGGAGATCACCACCTACGGAAAGGACAGGTGCCCCGCCGGACCCAACGTGAAGGACTCCGAGGCGATCATCATCGTCGAGGGCAGGTCCGATGTGCTGAACCTCCTCAAGGCCGGCATCAAGAACGCCATCGCCGTCGAGGGTACCAACATCCCCAAGACCGTGCAGGAGCTGTCCCGCGAGAGGGTCGCCACCGCGTTCGTCGACGGCGACAGGGGCGGAGAGCTCATCCTCAGGGAACTCTTCCAGGTGGCCGATGTGGACTTCGTCGCCCGCGCGCCCCGCGCCCACGAGGTCGAGGAGCTCACCGCCAAGCAGATCGTCAAGTGCCTCAGGAACAAGATGCCCGGCGACCAGTACATGGAGATGAACGGCCTCGCCATGCCCTCGTCCGAGGACGAGGAGACCGAGGAGCGCCATGAGGAGCACCGCGAGGAGCGTCACGAAGAGCGCCATGAGGACCGTCACGAGGAACGCCGCGAGAAGCGCAGGGACCGCGAGGACCGCGAGGAGCGCAGGCGCGACCGCAAGGACAGGAAGGACCGCGACGAGCGCAGGGAGAGGAAGGACCGCTTCGACTCCGGCGCCATCGATAAGTTCAGGAAGAAGGACTCCGAGGTTCCCGAGGTCATCGAGATGCCCGCGGCCGAGCGCTCGCTCGCCGTCCAGGGCGAGACGCACCTCGCCGTCCGCGAGGAGCCGGTCGAGGAACCTGCAGAGGTCCCCGCCGAGCCCGTCGTCGAGGACGTCCCGATGGAGGAGCCCGCACCCGTCGAGACCCCCGCCGAGGAACCCGTGGAGGAGAAGCCCAAGAAGAGGACCCTCCGCGGCAAGAGGACCAGCAACAAGACCCTCTCCCCCGAGCAGGAGCAGTTCAGGGACATGCTCCTCGATCTGTCCACCACCCACAACGCGAAGATCCTCGGAGAGGGCCACGAGGTCCTCCGC
>CAVABN010000041.1:0-12502 GCA_963586845.1 Bifidobacteriaceae bacterium
CTACGTAGGCTTACTGATGGCAGGATTCTGCGGTTTTCCGCCAGTTTTCTCCCCGATTCTATAATAGAATGAGCTAGAAACGGATTCGTTCGATGGTGTTCATAGAAAGTTCATACGACCCGTCCCGAGGCCTCCCCGAGCAGTTCCCGTTTTTCATATATAGTCAATATATACTTCCTCCGACTACCTCCGATGCATGGAACTCGAAGGTTCGGGGAAGACGGAACTCAGGAGGGTCCAGATCACGGGCGGGTCCTCCTTCATGATAACCCTCCCGAAGAGCTGGGCCGACACGGTCGGACTCAAGAGGAACGACACCGTCGGATTGCGCACGCAGCCGGACGGCAGCCTGATCATCCTCCCTTCGGGCGAACAGAACGGATCGGAATCGACGGTCAAGACCATCGACACCAAGGGCATCACCGACAGGGACCTCCTCTACAGGATGCTCGTCGGGGCGTACATCGCCGGCCACGATTCCATCGTGCTGAAATGCGAATCGGGACTCTCCAGCATGGTCGCGAACACAGCATCGGCGTTCGCCCAGACCGCCATCGGATTGGAGATCATGGAGGAGAGCGACGACAGCATCGAGATCAAGGACCTGATGGACCAGCTGGAGATGCGTCCGGCGAAATCCGTCGAGAGGATGAAGGTGCTCGTCAGGAACATGCTGAACGACACCATGGACGGTCTGGAAAACAAGGATCCTACCGATCTCGAGGGCATGGCCGACAGAGACCGCGAGGTCGACAGGCTGGATTGGCTCATCTCCAGGCAGGTGAACATCCACCAGAAGGACATCACCATCTCCCGCCGCATGGGCATGGAGCTGTGCGAGGTCGCCAGATGCGGGAGCATCAGCCGTTCGCTCGAGAGGATCGGGGACCACGCAGTCCTGCTGGCGACGAACCTCAGACCCCTGATAGACGATCCGACGGAGCTGGACGACGAGATCCTGGACACCGGGCGCAGCGTCATCACCCTGATGGTCGACTCCGTAGGGACATGGAGCGGCCGCGACATGATCAAGGCGAACGCCTGCATCGAGCGCGGCGAGAAGCTCGTCGCGAGGTCCAAAGAGATCAGCTCCATGGCGGACAGGCTCACCGGGAAGCCGGCCATGGCCGCGGAGCTCATCGCAGGGTCCGTGAAGAGGGTCGCCGAATACTCCATGGACATCGCGGAGATTGCGATCAACTCGGTGATGGATTGAACAGACCCTTCACCGTCTTTTTATTTTATCAGGAACCGAGTTTATTCTATCAAAATATCATTTGTTTTATCATAATAGTGATTTATACTATCACACCATCCATGTAGCATGGATGAAATCGGTGATCTGATTCAAAAGGAAGGGATCATGTTCGAAGCCAAGCGTTGTTCGGACAAACTGCCTTCCTTCTTCTGGCCGACATACTCCGCATTCGCCAATACGTTCGGAGGACGTGTCATCCTGGGGCTCACTGAAGACCCCGATGATCACAAAAAACTCATCCCCACCGGCGTCTCGGATCCGGACAAGATCGTGCGCGACCTCTGGGACCAGGCCAACAACACCCAGAAGGTCAGCATCAACATCCTGTCCGAATCGGATGTCCGCATCGAAGAGATAGACGGAAAAACGGTTATCGTCATCGACGTGCCCCGTGCCGAACGCCAGAAACGTCCGGTATACATCAACGGCAACCTGAACAACGGCACATACAGACGGAACGGCGAGGGTGATTATCACTGCAGCATGTCGGAGATCGCCGAGATGATCCGCGATTCCTACGAATCTCCGCTGGATGACCGCTTGTGTTCCAAAGCGCAACTCGCCGACATCGATTCCAACACCCTCGCCAAATACCGGCAAACGATGAAGGCCGTGAAGCCGGCCCACCCTTGGAACGACATACCGGACGATGAATTCCTGAGGTTGATCGGCGCAGCCGATTACGATGATGAAGGCAAATTGAAGCCGACTCTCGCAGGAGTGCTGATGTTCTCCATGGACTACATCATCACCAAGGAACTGCCCGAATATTTCCTCGAGTGCACGGTTCGCAGTTCGCTCAATGAGAGATGGGATGAACGCATAACTTCGCTCGACGGGGATTGGTCCGGCAACGTGTTCGATTTCGCATTGCGCACAACCGAGATCCTGGCTCGCGATTCCAAGAAACCGTTCAAGCTCGAAGGATTCGTCCGCGTGGACGACACCGATCAGATGAAAGCCGAAAGAGAGCTTGTCCTCAACGGATTGATCCACGCGGATTATCACGAAAAAGGAGGGGTCCATGTAGACATCAGCAGCGATACCCTGAACATACGGAATCCCGGGACTTTTCGCATTTCCATAGGAAAAGCTCTGAGGGGCGGGTACAGCGACCCCCGCAACAAAACGATGATGATGATGTTCCTCCTCATCGGTCTCGTGGAGCGGGCCGGAAGCGGGTTGCACAGCGTCCTATCCACATGCGACAGGATGATGATTCCGAAGCCCGTCTTCACCGAGGACATGGAACCTCCATCCGTCCTCGTCAGCATGAGCCGGATCTCCGGCACGAAGATTCAGAACGATGAGGAACTCCTCAGATACATCGAAGAACACGGTACCGAGACCCTGTCGCAAATGGCTGAAGGCACAGGATTGTCCACCAGCACCCTGTCCCGCCGCTTGAAGGAATTCAAAGATGCCGGCATCATAGACAGGGTCGGAGGGAAGAAATCCGGAACCTGGGTCGTCAGGTATTCGAAACCCTGATCATCGCATCAACCCCCTCGGAAGTGATTTTTTTATATTATCACTCCGAGGTTTTTATCTATCAAAATATCACTTTATTTTATCATGATAGTAATAATCACTATCATGATAATTATCACGTCCCTGTGGAACTATCTTTATGTCCCTCCGGGGTGTGCGGGTGTACGTGAAGAGCGTTGTAGCGATGACGGGCGCATCCGGTGCGATATACGGGGTCCGCCTGCTCCAGGCACTGGACGGCGAGAAGCACCTCGTCATGTCGGACACGGCCAAGAAGGTCCTGACCGCCGAGACCGACCTCCTCCCCGAGGAGGTGTACGGGCTCGCGGACCATGTCTACGAGGACGACGACCTGTTCTCGCCCATCGCATCGGGCAGCTTCCGCTACGACTGCATGTTCATCGCGCCCTGCACGGAATCGACCGTGGCGAAGATCGCCAACGGGATAGCCGACAACCTGATCACCAGGGCCGCGTCGGTCTGCATCAAGGAGGGGCGCATGCTCGTCCTCCTGGTTCGCGAGACGCCCAAGAGCGCCGTCATGCTCGAGAACGAGCTGAAGCTCGCGAGACTGGGAGTTGTCATAATGGACGCCAATCCCGGATTCTATCCCCGTCCGACCTCCGTCGATGACATCGTGGACATAGTCGTCGGGAGATGCCTGGACCAGGCCGGCGTCGATGCCGGACTGTACAGAAGATGGGGCAACCGAGACATCCTCCGACGCTGGTTGGAGGGGATTCGGACGGAAAATCCCATCCGGAAGGCCGGAATCCCGCCTAATCCTTATATCTCTGAAAACAACGTGCCAGTATGCCCCATTCAGGCAGGAAGAACGTCAGTTGTCTGACCGACCCCGACATCACCATCGAGACGGTCGGCGGAAAGGCCGTCAACCTCGCGGAGATGACGAGGGACGGCTTCAGGGTGCCTCCCGCATTCGCGGTCACCGTCGATGCCTACGACTCATTCATCACCGACACCGGACTCAGGGAGAGGATCGGCAAGGTATTGTCGGACATCGATTTCGATGATGAGAGGTCCCTTTCCGAGGGGACGGAGGATATCCGCTCGATGATCGCGGCGGAGAGCATGCCCCTGTCCCTCGTCGACGAGATAGACAGCTTCCTGAAGGAGTACGGCGATTCCTACTACGCGGTCCGCTCATCCGCCGTGGCGGAGGACCTGCCGGAAGCGAGCTTCGCGGGGCAGCAGGACACATTCCTTTTCATCAGACCCGAGGACGTCCCCAAGATGGCCGTCATGTGCTGGGCATCCTACTGGAACGAGCGCGCCGTCAAGTACAGGCACGACGCCGGCATCGACCACCTCTCCACGGGAATGGCCGTGGTCGTCCAGAGGATGGTCTCTTCCGACACCAGCGGGGTCATGTTCACCGCGAATCCCGTGGACGGGAGCGACGACGTCGTCATCGAGTCCTCCTGGGGTCTCGGGGAATCCATCGCATCCGGCGTGATCACCCCGGACAGGTTCGTACTAGGACGCGACGGGACCGTCAAACAGAGCAACATCAGGCACAAGGAGAAGGGGTACTTCCTCGTCGACGGTGCCAACGAACTCACCGACATCGACCCGTCCAAGACGGACATCCCGTCCTCGGACGACAAGGTCCTGAAGGACGTCCTCGACCTCGGACTGAGGCTCGAGGAGCACTTCAAAGCCCCCCAGGACGTCGAATGGGCCGTCGAGGACGGGGTCCTCTACGTCCTCCAGTCAAGGAACATCACCACAATCGCCGACGACAGCGAGCGCGACGACGTCCTCTGGACCAGGGGATACGGCGACGAGTACTGGGCCGATGCCACCACGCCCATGTTCTTCGAGGTCATGGGGAAGATGCTCACCGAGTACGTCAACCACGAGGGCGCCAAGATGATGGGCTACAAGGACCTGACATCCGGCGAGCTCATCAAACTGCACAAATCCAGGGCGTACTTCAACGCCCACACGCTGGAGATCGTGTTCTCCTACTATCCGAAATTCGTCCGCTCCAAGGAGCTGCTCAACTACTTCCCCCTGAAGGACCAGGAGCGCATCTCGCAGTATCCCGCTCATATGGGCAAGGCCGTATGGTCGCAGATCAGGGTGCTGTTCCTCGACCACGACGGCTTCATGCTGTTCACCGACCGCGCCTACAAGAAGTGGGCCGCAAGCTTCATGGAGGTCTGCAGGGAGTTCGACGCCACCGATCTGACCGAGCTGTCCGATGAGGAGCTCATCGACCTGTACAAGAGGGTCGAGAAGGCATCGATCAAGCACTACCAGCTCATCCGCTACGGGATGGTGTCCCACTCGATCGCCACCAACCTGATGATCAAGAACTGGCTGATCCAGTGGATCGACGACAAGGACGGCTCGTACTACGCGGGACTGATCTCCGGTCTGGAGAACAACAAGACCGTGGAGACGAACATCGGGTTCTCGGAGATGGCGAAGACCGTCAGGAACGACCCCGACCTGAAATCCAGGATAGATTCCATGACGTCCGAGGAGTTCGTTTCTTGGTTAGAGGCGCAGGACATCCCCCTCAGGAAGCAGTTCGACGAATTCGTCGACACCTACGGGCACCGCTCCAACACCAGGGAGATCTACTTCCCCAGGTGGAAGGAGAACAAGCCGTACATCATCGACGTCGTGCGCCTGCTGTCGCAGTCGGAATCCGATCTGAAGGAACTGGAGCAGAAGAGGCGCGAGGAGCGCTTCGTGCTGGAGAAGGAAGTGAGGAAGAAGATCAGGAGGAGCGGTGCGACGGGCGTGTTCAGATGCGCCCTGTACGGCAGGGTGCTGAAACTCGCCCAGAAGTACCTGACCTTCAGGGAGAACCAGAGATTCTACCTGGACCACATCCTGTTCAGGGAGAGGCTGTGCATGCTGGAGGTCGGAAGGCGTCTGGCGGAGCGCGGCGTGATCCCCGAGACCAACGATGTGTTCTTCCTGTTCGAGAAGGAGGCTCTGGAGATCTTCCCCTCCGGAACGACGGAACCGTTCAAGGAGATCGAGTCCCGTAAGGCTGAGTTCTTCAAGTACACCAACGTCCTGCCGCCGAAGTTCGTCAGGAACGGCATCGACTTCGACGATACCATAGCGATAGAATCGTCCAACTCCGTCTACGGGACGGCTTCCAGTCCGGGAGTCGTGACCGGGAAGATACGCGTTGTCGAGACCATAGAAGGGCTTTCCGAGATCGAGGATGGGGACATCCTCGTGACGAGCAACACCGACCCCGGATGGACCGCGGCATTCTCCAGGCTGGGCGGACTGATAACCGAGACCGGAGGCATACTGTCCCACGGGGCCGTCATCTCGAGGGAGTACAGGATCCCCGCCGTCACGGCCGTCATGGGCGCCACCAAACTGTTCAGGACCGGTCAGACCGTCACCGTGGACGGCAACGACGGCATCATCTATCTGGAGGACGACGAATGAAGGACCACATCGAATACAACGAGAGCCTCTACTTCAACTGCCACGACGAGACCAACGACGTCACGGCGTTCATGAGGATCGGCAACAAACCTAACAAGAACGAGAAGAGCCTGTTCTTCGTCATCATGACGCCGGAGGTCATCTACGGCTTCAGGCACGCTACCCCCTGCGAGGGCGACCCCAACTCCATCGGGGGGCTGACGTTCTCCAAGCTCCCGTCGGGAGCATGGTCCCTGACGTACAGGGGCATCGTGGTCGACATGAAGTCGGCCTCGCCGACTCCGATACCCGCTTCGATGGATATCGAATGGAAGCCCCAGAACCCCGAGATGGACTACAAGAGATGCGTCAACGAGGCACAGGCCGCCATGTCCGCCAAGGTCGCATCCGAGCACCTGGAGCAGTTCGGCATCGCCGACGGGACCCTGACTATCGGGGACAAACAGTTCAAGATACACGGCACCGGCGAGAGGGACTTCAGTGCCGGCGTGAGGGATTGGGGCTCCCCGAAGATGTGGGCGTGGATCAACTCCGTGTTCCTGGAGAAGGAGGCGTTCAACATCACCAAGCTCTCCACCGACATGGGCGACGTCGATGCGGGATACTTCTTCACCAAGGGCGACAACCAGCCTCTGAACCGGGTCTCGATAGACCTCCGCTCCGAGAACGGAGTGCCCTCTTCCTTCACCCTGAAGATGAAGGACGTCTCCGGCTCATCCTACGAAGTCGAAGGGAAGGTCATCAGGTTCGCGGCGCTCCCCATGGGGAACCGGAACGAGATGATGCTCATCGAGACCATCTCCGAGTACGTGTGGGACGGGAAGAAGGGCTTCGGCATCGCCGAGTTCCTCGTCCGCAGACGAGATCGACGTCTCGGACCGTTTCCAGGACCGCGCCGCCGTCGAACAGGAGGTCCAACCCGACCTCGATGCGGAACGCCGAGAACTCCTCCGGGGTGATCCTGCCCATGTAGCACATGGTGATGTAATCCCCCTCGGCGGACCTCAGTCTGCCGCAGGGGATGAAACCGTTCCTGACGTAGAACGCCTGCCTCCTGAGACGGACCTCCTTGTCGGGCACGTCCTCGTCGGGAGGTTCGATGTTCAGGAAGAGCTTCCTGTAAGGGTAGCGGAGGCGGAACGCCTCCAGGGCCTGCGAGCCCAGGCCGGAGCCCCTGTGTTCGGGAGCCACCGCGAGATAGAGGAGGAACGCCATCCTCCCGCTGTAGAGCGCGTACACCATCCCTCTGAGGTCGGGATCGTAGATGCCGAGCCACTCGGCATCCCCGCGCACCAGATGGGAGAACAGCCTGTCGACATCGGCGCGCTCGCGATCGGGGAAGGACGAGCGGTACAGCGAGACGGCGGCTTCCCTGTCCTCGCGATGAATGGGTTCGAGGATCATGCGCGCTTCCCGAATGCCACGATGGACAGAACGGAGAATCCCGGGTCCAGCCCCAGGATGTCCCTGACGATGTCCTCCGCCGGGGTCCCGGCGTTGTCCCTCATCCTGATCTGGATCCAGCACGATCCGAGTTTCAGATCCTCGGCCTCCAGCTGCATCATTATTGTGGCGATGGAGGAGTCCTCGATCCACGTGTCCGCGACCGAAGGATCGGCCGCGACGACTATCGCGAACGTCGCCGTCTCCAGCGCCTTGGTACTCGAAGGCCTGCAGGATGCGAGTTTTCTGATCGTGCCGATATCGTCGACGGGCACGAGCCTGACGGGCCTGCGTCCCCTCGAGGAGGGCGCCAGGTCCCCGGCCTCCAGCAATAGCGACCTCTCCTCATCGGAGAGCGATTCCCCGGAGAACTGACGGCAGCTGTGCCTGGACCTGGCGATGTCTATGAACATCTCACTCGAGGAGGATGGCGGGCCTTCCGGGGGCGGCCTGCCTGGCCTTGTTCTGCGGGTCGTAGACGCCTTCGGCGTCCGCCCTGTACACGGCGACCTCGAGACCGAGCTCGTCGGAGAGGAATCCGACGGCGGATTCGAGGAAGGCCTGCTCGTCCGTCTCGTAGACGGGCTTCCACATCGCCAGGTCGGACCTGGAGAAGTCGATGGCGACCTTCTTGGCGAGTTCGGAAGCAGCCTTCCCGTTCCTCTTGATGGCCTCGTCGGACATGCACGCCTTGGTGAGCTCGGGGACGCTGAGAGTCCCGGCCTCCTTCATGGCCGCTCCGCGCCTCATGACCTCCCTCTTCCATTCCGGAGAGGTGTACAGCACGACGCGCTTCGCGTCGATCCCGACGAACTTCCTCACTTCGATGATATCGGACATCAGGTCGCGGAGCTTGTCCTCGCCGTATTCAGCGGACTCGGAGATCAGCGACTGATCGGGCTCCGGCAGCTGCTGCGCGGAGACGAGACCGTCGAATCCCGCGGCCTCCCAGAGCTCCTCGGCGGTGTGGGGGGTGACCGGCATCATGGCCTGGATCCAGATCCTCAGGGCGGCGGAGATCGCATCCTTGTTGCATCCTCCGCGCCTGGTGTACCAGCGCATGTCGTTGAGCATGTCGAAGTAGACGGTGGTGCACATCTGCCTCAGGTCGTACTTGTCCATGGCCTCGCGAATCTCCGCGATGTGCCTGTTGAACCTCGAAAGGAGCCAGGCATCCATCTCGCCGGGTTCGGAGACGGACTCCTTGGCGATGATGTCCGTGACCGCTCCGTAGATCCTGTCGACCCTCTGCTTGTAGGTCATGACGGTCTCCTCGCTCCACTCGACATCCACGAACATGGATGCGACATGAGCGTAGTAGAGACGCATCGCATCGACTCCGTACTTGGCGGCCGCACCGGGGATGGGCTGCGCCCCTCCCTTGGATTTGGAGATCTTGTCGCTGTTCTTCCCGGTGACGTACCAGTTCACGGTGATGCCGCGGGGCTGCATGGAATCGGGCAGGATGGCGCGGTGGTTGAACATGAACACGGGGAAGTGGACGGTCATGTGCTCTTTCCCTCCGAGGTTGATGTCCAGAGGGTACCAGTAGAGCACGTCGGCCCTGATCTTCTCCAGGAGCTCGACCGATATGCCCGTCTCCTTCGATACGGCGGAGACGTCGCCCTGTCCGAGGATGACGTAGTCGAAGAACGCCAGGGTCATCTGCTCCGGCAGAATCTGCTTGGAGTTGGCGTACAGCGAGATGGTGTAGTAGACGGGGTACAGGGTGGAATCCGAGATGGCCTCGATGATCCACTTGTCGTCGAAGGGGAACCTGGTCCCGAGCCAGTTTCCGAGCCTGACGCAGGCCCTCTCCCTGAACCAGTCCAGGATGCCCTGGACGTTGTCGGCGAACTCGGGCGGGTTGAGCTGCATCTCCTTGGCGTGGGCCTTGGTCCTCTCGGTGAGGTCCGGATCCGCGTAGTTGATGAACCACTGGTCGTCGATCCTCCTGATGTGGACGCGGCGCCCGCACCTGCAGACGACCTCCTCGGTCAGATCGTGGAACGGTTCGGCCTCGCCGGCGTCGATCATTGCCTGGCGCATCTTGTCCTTCGCTTCCTCGACGCGCATCCCGGCGTACGGACCGCAGACGTCCTTCATCCTGCCCATGTGGTAGCCGTCCTTGTAGACCTGCTTCTTGGCCTCCACGAGCTTCTCGTCGCCCGGCTTGGTGATGCCGAGCTTCTCGATGACGTCCTTGGCGGGGAAGTCCCCGTAGCCCTTGATGTCGATGATAGAGATCGGAACGACGGAGTCGATGAGCTCCTGCGAGAGGCCGTATTTCTCCTTCAAAGCGGGGTCCTTCTTGACGGCCTCGAGGGAGATCCAGTCGTCGGGCGCGTCGGACGGGACCGACGTTACCAGCCCGGTACCGACGTCGGGGTTGCAGAACGTCGCCGGGAACACGGGAATCTCGCGGTGGATCATGGGGGCCTCGCACATCCAGCCGATCATGTCCGCTCCGGGGATCGACCCGACATCCTCTATGCCGTCCTTCTGGAGGGTCAGCTTCTCGTAGGCCTGCGGGGAGACGATCCACGTCTCGCCGCCCTTCCTTATCCTCCTGTACTCCACCTCGGGGTTCACCCAGAAGCACACCTGCCCGTAGACGGTCTCCGGCCTGAGGGTGGCGGCCACCAGAAATTCATCCCCGTGCCTGAACTTCAGGAGGGTGTACTCCTGCGTCTCGGCCCTGCCTCCCTTCGAGATATCGGTCTCCGAGGGGTCCACGGCGACCGGCCCGCATTCGGGGCAGAACGGGGCGTAGTAGGGCTTCTGGATGAGCAGTCCGGCATCCTTGAGCTTGTGGAACTGCCACTGGATGAACTTGCCGTAGTCGGGGTAAAGGGTGCAGGTGAACCTCCTCCAGTCAGCGAGGAAGCCGAAGCGCTTCCAGTACTCCTCGACATAGACGCCGTTGAAGAACTCGATGACCGACATGGGGTCCTTGAGCTCGGCGAGCTTCTCCGGCGGGCATCCGTTCCTCTGAAGATAGTCGATCGTCTTCTCGTCGCCCCTGGCGATCTTCGCCGCCAGGCTGATGCCGCCGTTGCCGGTGGCGTGGGTGCCGACGGGGAACAGGACGTTGTATCCCGTCATGCGCTTGTACCTGCCGATGGCGTCCACGTACGTGTATCCGCGGAGGTGTCCGACGTGGAGGTACCCGGTCACGCCCGGGTAGGCGAAGATGATCATGAACTTCGGCTTGCCGTCGATCCTGTCGGACTCGTCGAGACCCGCCTCTCTCCAGCGGGCCTGCCATTTCGCTTCCATGCTGCCGTAGTCGTTAGCCATTTGGAACCCCTTTCTATACGCACGCGCATTAGGAGAATCCATAATAATCTGTCGGGGAGGCGGAGGCTGGGAGGAGCGTCGGACGGGACGGCCCAATGGGCATCCGCATGACATGTCGGACGCGGATCGCGGTCCCGCGTCAGACGGTTTATGACGGCCCGTTCCCCCGCGTATGTTATCTATAAGGCACGCATAGAGGGGTGTAAGATGAGGAAAAACGGCCGTTACGACCCGATATCGGGGTTTTGCGGAAATAGGCGGTTTTCCCCGTGTCTGCCGTTGTCCTATTCTGTCAGACACCATTAAATATCCCTAGCGCATCACTTGATATGCAAGCTGAGAAGGGATGGGAAAAACTCTCTCTTGCGACAGGATGGATGGAGAATGACGGACGACGGAACCAGGGTCACGCTCAGGATGGGACCTGAAGAAATCCAGATGATGGAGGACTTCATGGATGAGCACGACATAGGCAACAGGTCCGACTTCATCCGCGACGCGATCCGCGGGTACATCGACTCATGCAGAATGGGTGGCCCGTCAGCAGCGTCGGGAAGCGGGATCTTCGTCCGCTTCAGCGACCTCCAGATGGATGCGCTCCAGGGACTCGTTCAGCGCGGCATATGCCTGAACGAGGAGGAGTTCGTCCGCAAGTGCGTCCTGGACAAGATCGTCCCCGCGACGGTCACCGAGGAAGCCTACGCTGACTCGTTCAGGACGGCTCAGAGGAACGCTGCGCTCAAGTGAAGAAAAGGATGGGAAAAACTAGCACCCGCCGACCCGGATGGGACCGCGCGAGCGGAGGGCCGGCGGGAGCTGATAAACCTCTTGGAAATTCGAAGATCGGATGGTGAACAGGATGGACGGACAGGATATCAGCGGCGCGGCAGAACCGCGCATCGCAGTGGTCGGCGTGGGCGGAGCGGGATGCAACGTCGCGCGCTCGTTCTACGAGACGTGCTGCCCGGTGGACACCATAGCGATCAACACCGACAAGACCGCCCTCCATGCGACCCCCGCGGATGTCAAGCTGTACATCTGCAAGGACGTCCTGCACGGGGAGGGGACCAGCGGGGATTCCGTCATCGGCAAGAGATGCGCGGACATCCACAAGGCCGAGATCCGCGACGCTCTGTCCGGATACGACGCGGTCTTCGTCATCGGCGGCCTCGGGGGAGGGACCGGCTCCGGAGCCATGCCCGTCGTCATAGACGCGGCGCAGGCGCAGGGCTGCATGACCTTCGCCATCGCAATCGACCCGTTCTCCTTCGAGGGGAGGGACAGGATCGCGCAGGAGGTCTGGAACCACATCAGGGCCGTCTGCGAGAACAGCATCATGGTCGAGAACGACAGGATGCTCCAGATCATGCCCGACCTGAGGGTGTCCGAGGCGTTCGACGAGGTCAACGCCAGCATCAGGGCCCACGTCATGAAGTGCGCCGAGACCGTGAACGATATCCTCGGGAACGTCGGACGCAACGCCGGGAAGACCGAGCGCAAGAGCACGCACGGGTCCGGCTACCCCATCGAGGCGCTCACCAGCGCCTGAGATTCGCGATTATC
>CAVABN010000042.1:0-3659 GCA_963586845.1 Bifidobacteriaceae bacterium
AACGGGGGAGCGTAGTCGGGAGGACTATAAAAAGTCCTTTTCGCGGGTGCGCGCGTGACTCAATCGTCCCCGTACTCCGCCCTGAGGCGGTCGACGCTGCCGAAATCGAACTCCGGCATGGCGTACCCGTCGATGGAGTCCATGAAGGATGCGGCGAAGAGGGGGTAGTGCCTCACGCCCTCGTCGTCGACGGAGCAGTTCCCGTTTCCGAAGATGATCCCCTCGGATCCGGATGCCTTCAGCTTGACGATGGACGGGGAGCCCCTGTTCCTGCCCACCTTGACGGCCACCGCGCAGACCTTCCCACCGACAATCGTGACGAAGTCCGCCGCGGTCCTCCCCTTCGGCTCCCGGTAGAAGAACAGGTCGCGTCCCTGGGCGGCGAACGCCTGGGCTATCACGTTCTCCGCGATGGCACCGAAGTTCGCATCCACGTTCCCGCGGACCACCTCGCTGATCAATTCCGGTTCGTAGAGGTCCATCAGAAGGCCCGTGTCGAGCATGTACAGCTTGAACATGCTGTCGCGGGCGCGCTCCTTCAGCGGCATGTTCATCTCGGAGACCTTCCTGCAGGTCAGGGTCATCTTCGCCATGGAGAGCCAGTCCAGGGCCGGGGCGTAGCGGTCGTAGCCGTTGTAATAGCCCCTCGCATCGTCCTTCGGACCATCCTCCACATCGTTGAACACGAACCTCTTGTTCTCGGCCGCGAGCATCCCCGGGATCGCATCGAAGCACGCCTCGACCTTCGACTTGAGGGCCTCATCCTCGATGTGCTTCCTGATGTCGTCCTTGTACCCTTCGACGAGCTTGTCCTGAACCCTGCGCACCGGTCCGAACTGCTTCGATCCCACGAAGGAATCGACCGCTTCCGGCATGCCCCCGACGACGATGTACCAGCGATAGTACTCACTGAATGTGTCGAAGAGGGATCCGTCGATGGATTCGCACCTCGATATGGACGACCTCACAGCATCGATGGCCGCCTCCGGCACGCCCAACGCCCACAGGAACTCCTCGAAATCCATGGGCGTCATGTTGACGGTCTCCATGTACCCGGTGGGCGTGAGACGGACCTCGTTCATCTTGAGTCCCAGGAGGGAGCCGGACGCGATGACCTTGTACCTCCCGTCCTCCGCGAACGATTTGAGGGCGGTGCGGGCGTCGGGACACTCCTGGATCTCGTCGAGGAAGATCAGCGTCCTCCCGGGGATGAACTCGAAGGAAGTGTGGACCGCCGACAGCCCCAGGATCACCGCGTCGACGGTCAGGTCGCCTGCGAAGGCCCGGCGGGACCTCTCGTCCTTGGACAGATCGATATGGATCGAGTGCAGGCCGTTCAGTCTGCAGAATTCCTCCACCGCATAGGTCTTGCCGACCTGCCTCGCACCGCTTATCATGAGCGCCGACCTCCGGTCGGAACGGTACCATTCGTCGATGGCATTCAGGACTTTGCGGCGCATGGGTGATGATGGCTCTATTTATTAATCTAGTTTTCTACACTTTGAAGCGGTCATTTCATCAAGTTTTTTACATTTTTAAAAGCCATTATCACCTAGTTTTTTACACTTCTAAAACAGCATTTTACCTAGTTTTTTACACTAGCATTTCAACATCCATCATCCTGGACGGACCTCTCTCCCGGAAGAATCCTTCAGACATTACGCGGTTCTCCCGCGAACCATTTTAAAGACGTCGAACGTCGAATCTTCCATGATATTCGACAAGCTCGCGGAGGGGATCATCCGCCACCACAAGGCAATACTGGCCCTGTGGATCGTGATCCTCATCTGCGCGGTCCCTCTGGCACTCAAGTCCGGAGAGGTCATGAAATACGACACCAGCGAGATGGCCGGTGAGAACTCCGAGTCCGTAAAGGGGCTCGAGGTCATCAGCGAATACTTCCCGGGATCGTCGACGGAAGCGACGACGATGCCGCTGCTCGTCCTGTACTTCTCCGACGAGCAGGGACAATCCGACGCGGTGAAGTTCGTGACCTATCTCAACTCCAGAATCGCCGAATACGTGGACGATTCCGGGAACCAGAAACTGAACGGCATCATCGCCATGGACCCGCAGACCAAGGACGGCGCCGGGATCGTCATGGCCGGGGTGGTCTACGCGTCCTCGGACATCAGCGTCACCGACGACACGCCCCATCTGAGGGATTTCCTCTCGTCGTGCCTCGACGACTACGTCGCGGCGAACGGGGAGGTCTCCTTCGAGCAGTACCTGACCGGCTCCCCCGCCATCGGGTACGACGCCGAGACCGGCTCCGCCCAGGACATCCAGAGGATCGACCCGTTCACCATCCTGCTGATCCTGATTCTGGTCGGCCTGTTCTTCAGGTCCTTCATCACATCCGCCACCCCTCCGATCACCATCGGAGTGGCGTTCGTGGTCGTCCTGGCTCTGATCTACGGGATCGGACAGGTCCTGAACATCTTCTTCATCACCGAGATGATGCTCCTCGTGTCCATGATGGGCGCGGGGTGCGACTACTGCATCTTCATCATCGCCCGCTACAGGGAGGAGCTCCGCTCCGGCAAGGACCATCACGCCGCGCTCCACGAGGCGATCAAGTGGGCCGGGGAGTCCATCTCGATCTCCGGAGCGTCCGTCATCATCGGATTCGGCGCGATGTCGATCTGCTCCTTCAGCATGGTCTCCACCATGGGCATCTGCCTGGCGCTGGGGATCATAGTGGCGCTTCTGGCCGCCCTCACCCTCATCCCGTCCATCCTCGCGGTGGTCGGCGACAGGATATTCTGGCCCACCACCAAGGAGCGCATCGAGAAGAAGGACCTCAACAACAGGGGATGGCACGCCAAGTGCGGGAAGCTCGGGCACGCCTACTTCGAGAAGTCCTCGCACTTCTCCCTCAAGCACGCGAAGGCCATCCTCATCGTCACCGTCCTGGTGTCCGTTCCGGCGGCGTACGTCGCCATGACGTCCGAGACGTCCTACGACATGATCAGCTCCATGGAGAACGGGGATTCCGGCAAGGGGATGGATTTGATCGGCGAATACGCCGACCAGGGCATGGTCATGCCCAACTACGCCGTGATGCAGCTGAACGAATCCATAGCGAACATCACCGTCACCGGTTACAACGAGGAATACGGCATCTACGAAGGGACATTGGTCTGGACCGACGTTTGGACGAACGGCCTGGCGGACAAGGTCTACGCCCTGTGCGACAGCATAATCGAGAAGGACGGGGGAGCGGACGGGAACATCTCGTACGTCTACGGCCCGTTCATGTGGAGCAGGGCCGTCTCCGATGCCATGAAGTCGGGTCTCACCGACCCACAGGCGATACTGACCGCGGCCATCGCCTCCGCCCACGGAACCACGGCGCAGTACGTCGGATACTCCGCGCAGGCGATGATCCAGGCCGCCATGGCCCAGGGATACACCCAGGAGCAGGCGATCGGATACGTGCTGCAGAACGGCGCCCCGACCATCGACTTCATCGCCAACTGCACCGGCACCCTCATCGGAGGGGAGTACGCCGCGGGCGGGAAGATGACCGTCGACCCGACGACCGCCAAGGGAGCCAACTACATCAGCATCACCGCGGCCACCCACGACGCCGCCATGTCCACCCGCTCGATGGAGTCCATCGACGCGATCACATCCGCCCTGAAGGAGTTCAAGGA
>CAVABN010000042.1:3688-12361 GCA_963586845.1 Bifidobacteriaceae bacterium
TCGTGGTCGACACGTGGATGACCGGTACCGCGGCAGTCATGTACGAGGTGTCCAAGATCATCGGCGACGAGTTCACCAAGATCGAGATCCTCGTGGTCGTGCTAATCATCCTGATGCTGTTCGTGGTCATGAGGTCGTACACTATCCCGCTCAGGTCCGTCGCGACCATCCTGATGAGCATCTGCTGGACCCTGGCGATGACGCACCTGCTGTTCACCACGATCCTCGGATGGGACATCCTGTGGCTGATCCCGCTGATCCTGCTCGTCATCTGCCTCGGTCTCGGGATGGATTACGACATCCTGCTGACCACCCGCATACGCGAGAACGTCATGGACAAGGGCATGTCGAACGACGAGGCCATCCACCAGGCCGTGGTCCACTCCGGATCGGTCATCACCATCTGCGGACTGATCATGGGCGGCGCGTTCGGGACGCTGATGCTGTCGAACATGGTCATGATGCAGCAGTTCGGGTTCGCGCTGTGCTTCGCGATCCTCGTGGACGCCCTGATCGTCAGGACGTACATCGTCCCGGCCGTCATGCACCTGCTCGGAGACTGGAACTGGAAGGGCCCGGGATCCGGACAGAAGAAGATACAGCTCATCGAAGAGGATGAGTGAAACGGGGCTCCGGCCCCCTCTTACGGCCGCCGCGGGGCGGCCGGGAACCCGCTTACCGCCGAGTGATTCCGATGATCTTCTACTTCTCAGCCACGGGGAACTCCGAACACGTAGCCCGCCGCGTCGCCGAAGCGACCGGCGACGAGGCCGTTTCGATGACGGAACGTCCCGAGGGGCCCTTCGACGGGTCCGGGAGCGTCGGGATCGTCACCCCGACCTACTCCTGGGGGCTCCCCACGATAGTGCGCGAGTTCCTCTCCGGACTGACTTTCGACCGCCAACCCGACTACCTGTGGTTCGCTGCAACGTACGGGACCACTCCCGGCAGGACGGACTCGTACGCGGAGGAGATCCTCGGGAGGAACGGCCTGTCCCTCTCGGCCAGATTCTGCATTCAGATGCCGGACACTTGGACCCCGATATTCGATCTGAGCGATGAACAGAAGGTCGCGCGCATCAACGCGGATGCGGAGAAGGAGATCGATTCTCTGATATCGACGGTCGCCGAACATCGCCGCGGGGATTTCATGAGGAAGAGGACCCCAGCGTTCCTTACCGGGTTCATGTACGGTCGCTACGAGTCCATGAGACGCACCGACCACTTCCATGTGGAGGATTCGTGCGTCGGATGCGGCCTGTGCGCCAAACGCTGCCCGGCATCGGTCATCGAGATCCGCGACGAGAGACCCGTCTGGACCGAGGACAGGTGCGCGATGTGCCTGTCGTGCCTCCACCGCTGTCCCAAGTTCGCCATACAATACGGGAAGAAGACGAAGAAACACGGGCAGTACGTCCACCCATGACGCAGCGACGACATCATCGCTCGTCGTGCTTGTCTTCCGAATGCTCCCCGCGCACGAACTCCAGAATGTCCCCGGGCTGGCAGTCCAGCGTCTCGCATATCGCTTCCAGCGTCGAGAACCTGACGCCCTGGACCTTCCCGGTCTTGATCTTCGACAGGTTGACGTACGATATCCCCACGTTCTCCGCGAGCTCCTTGAGGCTCATCTTGCGGTCCGCCATGATGCGGTCGAGACGGAGGATGATCGTCATGGTATCACAGGAACTCGTCCGATTCCGTCTGCAGGGCGGTGCCGTATTCGAAGATCAGGTAGATGACGTACGAGATGGCCCCGGCCACGAGGATGTGCCCGGGCGTGTTGAAGTGATACATCTCCGGACGGAGGACCAGGATGAGCAGCGCCTGGATCAGGATCATGGCCGCGAACGCGACCAGGAGCGTCGAGGCGATGCCCTTCATGCAATCCGCGTTCCCGCGAGTGAACGGGGGGTCTCCGGAACGTATGGAGTTGATCAGACCGTAGCCGTAGAGGGTCGCCCACAGGCATCCGAGCATGCCGACGAGATTGGACATCGCGCCGATCACGGTCCCGCGGTTGTCCATGGGTTCGATGGAGAAGCCGGGATCGGCCAGGGCCATCGCGATCTCCATGGCGTAGGTGATGATCATCGCGACCGAGAAGATGACCAGGACGAGCGCTATGAGGGAACCTATCCCGCATACCTTCCTGAGCCTATCCAGACTGTCGACGTTCACCATGGCTACCAGTACGACCACTCGGACATAATATTAATGGATTCTGATGGTTTCATTCGGAGAAGATAATGATTTATCGTGAAACATTAAACATTTATATCGGTGTGCTAATACCTACTTACAAGGTCGGATTACCTGGAGGAAACAGTATGACCTACAACACGAGATTCCGCGCGATGAGATTGAGCCGCAGGGACCTGGAGAAGCTCAGGGACGAGGGGAAGACCACCGAGATCGAGATGGTCGGACTCCTGTACGCAGATGAGGACGTCACTCCGGACCTCATAGAACAGACCGTGTCCAAGGCGACGGTCTACGGCAGGATCATCGCGTTGCCCAATGTGAAACAGGCATTGCTCGCGCGTTGCCCCGCTTGAGACAGGATATAATGAACAATTACGAGGGGTCGGGGGAACCCGGCCCCTCTCGGTTTTTCTTCACTCGGGGTCCTTGTAGGCCTGAGCGGCGTCGAACTCGTCCGTGACCTCCTTGGAGGGGGGCGGGGTGAGCAGAGCCACGACGACTCCCACGACGAGGGAGATCAGGAATCCGGGGAACAGCGAGTACAGCCCGGTGGACGCGGAGAAGAAGGTCTCCCACACGACGACCACGACGAATCCGGTGATCATCGATGCCATGGCTCCCTGGATGTTCATGCGCTTCCAGAACAGGGACAGGATCATGACCGGCGAGAACGCGGATCCGAATCCGGCCCATGCGTACGAGACCAGTCCCATGATGTTCTTGTCGGCGAAGAACGCCAGGATGATCCCGATCACCGAGATGATGATCACGATGAACCTGGAGATCCACATGAGCTTGGTGTCGCTGTAGTTCAGCTTCTTGCTCTTGCCCAGGATGTCGTTGGTGATCGACGAGGCGGACACCAGGAGCTG
Organism: Bifidobacteriaceae bacterium; assembly: GCA_963586845.1. GTDB lineage: Archaea > Thermoplasmatota > Thermoplasmata > Methanomassiliicoccales > Methanomethylophilaceae > Methanoprimaticola. The sequence continues at coordinate 6,766 of CAVABN010000042.1, forward strand.
GGAGCTGGCGGTGGACATGATGGCCGCCAGGATCCCGGCGAACACCACTCCGAGGATGAACGGGGTGAACAGGTCCTGCGCCATGTACATGAACACGTACTCGGAGTTGCCGTCGGCCAGGAACTCCATGGAGGTCCCGTGCATCGGGAGGTAGACCCCGGCGACGATGGCGCACAGAGAGATGAATCCAAGCGCCAGGATGCCCCAGATGAGGGATATCCTGCGTGCGACCTTGATCTCCTCGACCTTCCTGATGGACATGTACCTGACCACGATGTGCGGCATGCCGAAGTAACCGAAACCCCAAGCCAGGCAGGAGACGAGCGCGATTATCGTGATCGGCTTCCCGCTGTCGTACAGCAGGTTGGTGTAGCCCTCGATGTCCATCGCATCCCATCCGGCGGTGATGGTGTCCCATCCCGTCGCCCCGATGGCGATCAGGGGCACGAGCATGATGACGATGACCATCAGGATCGCCTGGAAGAAGTCGGTCCAGCAGACCGCCTTGTACCCTCCGAGGAAGGTGTACAGGATGATGACCACGCCGCCTACGAGCATACCGATCTGGAGACCGAACTCGGGCAGGAGCATCTGCAGGACGATACCGCAGCTCTTGAACCCGGATGCGACGTAGATGGTGAAGAAGAACAGGATCACGACGGCGCAGATCATCCTGAGATAACCCTTCTCGTCGTTGAAGCGGTTGGAGAAGAACTCCGGCATGGTGAGGGAGTTCTTCGATACGAAGGAGTGTTTCCTGAGACGTTTGGCGACGAACAGCCAGGAGCAGTACGAACCTATGAGCAGCCCGATACCGATCCAGGCCTGTCCGAGACCGGCCAGGACGATGGATCCGGGGAGCCCCATCAGGAGCCACCCGCTCATGTCCGAAGCCTGCGCCGACATGGCGCTTACATACGGGCCCAGCGACCTGCCGCCGAGGATGTAGTCCTCCATGCTGTCCTTCTTCTTCTTCCAGAAATGGACTCCGATTAGGATCAGCGCGACGAAGTAAATCGCAAAGGCCAGAACGGTCATTGCTTCCATTCAGATACCTGGAACCGACTGACGGGTTCAGGTTATAACCTTGACCGTGCCCGCCGATGAAAAGCAACGCCGTTAATCCCTACCGGGGCGGAAGGATTGATAGCGACGGACGCTCTCCGGCGGTCGGATGCGGGAGATTGAGGACCACGAGGTCATCGGGAAGGAGAACGTCGGCGAGCTGACTCTCAAGGGTTCGAGGTTCATCGGGATCGCTCTGGCGTGCCCGGACGAGGATTCGATACAGTCCAACCTGTCCGAACTGTCGGCGAGATGGAGGGACGCCACCCACTACTGCTGGGCCGCCGTGTACGGCGGTTCGGAGAGGAAGGAGAGGTCGAGCGACAACGGCGAACCCTCCGGGACCGCAGGGAAACCCATCCTGGCGGTGCTCAGGGGCACCGGCCTGACGGATACGATGGTGGTGGTCATCCGCTACTTCGGAGGAACGCTTCTGGGAACGGGAGGATTGGTCCACGCGTACACCGAGGGGGCGAAGCTCGCCGTGGACGGCGTCGAGCGCGTGAAGAGGCGCGCCTGCTGCGTGTACGGGTTCCATCTGGACTACTCCGACTACAGCGCCTTCGAGTCCAAGATGTCCGATCTGATGGCGAGACGCCCGGAATGCGGATACACCGAGAGGGTCGATGTCAAAGCGTGGATACCGATAGACCGCAGGGACGAGTTCCTGAGGCGCCTGTCCGATCTCACCGAACGTCGCGCGTTGCCGACCGAGTACCCCGACGAGTACGTGCGATCGGGCTTCCGTCGATTCGTCATTCTTGAAGAGCTCCGGCAGGGGCAGGTACGAACCGATGACGGCCGCCAGCGCCAGTATGACCACGCTGTGCAGCGGGAAGCACAGGAACAGCAGGAGCACGACCATCAACGGTTTCTTCATCACCCCTCCGACCACCGCGGCGGTGGTCGCGCACACGGAGAACATCGGGTCCACGCCCAGCAGGGCGGACAGCCCGTACCCCATGATTATCCCCGAGAATATCACGGGGAAGAAGTGGCCTCCGCGCCACCCCATGTTCACGCAGAACGCGGTGACGATGATCTTCACGAATCCCGTGCCTATCAGCACGGCGGCGGTCATCGTCGTCCAGACGGAGTCGAGCGATCCCGTCTGCGCCTCCCCCGAGAACAAGGTGAACGGCAGGACCATCCCGCATATCCCCAACGCGAGACCCCCGATGACGGCCCTCGCGACGTCCCTGTCGCCCAGCAGGCCGGACGCGCGGTGGAACAGGTTGTCGGACACGCGGAACAGCCACCCCCCGACCGCTCCCACGAGGCATACCGGGATCAGGTACAGCAGCTCCCCGTCCCCGAACCCCATGCCGTCGTAACGGGGCATGGACATCCCGCCGCCGATGTAACGGCCCAGGAGGTACATGGCGCCCATCGCGCCGATTATGGCGAACACGTACGTCACGATCTTCATCGGCTTGGATAGCACGAGACCGTCCGACGTCCTCTCCGTCGAGACGCCGGCGAATCCGAACAGCGGGGCGGTGAACACCGCCGACAGCGTTGCGTACATCCCGACGTCCGTGAGGCCCTTCAGGTCGCTTCCGAACCTCTTGAACCGGTCGCCCACCCATGTGCACAATGCCGCGATGACACCGGTCAATCCGGCCTCCGGACCCACGGATCCCCCGAACACCAGCGGCAGAACGGCCCCGACGGACATGACGCCGACCTTGTCGTACTCGTAGCGCCCGTCCCTCTTGACCTTGGCCATGACCTCCGGCAGGGTCTCCGGATAGCGTCCGAACCTCTTGGCGAACAGTCCGATCACGACCCCGCCGACCAGGCACACCACCAGAGGGTAGAATCCGCCTATGTGCTCCTCGAAACCGGACCACAATGCCGTGATCCCGACATCCATGGCGAACAGGACCGCCCAGATCGCCGCGCCCGCCAGCATCCCCGTTATCATGACGGAGACGAGGAAAACGGCGCGATTTTAAGTCCCGACGCCCGATGCCATGCTGTCGGATGGTCGTACTCTATTAAAATTAGATTAGCTCACAAGCGTCGCATCCCACTTATACCGAGACCCGTTCCTCTCGCGCATGCTCCTTAAAGCCCAGTCGGTCGCCAAATCCTTCGGACCCGTGAAGGTCCTGAAGGACGTCAGTCTCCAGATCAACGAAGGGGACAGCATCGGACTGATAGGCGTGAACGGAGCGGGGAAGTCCACGTTCCTGAGCATCCTCCTAGGGGAGCAGAAGCCCGACACCGGGGAGCTCATCAGCCAGACCGAGCGCATCGGCTACCTGGAGCAGTTCGCCGAATCGGGCGACGTCACCGTCAGGGAGGTCCTCGGGAGGCCGTACGGCCACATCGAAGCCATACGTCGCAGGCTCAGGGAGATCGAGGAGGAGATGATGGCCGGCGGGGACATCGACTGGAACGCCCTGGCCGAGGAGAACTCCGCGTTGGAAGCGAAGCTAGCCAAAGCCGACCAGGACGACGAGGCCAACAAGATCGAGGCCCTGAAGAGGGTCGGACTGTCCCCCGACATGATGGAGCGCATGATGTCCTCCCTGTCGGGAGGGGAGCGCACCAAGGTCATGCTCTCCAGGATAGTGATCCAAGCGGACGACTGCGACCTCCTCGTGATGGACGAGCCCACGTCCCACCTGGACATCACCACCGTCGAGTGGCTCGAGGATTATCTGATCAAATCCCATTGCGCGGTGCTCGTGGTCAGCCACGACAGGTACTTCCTGGACAAGATCGCCACCCGCATGCTGGAGATCGACCGCGGGAAGTCCCGCGAGTACAAGGGGAACTACTCGGATTTCATCACCAAGAAGATGCTCGAGCTTGACCGGATGGAGAAGGAGTACCGCAAGTACGCCACCCAGAAGAAGAAGCAGGAGCAGATCGCCGCCGAGCTCCACCAGGACCAGTGGTACATGACCACCCACAAGACCCGCGAGAAGATGATCGCGAAGATGGAGGTCAAGGAGAAGCCCGAGAAGGCCCAGGAGATCACCGTCAGGATCCAATCCGCCCCGAAATCAGGGAAGAACGTGATGATCGCCAAGAACCTCTGCGTCGACCTCGGCGGAAGGAGGATCCTCACGGACGTGAACCTGGACATCCAGAAGGGGGAGAAGGTCGGCGTGTTCGGGGCCAACGGGGAAGGCAAATCCACGCTGGTGAAGGCGCTCCTCGGGGAGATACCGTCCACCGGGGACCTGTGGGTCGCTCCCGGTGCGAAGATCGGCTACTATTCGCAGCACCACGAGGCTCTGGACCCGAAGCTCACCGCCGAGGAGCAGCTGCTCCTCATAGTCGGCAAGGACCGCAGGGCCGACGCCAGGAAGATGCTCGCAAGATTCCTGCTCTTCGGGAACGACGTCGAGCGTCCGATGTCCACCCTGTCCGGAGGGCAGAGGGCGAGGGTCGCCATGTGCTGCCTCCTGATGGACGCCACGAACCTCCTGGTGCTCGACGAACCCACGAACTACCTCGACATCCCGGCGAAGCACGCTGTGGAGGAGGCCCTGAACGAATACGACGGGACCGTCATCACGGTAACCCACGACAGGTACTTCCTGGACACGGTGTGCACCAAGGTCATCGAGGTCAAGGACGGGCACACGACGGAGTTCGCGGGGACGTACTCGGAGATGAAGGGCAGGCCGAACGTCCGCGAGATCGTCATGGACGCGGATGAGTACAAGGTCATAGCGCCCTTCACCAACTGGGCCACCGGCAGGAAGTACGGCAAGGGGGAGCGCGTGCTCATCACCCCTCCGGAGGAGAAGAGCTTCGAATGGGCGATGAACCAGGGGAAGCTGAAGAAGACCGGCGGCCGTCAGAGGAAGAAGGTCGACAAGTCCTACGTCGAGGACGCGGCTCAGAACTGATTCGCCAACCTGTCGATCCTCTCTATCCTCGACTCGATCATGGAGACCATGAGATCCGCCCTGGTGTGACTCATCGCTGCGCCGTCCGACCGATCCACGCCGGAATGCAGCATCCTCCCGATCGTCGGAAGCGTATCCAACATCCTCTCGGGTTCGAACCGGTCCCTCCAACGGGTTGCCAGTTCTTCCGAAATCGCAAGGTCGTCATCGGCCTTCCGGAACGCCTCCCCGATAGCCCCGGTGAGCGTCTTGCACATCAGTGATGTCCCCGAATCGTAGATCGGAGCGGGACGGATCCATTCGAGCGTCTCGGCATCCCTCAGGACCCCGTAGTTCCCGTGATGGCGATCCGTGTTGATGACGATCGCATCGATGAGGTCCATGTCGTTCAGGACGGATCTCACGTCGATGCCCAGCTCCGTGCAGACGCGGACGTACTCATCACGATACGACCCGTTCACCACCGGGACGAAGGCTTCCACCATCTGCCTCGCCGTGACCAGCTCCGTATCCGGCGTCACGAAATCCCTGCATATTGAGCAGGGTCTATCGTCCACCCATATCAGCTCATACCCCGCGTTGTCGATGCCCTGGGAATCCATCAGAGGTCGAAGGTGATAATTTCGAATTCTGCGATTACTAATGCGCTAACGTCATAT
>CAVABN010000043.1:0-12220 GCA_963586845.1 Bifidobacteriaceae bacterium
GCTGTCAGGACCCTCGTAGTACTGCTCCATCCTCTGCCCGTCGGCTGCGATGGACATCGCCCGGCAGATGGTGCGGACCTCCTCCCAGCTCAGGTCGGAGCCCGCCGAATTGACCAGAGCGTTGGTCTTTATCTCCTCCGAATACGCCCCCGCGCGGTTGATGATGCGGTCGTCTATCGCCTGCGCCTTATCGAGATCCAGCGCGGCGGAGATCTTCTCGTCCAGATCGACCGAATCGGGATGGATCCTGACCTTTGCGCGATGGCTGCCGGTGACCGCCGACGGCTCCAAAGACATCCCCGGGATCCCGTCTCCCTTGGCATTCGCAGCCGCCTCCTCCGCAGCGCGCATGACCGCCTCGCGGTCGAACGAAGTCACCGTCCCGTATCCCCAGCGCCCTCCGGACCATGCCCTCAGGCATATCCCGCCGGTGCTCCTCTGCACCAGCTGCTTCAGGTCCCCGTTGATGGTGCTGGCCCCCGTGACCCTGGTGGTCTGGGAACGGGCGTCGGCGAACTCCGCGCCGAGCTCCCTCATCCTGTCCACCGCGAGGTGGAGGACGTCCTGGGCCTCCTCCGCTTTCAGAGAGACCGATTCCATCATACCACCGTGAACGAGTGGTCGAACGAGGTGAGGATCTCGCATCCGTCCTCGGTGATCAGCACCGTGTCCTCGATCCTTATCCCTCCGACGCCGGGGATGTACACCCCGGGCTCGGCGGAGACGATGTTGCCTGCCTTCAGGATGTGCTCCGACTTGGGGGACACGGAGATGTGCTGGTGCACGTCCATCCCGATGCCGTGGCCGAAGGAATGTATGAACTTGCCCTTGAACTCGGAATCGTCGATGACCTTCCTCGCCGCCAGATCGGCATCGCAGGCCTTGGCGCCGTCGCGGTACTCCGCGATCCCGGCCTCCTGCGCCCTGAGGACCACGTCGTACGCCCTCTCCAGGACCTCCGGGGGCTTCCCGAGGAACACGGTGCGGGTCATGTCCGAGCAGTACCTGTCGTACTTGGTGCCGAAATCGAACAACGCGGTGTCGCCCTTCTTCAGCCTGTAGTCGCAGGGCATGTGGTGCGGCTGCGAGGACCATGCGCCGAACGCCGCGATGGTGTCGAAGGCGTTCCCGGTGCCACCGAGCTCGCGCATGCGGTTGTCCATCCTGGAGGCGACCTCCCTCTCGGAGACCCCCTCGGACAGCATGTCCGGGATCTCCCCGGCGACCTGCGACGAGATCCTGCAGGCCTTCTTCGTGGCCTCGATCTCCTTGGCGTCCTTGACGGAGACGGTATCTCCGATGGCCTTGGACGCGTTGACGATCTCGATCTCCGCAGTCTTCCTGACATACTCCGCGGCCGCATAGGAGACGCTGTTGACGTTGAACCCGACCTTGGAGCATCCCTTGAGCGCATCCTTCACGAACTGGTCGCGCTCCTTGCGGTCGTGGTAGACGTGGACGTTCCCCGCTCCCGAGCGGGCGCCCTCCTCCTCCAGGATGCTCACGATCACGTCCAATCCGTTCGGTCCGACGATGGCGAAGCTCCCCTCGAAGGTCCCCGAGGTCTGCTCCGTCACATACCAGAAAGCCGAATCGAGGAAGGGCTCCCCGTCGTTGGCTATGACGACGGCATCCATGCCGTCCGCGTTCTCCAAAAGCCTCTCGGCCCTCGTCTTCTGCATGACCCGACATCATGCATTCCGTAGATAAGGCGTGCCGAACTTCCGTCCGGCACGCCGTTGGGAGAAACCCGCCCGGAGGCGGTAAAGAGATACTCAGATCCCGATCCACTCGTTCCCGACGATCCTCTTCAGCGCGGATATGGCGGAGAGGGATGCGAGGTACGAGGTCTTGGGGTTGTCCGGGGACGGCACGTTGTACGTGTGACAGGTCATCTCGCCGAACTCGCCCCTGAGCCTGAGCTCGTGGGAGTTGCTGTGGCTCGCCGGATCGAGAACGATCTTGACCTTGGTCCTGTCGAATCCGACGCCGAGCAGAGCGACGGTCGCGGCGACGTTGATGTTCTTGGGGAACAGCCTGACCGCGTCCCTGGCGGAGCCGGTGAAGATGACCGTGGGCTCCTTGACCTTGTCCACATCGATGCCGTGGTCGATGATGTACGGGACGCCCTCGAGGCTCTTCGGTCCCTTAGTGGTGATCAGCTCGACCTCGTCCAGCCTCCCGACGGCGGAGGATCTGAGACCGTCCGTCCCGCAGATCGCACCGGACGGGATGAAGATCTTGGCCTCGGCGTGGCGCGCCTTGTCCTTGACCATCGCTCTGAAATCGTCGTCCACCAGGGCTCCGACGGACATCAGCATGATGTCCACACCCCTGGACACGACCTTGGGGGCGATGTCCTTGGCGGCCGCCTGGGAGGCGGCCTCGATCACGAGGTCGCAGTGGTAGAGCTCCTCCTCCACATTGTCCACGACGATGGCCTTCTTGAGCTCCTCCGCGAGCTTCTCCGCGCGGGGAGGGTCCATGTCCATGAGGTAGATCCTCTTCACCTCGGTCATCTCGTCGGCGGCCCTCGCGAGCTTGGAGCCTATGGAGCCGCACCCGACTATCGTTATGCGCATGCCGGCTCGACCGGAATCAGACTATTAAGAAGTTCTGTGGGAAAAACGGCGCAAGGCGTTCGAAAAACGGACCCTCGCTACGAAATGGTTTGGATTCCCGACGGATTCCGTAGGATCCGCCGGGATGGGTGCATCACCCGAGCATGGCCTTCATATCGGACTCGTAGTCGGAGATGGGGTGGATGTCGTACTCCTTGACCAGGAAGTCGAGGACGGCCGGCGAGAGGAACGCCGGGAGCGACGGCCCGAGGTAGATGCCCTTGATGCCCAGGGAGAGCAGGGACAGCAGGATGCAGACGGCCTTCTGCTCGTACCAGGACAGGACCATGGACAGCGGGAGCTCGTTGACCCCGCATCCGAAGGCGTTGGCCAGGGCCAGGGCGACCTGGACCGCCCCGTACGCGTCGTTGCACTGTCCCATGTCCATCATGCGGGGGAGTCCGGCGACGGTGCCGAGGTCGAGGTCGTTGAACCTGTACTTCCCGCACGCCAGGGTCAGGACGACGGAGTCGGCGGGGGTGTTGGCGACGAAGTCGCGGTAGTAGCTGCGTCCGGGCTTGGATCCGTCGCATCCTCCGACCAGGAAGAAGTGCTTGATCTGCCCGGCCTTGACGGCCTCGACGACCTTGTCCGCCACGGACAGGACGAAACCGTGCCCGAATCCGGTGGTGACGGTGCCGTTGCCGGTGGTGGCCTCCTTGAATCCTCCGAGCGCCAGGGCCTTCTCGATGACCGGGGTGAAATCCTTCTTGTCGTCGATGTGGACGGTTCCGGAGTGGTAGACGGGCCCGGTGGTGAACACCCTGTCCTTGTAGGACTCGGACGGGGGCATCAGGCAGTTCGTGGTGAACACGATCGCGGCGGGGACGTCGAACTCCTTCTTCTGGTTCTGCCAGGCGGTCCCGTAGTTGCCCTTGAGGTGGGGGTACTTGTTGAGCTCGGGGTACGCGTGGGCGGGGAGCATCTCGCCGTGGGTGTAGACGTTGATGCCCTTGCCGGCGGTCTGCTCGAGGATGGCCTTCAGGTCCTCCAGGTCGTGCCCGGTGACGATGATGGCGGGGCCCGCTTCGACATCCCTGGTGACGGTGGCGGGGGAGGGGGTCCCGAACTTGGTGGTGTTGGCGCGGTCCAGCATCTGCATGCAGGTGACGTTGACCTGTCCGACCTCGAGGACGACGGGCAGGAGCTCGTCCATGCCCCCGTCGGAACCGACGGCGCGGAGGGCCTTGTACATCATGGCGTCCACGTCGGCGTTGGTCTCGCCGAGCATCTCGGCATGGTAGGCGTACGCTGCGACGCCGCGCATCCCGAACAGGATCAGGGACTTGAGGGAGCGGATGTCCTCCTGGGCGGTCCAGACGGTGGACATGTCCAGCTCCTTGTTCTCCTTCTTCTTGAAGGCTCCGAGGAGACCCTTCTTCTCGCCGGCGGCCTTCCTGACCTCGGCGGTCATGGCCCTGATGCTGTCCGCATCGAAATCGACGTTGGTGAGGGTGGCGAACAGCGCCTTCCTGACCAGGCTGTTGACCTGGGCGGAGGGGTTCTCGACGGTCCTGGCGAGACCGACCAGGGCGCCCGTGAGCTCATCCTGGAGCATGGCGACCTCGGAAGTCTTCCCGCAAACGCCGGCCTTCCCTTTGCAGCCCGCGCCTCCGGCGGTCTGCTCGCACTGGAAACAGAACATCTCGTTCGACATAGTATCGTACCTCTTACGGTGGGTATACTAGATAGTGTGTTATATATAACGGAAATGTTGTTTCTACAACGGAATGAACCACGTCGCAGACATCCTCAGGAACACCGGCCTGTTCGCCGGGATCTCCGACCAGGAGATGATCGCCATGTCCAAATGCCTCGGTGCCAGGAGGCAGAGGTACGGGCCCGGGGAGTACCTGTTCCGCAGCGGGGACTCGGCGAACGAGCTGTGCGTGGTGCTCGAAGGCGACGTCGACGTGGTCAAGCAGGACTGGTGGGGGAACTCCGCCGTACTGTCGTCCAACGGACCCGGCAGCGTGATCTGCACCGAATACGCGTGCGCCCACGGGGAGAACATGGATGTGAGCGTCGTCTCGTCCGGTCAATCGGAGGTGCTGTTCCTGGAGATCGCCAAGGTCACCCGCGTGTGCAAATCCACCTGCGAGTTCCACAGCAGGCTGATCGGGAACCTGGTGCAGATCCTCGCCAGGGACGCCCTGGCGCTGGACCGCAGGCTCGACAGGATGTGCAAGAGGACCACCCGCGACAAGGTCCGCGCGTATCTATCCGATCAGGCCCGCCTCGCCGGAGGGAACGAGTTCACCGTCCCGCTGAACCGTCAGGAGATGGCCGACCATCTGGGGGTCGACCGCAGCGCCCTGTCCGCGGAACTGAGCAGAATGAAGAACGACGGCATCCTGGACTTCACCAAGAACCGTTTCACCCTCATCGTCGGCGGCGCCCCTCCCACTCGGCCATGAACTCGTCGAGGAACCCGACCATGTAGTCGTGGCGGGCCTCCGCCATTCTGCGGGCGGCTTCGGTGTTCATCATGTCCTTGAGCTTCAGGAGCTTCTCGTGGAAGTGGTTGACGGAGGTGCCCTGATTCGCGTAGTACTCGGCCTCGGACATGTCCTCCCTGTACGATTCGCCGGGGATGTGCATCGCACGCCCTTTGCTCCCGCCGTATGCGAAGGCCCTGGCGATCCCGATGGCGCCTATGGCGTCCATCCTGTCGGCGTCCTGGACGATCCTCCCCTCGAGGGTGTCGGGGACCTGAGAATCCTTGCCTTTGAACGAAATCTGGGAGATCACAGAGCATATCCTGTCCTGGACGTCCGCCGGGATCGATTCGGAATCCATGAAGCGGCGGGCGTTGGCGTGGTTCTCGGTGGAGAACATCTTGCGGTCGTCGGCGTCATGGAGAAGAGCGGCGAGGCGAACGATGAATTCGTCCCCTCCCTCCTGACGGCAGATGCTCAGCGCCAGGTCGTGGACCCTCATGCTGTGGTAGAAATCGTGCCCGCTGCTGTCCCCCTCGAACAGCCCGCGGATGTATGCCGACGCGCGCTCGAACGTTCCCTCGTCCATGCTCCCGGCATGGCGCGCATTTAGATATCCGTGCCGTCGCGGAACAGAGGGCTCCGACCGTCCCGGGGCGCCATGCCCCTGACGATGGTGCCGGGATCGTCGGAAGTCATGACCGACGACATGGCCGCTGCGCCGGCCGCACCGGACGATAGGACGCGGTCGTAGTTCTCCGGCGTGATGCCCCCGACGCCGTAGACAGGGATGCCGACGGAGGAGCACACGTTGCTCAGGAACCCGGGCCCGCGGGGCTCCCCGCGCTTGCATGCGGTCGGGAAGACGTGGCCGGCGATCAGATAATCGGCCCCGAGGGACTCGGCCTCCTCCGCCTCTTCGGCGGAATGGACCGACGCGCCCACGAGTCCGAAGCCGGACACGTCCGTCGAGCGCAGGACATCCATCGGCAGATGGACGCACCTGACCCCCAGCTCCCGTGCGGCCTCGACGTCGCTGTTCACCGACATCGTCGTCCCCGAAGCTTCGCACACCGCCAGGCAGTCGCGCGCAAGAGCGACGAACTCCCCGTGCGGGAGGTCCTTCTCCCTCAGGATGATCATCTCCGGCCCCGCCTCCGCCACCATCCTCAGCTGTTCGAGGAACGGCCTGCGGCAGAGCCTGCGGGATGTGATCGCGATCATGGCATCGGCCCCGTGCGCACGTAATCGGCCATGACCGGCTGGAGGCCGTGCTCCTTCAGAGCGGAAGCGACCTCCTCCACGCCCCTCGGGTCGGAGATGACGAACTGCCCCTCCCCGTGACCGGTGCCGCTGTGCTCCCCTATGCCGACGCTCACGCCGGCGGAGATCTTCGTTGCGGACAATCCCACGATCCCGTCCCGGAACCCGGGACGCTCGCGGGTCGATATGGTCTGCCCGGCGAACGGCAGGAACAGCCTGTACGCCAGCGACACCTGCAGCAGCTGCGCCTCGGTCACCCCGGACGTCTGATCGAGATGCGCAGCAGGCCTCAATCTGGGCAGGGACATGGAGATCTCCGCTCCAGGATACCTCCTCTGGACGAGCATCGCGTGCATCCCGCAGCAGAACGCATCCCTCCTGAAATCACCCAACCCCAGCAATGCGCCGAAGGCGACCCCGCGCATCCCTCCGAGGAGGGCGCGCTCCTGCGCCTCCAGCCTGTATCTGAACACGGACTTCGGTCCCGCCAGGTGCAATTCGGCATACCTGACCGGGTCGAAGGTCTCCTGGAACACCGTGACGTAGTCCGCCCCGGCCTCCTGGAGGATCCTGTAATCCTCCACGGGCATCGGATGCACCTCCAGACCCACCACGGGGAACCTCTCGGCCGCCAGGCGGACGCACTCCCTCAGATAATCCGTCCCGGACTTCTCGCGGGACTCGCCGGTGAGGATCAGCACCTCCTTCAGCCCCGTGGACGCTATCGCGTCCAGCTCCTGCGCGACCTGCTCCGGCTCCAGCCTGAGACGGTCTATCCTGTTCGCGCTGTTGAACCCGCAGTACACGCACCTGTTCGAGCAGTAGTTGGACACGTACAACGGGGTGAACATGCACACCGAGTTCCCGAAATGGGCGCGTGTGAGCTCCTTCGCCCTGACGGCCATCTCCTCCAGGAGGGGCTCCGCCGCGGGCGAGAGCAGCGCCGCGAACCCTTCGACGGACGGTTCGGAGCGTATCGCGCGCCTGACGTCCGATTCGGTGTACCTTCCGGGATCGAATCCCTTCCCGGCTTCGAGCACGCGGTCGGCGATGTCCGAGCCCGTGGGCTCCATCCAGGGATATTTGGGTTCCATCGGATCGCTCCAGGAAGCCCGTCAGCGGGCTGGATGCCTCTGCGCGCCCCTCCAGGACCCTCCCGGTCCCCGAGAGGTAGGCCAGACGGCCGGCCTCGATCGCCAGTCTGAACGCCCTAGCCATGGACGGGACGTCCCCCGCGGTGGCCACGGCGGTGTTCGCCATGACGGCGGCGCATCCGATCTCCATGGCCTCGCACGCCTGGGACGGCCTCCCGATCCCGGCATCCACTATGACGGGCACGTCCAGCTCCTCGACCATCATCCTGATGAAATCCTTGGTGAGGAGCCCGCGGTTGGTCCCTATCGGCGCACCGAGGGGCATCACGGCCGCAGCCCCGGCGTCCGCCATGTCGCGGGCGGCCGTCAGATCGGGCATCATGTACGGCATCGGGATGAAACCCTCGTCGGCCAGCATCCCCACGGCCCTCACCGTCTCCCTGTTGTCGGGCAGGAGGTACCTGGTGTCGCGGATGATCTCTATCTTCACGAAATCCCCGCACCCCAGCTCCCTGGCGAGACGCGCTATGCGCACCGCCTCCTCGGCGCTCCTGGCGCCGGATGTGTTGGGCAGGAGGGTCACGCCCTCCGGCATGCTGTCCAGCACGTTGCCTTCCCCGTCGGCGCACGCGCGCCTCACCGCGAGGGTGGCCATCTCCACCCCTCCCTCCTCGATGACCCTGCGGGTCATGTCGAGCGAGAACTTGCCGGATCCGAGGATGAACCTCGAACTGAACCTCCGGCCTCCAAGAATCAAATCGTCGGACATGTCATGACCTCCGGGGCGGGCGTCATCCGCCGCCCACGAATGATACGATCTCGATGCGGCACCCGTCCGCGACCTCCGTGGTCGGGACGCGGGCGCGGGGGCATATGGCGCCGTCGATCTCCACGGCGACCCTCGACGGGTCGAACCCCAGCGACTCGATGACGCTCAGCGCCGTCGATCCCTCCGGGAATACCCTCTCCTCCCCGTTGACGCGGACCGTCACGGAACCTGCCCCTTGAACCATGGATGCTGGTATGGCTGGGGTTCCTTAAAGAATCCGTCCCGGTCTGGCACTGAATCCGTAGATACCATATAGTGATAGTAGGATATCGACGGCATGAGGATATCGACGAGAGGGAGGTACGCCCTGCGCATCATGCTCGACATAGCGGTGAACACCGGCGACTCGCCGGTAAGCTTCAAGGACATATCCAGCAGGCAGGACATCTCGCTCAAGTACATGGAGCAGATCGGCGCCCTCCTCACCCGCGCCGGACTCCTCAGGAGCGTGCGCGGAGCGCAGGGAGGGTACTATCTCGCGAGGAAACCCTCCGAGACGACCATCGGATCCATCCTGAGGATCACCGAGGGTCAGCTCAGCCCCGTGGCCTGCCTCGACACCGGGGAGAACACCTGCCCCAGGTCCGCGGACTGCATGACCATCCCCCTCTGGGAGAAGCTCAACGACGCGATCCTCGGAGTCATAGACAACATGACGCTCCAGGACCTCATCGACATCAGCCGCGAGCGCCACATCATCACGATCGACGAGTCGTGATGTGATTTGTCCAGATAGTCGGATCTGGCTCTTCACTGAACTCCTTTTCATTTTGTTTTATCTGTTTTATTTTATTTTCCGAAATAAAGCAAATAAAACACGTCGAGAGTCCAATATGAGCAAGCATCGGCACCCGGATGTGGACATCTCCTAGAATCCGAGTCGCAAAATGCAGACCGCGCAGGATGTGCGAATAACTAATGAGTCAGAAGAGGGATGGTGGACCCAGCCGGATTCGAACCGGCGACCTCCGCCGTGTGAAGGCGACGTCATAACCAACTAGACCATGAGTCCGATGGACACGGGCAAAACGTCACCGTATTTAATGGTAACATAGAGCCAAATAACAGCTCGAAACCAATGTATGGTGGGCCCGGCCGGGATCGAACCGGCGACCTTCGCCTTGTAAGGGCGACGTCATAACCACTAGACCACGAGCCCGCTGGAACGCCATATCCCGAAGCGATATTTATAGGACAGCGGGGGTCGCAATCCGATTTTACATGCCAATTATATAGAATGACGTCATTGGCGACGTTGCGCGATTGTAGTCTAGCGGTTAGGACGGGGGCTTCCCAAGCCTCTGACCCGGGTTCGATTCCCGGCAATCGCACCATCTCATCATTATTCGCCGTTCAGCGGACGCTACAATAATCTAATTAACGGCATCCCTATGGCCCGTTCCATGGAAATGCTCGAGATAGACGGATCCCGCGGAGAAGGGGGAGGACAGATGGTCCGCACATCGGTGGCCATGTCCACCGTCACGGGCATCCCCGTCCACCTGACCCGCATAAGGGAAAACAGACCGACGAACGGACTCTCCAAGCAGCACGTGGCCGCCGTGAAGGCCGTGGCCGAAATGGCGGGATCCACCGTCGAAGGCTGCATCGCCGGCTCCGGGGACCTCCTGTTCTATCCCGGCACCGAGCAGACGTACGACATCGACGTCAACATCAGCTCCGCCGGGAGCATCAGCCTGGTCCTGCAGGCCATGCTTCTCGCCGCGCGCAAGCACACGCGCAGGCTCAGGGTGGACATATGCGGAGGCACCAACGTCATGTGGGCGCCCCCCATCGATTCCTATTCGACCCTCCTGTTCCCCATGATGAGCAGGATGGGCATCGCCGCGGACGCCAAGATCATCGACCGCGGCTTCTACCCCCAGGGCGGGGGACGCGTCATCGCGACCCTGGACCCCATAGGCGACATCAACCCGCTGAACCTCGATTCGCTCGGAGAGCTGATGCGCATCAGGGGGATCTGCTTCTGCCAACGCCTGGCCGACTGGATCCCGGAGGCGATGATGAAGAGCTGCAAACAGGCCTTCGAATCCGTCGCCGACGTGGACATCGCGTTGCAGTACACCGACGGCGACTCCCGCGGGGCCGGGCTTGTCCTGGTCGCGGAGTACGAGAACGGGATGCTGGGCAGCAACGCCCTCTCCGCCAGGGGGATGTCCCCCGAGAGGAGCGGACGGGATGCGGCGAAGGACCTGCTGAGCGAGATGACCAGCGGCGCGACCATCGACGTGCACACCGCCGACCAGCTCCTCCCGTACATGGCCATGGCCCGCGGTGAGAGCTCGTTCTACGTCTCGAGGATCAGCAGGCACCTGCTGAGCCAGATGGACACCCTGGAATCGTTCCTCGACGTGAAGTTCGGGGTCGAGAGGATCAACGACGTCTACCGCTTCACCGTGACACCGGGGGCTTCCCAATGAGGCCTTTCGTCCACGTCAACTGCGCCATGTCCGCCGACGGGAAGATCGCCGGGGCCGACAGGACGCAGGTATCCATCTCGTCCGACGAGGACAAGACCCGCGCCAAGGGCCTCAGGCGCAAGTACGACGCCATACTCGTCGGAGTGGGGACGGTCGTCGCCGACGACCCCCATCTGACGCTCAAGGACCTCGACTACGACACCAATCCGATCAGGATCGTCCTGGACCCCCGCGGGAGGACGCCCGACGACGCCAAGGTGCTCGACGAGAGGGCGCCGACGGTCATGGTCACCCTGGAATCCTGCGACCGCGAGTGGGACTGCGAGGAGACGATCCGCGTCGGAACGGACAGGATCGATCTGGAGAAGCTGCTGGACATCCTCGCGGAGGATGTCGGTGTGGAGAACATCCTCGTGGAAGGCGGAGGGGAGACCATCGCGTCGTTCTTCGAAGCGGGACTCGTGGACAGGTACACCGTGTTCGTCGGCGGACTGGTGATCGGAGGACGCACGGCGCCCACCCCCTGCGACGGACCCGGATGGGTGCGCGAGGGCGGGATGAAGATGAATCTGATATCCTGCGAGACCCTCGGCAACGGCGCCCTTCTGACGTTCGAACCCGAACGCTGAGGCTCATTCCTTCTTGGCCGTCGGCTCCAGTGTGAACCTGAAGTAGTTGCACTCGGTCCCGAAGACCTCGCTGAACACCACGGCGTACTCCTTGCCAGTGGCGTCCTCCAGGACCTTGGAGAAGAATCCCGTGGCGTAGTGCCCGAGGGACTTCGCGGAATCCTCGGTGAAGGCCGTATCGTCCTTGATGATGATCGACAGGGGCTTGAGCGAGTACACGCTGGCCTCCCCGAATCCCATCTTCTTGTAGTAATCGCGGGCGTTGGCGACCGTGTCCTCCAGGGTCTTCCCGGTCAGGGAACCGGAGAGCGCCATGGCGTGTATGGATCCGAGGATGGATGCCATCGGTCCGACCGACAGGCCGAGACCGTCGAATCCCAGGAATATGAACCTGGTGAGGGCGTCGCGCGTCCTCACGGGATCGTCCGCCACTTCGGACAGGACCTTCATGGCCAGCGTCATGGCCTCGTCCGACGGCTCCTTGGAATGGGCGAGCATGACGGATACGAGGGAATACACCTTCCTCCTGCTGTCCTCGGGGTCGTCGTGGACGGCGATGAGACCCTCGCTGATCATCTTGTCCAGATGGACGGAGAGGGTGGACTGGGCCTTCTTTATGACCTTCGCCAGGTCGGAAAGCGACATGTTGCGGTCCGCCAGCTCGTGGAGGATCTGCCTTCTGACGTCGTTTGACACCTGCACCAAGCCATTCTTGGTGTAATATAGCTCGAAATCCGTCAGCGGGCCATCGTTCATATTATCCGCTGGATATCTGCTGACCCGTATTTAACGCATAAGCGACATTTCGGCTTTTCCGTAACACGAATCCCCTCGGTTGTGTTCATTACTACATCCTGGACCGATATCCTTCGGACGGTAGCGCATATAATGGGCTTCGCTCATGA
>CAVABN010000044.1:0-8329 GCA_963586845.1 Bifidobacteriaceae bacterium
CGCACCCCACGTCGAGGATGTTCAGGCGGTCCGTTCCGAGGATGGACGAGAAGTGGTCCTGCCACGAACGGCGCTCCCTCAGATCCGCGTAGCCTTTGACGACGAAGTCGTTGTACTCGGCGGAGCGCACATCCCAATGGTCCCGGAGCGGATTCATTGTGACGGGATTGATAGCATACTAATTAAAAATTCGTAACACCCACGGGGATGCGTGAAAGAGTGGGACTTCGGGTTCGGAACGCAGAAACGGCCGGAAGGCCAGCAAATCACAATCGAGATAAAACGATGAGCGCCCTGGTCGGAATTCGAATCCGAGTCGAAGCCTCGACAGGGCTTCATGATAGGCCGCTACACTACCAGGGCAGTAAGCCATGGTATTCTCGTCACGTATATAACAGTTACTGACGATTTCCGGTTCTGGCCCCCATCAGGACCAAATATCCGCCATGCCTGGATGTTGCCATGCCTCTCGGAGACCCGCACGGAGCCAATTTCGAGTACACGGACGAAGGCCTCCCCGAATCGATCTTCGCCTTCACGGTCCCGTCCACCGATCTGGACAGGTCGATCCGGTTCTACGGGGACATACTCGGGTTCGAACTCCTCGGAACGGACGGGTCCAAAGCGTACATGCGCCGCATGGGATGCACGCTCATCCTGGAGAAATCTGAAAAGGCAGGCATCGACACCGGCATCTATCTGACGGTGGACTCGCCGTACAATACTCATCGCAGACTGGTGGATGAGGGAACGGGTTTCTGGTCCGAACCGAAGCGGGGCCCCATGGGCACCTTCACCGCGATCCTCGATCCGGACCGTAACATCCTCCGGATGATCGAAGGACGGGCGGAGTTCAGACTCCGAACCATCTTCTGATCACGGCGGTGTGCAATCTCCACACGAAGAAGGCGCAGATCAGGATGAGGATAATTCCCCCGGCGATCGTCACGGTCATCATTCCGATCCCGGCGATGGCTTCCACGATCAGCGACGCCAGACAGACCTTCCACATCAACGGCCTCCCGACCAGGCATCCGATGCCGCCGATTATCAGCAGCACCCCGGCCACCATGTCGAGGGCGGCCACGAACCCCGAAACGTCGGGGTTGTCCACGTATCCCGCTCCCGCGCCCAGCGTCACCAACCCTCCGATGATCAGGAGGATCGCCATGACGATGGACTGGAACGGACGTCCGGATTCAGGCATGCGCCTTCCATTATAGAGATAATAGAAATAAGGTGGGGGCGGACCCCCGTTTGGTCCCGAACGTCAGGCGTGCTTCAGGAAGAACAGCTTGACGTTGGGCTTGAACAGGTACAGGAGGATGATCAGCTCCACGATGAGGGTGATGATCATCGCGAACCCGCCCAGGACGATGGTGGCGATGCTGAACAGCGCGCCGATGACCGTGAAGATCACACCGAGGTACCACATGATGCTCCAGCCCTTGAAGAAGCCGTAGGAGATCACGCCGTAGAACAGGCCGAGGATCAGGTACGCGGCGCCGAGTCCGAGGCCGAGTCCCTGCAGGGCGTCCAGACTGGCGTCCTGCTTGATCAGTTCATCAATCAAGGCATCTCCGCCCACAATCAGCGCCGCTCCGGCGATGATGAGGACGATGGCACCGAGCGCGTAGAGCACGCCGATGATCGTCACGATGAGCGGACGGTCGTACGGATTGTCCGACATGTATCCAGTATTCAGATTTGGTATATTAAAACAGGCGGGAGCGTTTCGCCCCCGCCCGAATGGAGTTTCAGTCGCCGAGGTTGGCCTTGGCGATGGCGTCGTTGAGCTCGTTCTGGAGCTCCACCGGCAGGCCGTTGATGGATCCGGACAGGAATCCCCTGACGATCATGCTGACCGCCTGGTCCTGGTCCAGTCCGCGGGACATCAGATACTCGATCTGGTCCTGGGCGATCTTTCCCACAGCTGCTTCATGGGTCATCTCCACGTCGGCGACATGGGCTTCCAGCTCCGGGACGGCGCTGGTGGATCCCCCGTCCTTCATGATGATGCTCCTGCATTCCAGGTGCGCCTTGATGTCCGGGGCGTTGCCGACGAGCCTTCCGCGTGCGGTCATGTGCCCGCCCATGGAGATGCTCCTGCTCATGATCTGGGCGTTGCTCTTCCTCCCGTTGAGGTAGACCATTCCGCCGGTGTCGATATCCGAGCCTTCATGGGCTATGCACATGGTGTTGTACATGGCGCTCGCTCCCTCCGCCAGCGTAGCGGACGGGAAGCTCTGGAGGCTCCCGACGGGGTTCAGGATCACGTAGTTGTTCGTGTACGCGGAGTTCTTCCCGACGACCGTTCCGGTTCTGGGGCGCACGCCGGTCTTCTTGCCCCAGCTGTGGATCATGGAGAACGTCAGCGACGAGTTGTCGCCGATGTACAGCTCTGATACCCCCACATGAAGGGAATCGTTGGCGTGGTGGGCCGTGGAGCAGCCGGTGATCATCTCCAGGGACGCGTCGTCCTCGACGATCACGATGTTGTGAACGTTCTGGACTGTCCTGTCGGTGTCGAGCATCATGCAGGTCTGGACGGGCGCCTTGATGTGGTGGCCCGCTTTGACTCTGATGAAGTACCCGTCGGAATCCTCGAGGTAGGTCTTGGCGGTGTACTTGTCCTTGGACGGGTCCACTGCCTTCCACATGTAATCCTTCAGACCGTCGTGGATCTTCAGCGCCTCGCGGACGGACATCATCTCCAGTCCCTCCTGCTGCACCGCATGGCAGTGGCTCGGGGCGTTGTCGATGAACAGCAATGTCCCCGAACGGTTCATCTCGTCGGCGACGACGCCGACCCTCTCCATGTATTTCCTGTAGTCGGAGCTCTCGAGGTCGTCGATGGCGACGGACTCCTTGCTGCCCTCCTCGTAATGGTCGAGGTCGAGGTCGGCACCGAACGCGCCCTTCTTGGAGAGGGCGTCCCTCACAGTTTGATTATCTGGCATGCGTCGCACTCCCCGTATCCGTTCTTCTTGATGTCCCTGAGCAGCTCCAGCGGGTTCCCGCTGCATTGGATCCTGCCGTTCTTCATCACGTATGCTCTGTCGGCCCCGATGTAATCCAGGATCTGCCCGGTGTGGGTGATGACCAGCGAGGAGACGTGCCTCTTCATGCCGGGGCACGTCTCGAAGAGAAGGTCGTGTACCTTGTTCCCGATGAGGTCGATGTTCTCCAGGTCCACTCCGGACTCGGGCTCGTCGAGCAGGATGAACTCCGGCTTCTGGGCGGTCAGCTGGAGAAGTTCCGATCTCTTGATCTCCCCTCCGGAGAATCCGACGTTCACTTCCCTGTCCAGGAAGCCGGCCATCTTGAACTTGTCAGCCTCGTTCAGGACCTCGGCCCCGTTGTCGGGGGAGGACGCCTTGATGAGATCACCCAGTTTGACGCCGTAGATGTTCGGCGGGCGCTGCATCATCATACCGATCCCGAGCTTCGCCCTCTCGTCCACGGGCATGTCGGTGATGTCCTTCCCTTTGAAGAGGATCTCACCGGAGGTCACCTTGATCGTGCTGTAGCCCATGATCGCGGCCATCAGGGTGGATTTCCCGGATCCGTTGGGTCCGAACAGCACGCACGTCTCACCCTCGCCGACCGAGAGGTCGACGCCTTTGAGGATCTCCCTTTCGCCGGCCACGGCGTGGAGATCGACGATTCTCAGCATTTCGACCATAGCGACACCTTATGGGAGGGACGATGGACTGCCCCGATAAAAAGGCGCGTTCAGGCGGAGAGACGTGAGACGGGAGTCTGGCACCCGCGGGGTTTCTCGGGTACGGGTTCGGAATCCGGGCGACCACGGATGCTCGCAGTCGTCGGCGGAGAAGAGCGCCAGGACGAGACTAGCAACTCCAGGTCCTGGCACCCTTTGTCCGCTGGACAGTCACCCGATTCCAGATCTGGTTCCTGTTCGGGCGGGACACGGGGTGAAACCAGAGGCCGCTCGCGCGACCCGTCCGGTTCGTACATTCGATGACTCTATCAGATATTAATGATTCTCCCGCATTCCCCCGACAATCTTATAGTCCCATCCGACGGATTGGGGTCCCATGAAGGTTCTCGCGATCAACGGCAGCCCCCAGCCCATGGGGAACACCAGCAACGTGCTGAACGAAGTGCAGGACATGTTCGAGAGGGACGGGGTGGAGATGGAGATCGTCCACATCTACGACTACCGCCTCACCAACTGCAACGTCTGCCTCACATGCGAGATCCGCGGGGACGGCAGGTGCTACGACGAGGACGACGGATTCAACGACATCCTCGACAAGATGAGGTCCGCCGACGCCATACTCATCGCATCCCCCACGTACATGAACGCCTGTCCCAGCAACCTCCAGAACTTCCTGGAGAGGGCCATGCTCGTGTTCCAGAACTCCGGACTCCCCCTCAGGGGGAAGGTCGGAGGCGTCATCTCGGTATGCCGTCACGACGGCGGTTCAATGGTGTACAACCAGCTCGTCGACTTCCTGCTGAGGAACACGATGCTCGTCGTGGGAACGTATCCCCTATCCATAATCAAGGCCTGGCACTCCCCCCAGTACGAGGAGGACGAGCTGGGTATGAAGGGCGTCCGCTCCCTCGTGGAAGGGATGACGGACGCCATGATGCGTTTGGGTATCCAGTAATCAGAAGAAGAAGAACCCGCAGCCCTCCTTCTCGGAGATCTTCGCCACGGCCTCCATCCTGTCAACGGGACCGGAGTAGCGCCTGACCATCATCTTGCCCTCCTCGGGCAGGGCGGTCCTCAGGATCTCCACTTCCTTCAGGAGCTGCTTAGCATCCCCGGATGTGAATTTCTTCCCTTCGGCTACCGCCTGCGGTACGGAGGCCACGATGGGGCATCCGTGCCTTCCGGCGATCTCCGGGAGCAGGCTGTTGTCCGGTCCGAAGGCCCCGATGCATCCCCTGCCCTTGTCCCAGGACAGGGGGCAGGAGCCGCACATCCCGTTCATCTCGTCGAAGTCCAGCAGGTCCCAGCCGGTGACCTTGTCGTCGCTGTTCTCGATGGCCGCTTTCTTTCTGTCATCCGGGAGGCCGGCCAGCGGGACCCATCCCGTGCAGACCCTCTCCGCCAGGGGCTTCATCAGAGCGAGGTCCTCGTCCTTCTTGATCTTCTCGATGTAGACCGCATCGGCCTCCTCGTTCAGCCTGTTGCGCTTGACGAACGCGTCCCAGTCCGATACGGCCGCCTTGGCTTTCTCATACGGCACGAACTCGTCGTAGATCGCCGCATCCTCGAATCCCGAGACGTCCTTCATGTGCACCTTGACGATGTTCGAGCGCAGATCCTTGCAGGGCGCGCTGGGCGCCTCCGATTCTATGATGCCGATGTTGATTCCCATGCCCTCTCACCTTTCCGACCGCATCCGCGGTCTTTCCGGCCGTATATCGCGAGGGGATTAATCAACGTGCGCAGGGAAAGTTGGATGTCTCTGCCAACCTTATTACGCTCGCGCGGGTTTACCGCACGTTATGTTCCAAGTGGCGGTGTACGGCAAGGGCGGCATCGGGAAATCGACGATGTCGGCCAACATATCCGTGGCCCTGGCGGAGTCCGGATCGAAGGTCATGCAGGTCGGATGCGACCCGAAGCACGATTCCACCCGCCTCCTGCTGGACGGGAACGTTCAGCGCACCGTCCTGGATTATGTGCGCGAGGTCCCGATAGGGAAGAGGAAGCTGGACGATGTGATCGTCCGCGGGACCAAGGGCGTGCTGTGCACCGAGGCCGGGGGACCGGAGCCGGGCATAGGATGCGCCGGACGCGGGATCCTGACGACCTTCGACACCCTGAGGAAGCTCGGGGCCGACGACCTGGACGTGGACATCAGGCTGTATGACGTTCTCGGGGATGTGGTCTGCGGGGGCTTCGCCGTGCCGCTGAGGAGCGAGTACGCGGATGCCGTCATCCTCGTAACTTCAGGGGAGTTCATGGCTTTGTACGCCGCGAACAACATCCTGCGCGGGATGCTGAATTTCGAGCCGGGGAGGCCCAGGCTGTTGGGGCTCGTATTCAATTCCAGAGGAGGAGAAGGAGAAAGAGAAGCCGTCCAGCGCTTCGCCGAAGCCGCCGGAACGCAGATCCTCGCCGAGGTTCCCCGCGACCATCTCTTCGCGGAAGCGGAAGCCGAAGGCCACACCGTGATGGAGCTCCACCCGGACAGCGCCGTGGCGGAGGCCATACGCGGAGTCGCCGACACGATACTCAAGGCGTCCCGCGGGGAGGCCGGGATGGTCATCCCCACGCCGTTGGACGAGGGGCAGATGTCCGATCTGGCGGCCGGCAGGCCGATCCGTCCCCGTTTGGGGGATGTCCGGGACCGAATCCCGTGCGCGGGATGCGGGCGCAGGACCTCCATCAGGGACACCAGGATCATGAGCTCGTGCGCCGCCTACGGGGCGGTCGCCGCCCTTTCGAGATTGGAGGACACAGCGGTGATCATCCACGGGCCGGTGAGCTGCGCCTATCTGATGGCGACCACCCGCGCGAAGGCGATTCTGGATTTGTACGAGCGCGGTCTCTACGACCGTCCGCCCCGCAGGAACCTGAGATGCACGGAGATGGACGAATCCGCCTCGATATTCGGAGGCGGGAGGTTCCTGAGGGAATCGCTGGAATCCGTCGCATCGGAGGGGTTCCGGAGGATGGCAGTGGTGACGACATGCATGCCCGGGATCATCGGCGACGACTGCGACAGCATCGTCGCGGAGTTCGAGGAATCCCATCCGGGCATCGATGTGTTGCTCGTCAAGACCGACGGGGACATCACCGGCGAGTACAACGACGGGTTCATGATGGCCGCGGAAGCCATCGCGGATCGCATCGATCCGTCGGTCCAACCCGAGGACGGGCTGGTCAATCTGATCTCGGCATCGTTCTTCGACATCCAGTCCCGCGCCCACTCCAAGGCGCTGGATGATATGCTCTCCGCATTCGGGTTGAAAGTCAACTGCAGGTTCCTGGACGACTGCTCGCCGGCTCCGCCCGAACAGCTGTGCAGGGGCATGACGGACATCCTCATGGGCGACAACCGCAACGCCAGGGACATGATGGCCATGATAACGGAACGCACCGGAAGGCAGCCTTTTCCAGCTGTCATGCCGGTCGGCATCCACGATTACATCGGATGGGTGAGGGAGATGGGACGTTTCACCGGAAAGATGGAAGACGCCGAGAGGGAGGTCGCCAGGGCGAGGGAGGAGTACGATTCCCTCGTGGAGGAGCACCGTCCGAGGATGGAGGGCGTCAGGATCCTGGTCACATGGAAGCTGGGCGCCAATCCGGATTGGCTCATAGACACGTTGAACGACGTCGGAGCGAAGGTCCTCAGGGTCGGATTCGCCCCCAGCCCGAGGAAGGCCGGGGGCCGTCCCGATTCCAGATACGACGTCACCCCGGATTACACGGACGAGGACCTCGCCAGGGACCTCGCCGAACTGCGTCCGGACCTGCTGATAAGCGACATCGTGAAGCCGGTGCCGGAAGGCACCAGTTTCGCCAAGCTCAGCAGGATCGGCGTCGGCTACAGGCAGGTGTTCGAGTACATCAGGTACCTGGAGAACACCATGCGCCTCCCGGCGACCGAGGGATGGAGGGAGGGATACCGATGAGGACCCTGCCGGACGGATTGACGGGTGCGATCATGGCGGTCGAGGGCATCTCCGACGCCGCGGTGATGCTGCACGGGCCCGGGGGCTGCAGGATAAGGCACATGGTGCTGTCCACCGCGGTGTACCCCAGGGAGGACCCCGACAGGGGTTCTTTCACTCCATATTACTACGGCTACCCGAGGGTGCCGTCCACCTATCTGGACGAGTACGACTACATCAACGGCGCCTTCTACAAGTCGGAGGAGGGTCTGGAGACCATCGGGTCCAGGTCGCCCTCGCTCATCGCCGTGATCGATTCCCCGGGGGCTTCGCTCATCGGCGACGACCACGACCGCGCCATCAGGGACAACGATCTGGGGGGAATCGCGATGCGCATCACGATCCCCACGGCATCCGTCCCCGCGCCGGAGGCGTGCGGGAAGACGCTGGAGGAGGTGATGGAGTTCCTGGACCCTCCGGAGAGGGTCGAGAGGAAGGGCGCGGTGAACATCTTGGGACTTTCCCTGATGGACAAGGACTGGAGGGCCGCCCGCGAGGAGCTGGAGGACATCGTCCAATCCATGGGATTGGAGGTGATCTGCGTTCCAGGCGCCGGTTCGTTCGTGAAGGAGATGGTGGATTCCGTGAACGCGGAGTTCAACGTCGTCGTCTGCCCGGAGATGTGCTCCGGACTCCTGGAATGGTACGAGCGCCGCGGGGTGGG
>CAVABN010000044.1:8910-12066 GCA_963586845.1 Bifidobacteriaceae bacterium
CCCCGCGTTTGAAGGCTCAGACCTTCCTGGTCTTGAGCAGCCACCAGTCCAGTACATAGAAGGCAACGCCCCACGCGAACAGCGCGATGAAGCACAGCCAGTTGAAGTCCAGGAAGTCCGGCAGCGCCGCCGCCCTTATGATCTCGCTCGAGTAGGTGAGCGGGAGGCAGTACAGGATGCCCTGGAACACCGGGTGCAGAGCGGAGACCGAGAAGAACGTGCCGCACAGGAAGGTCATCGGCAGGATGATCAGGCTGTTGAAGGTCGCCAGGCTGGCATGGGATTTCGCGATCAGCGCGGAGGCCATCCCGAGGAACGAGAACACGATGCACGACATGATCGTGCACACCACGAACAGCGGGGTCAGGACGAGCTCCATCCCTCCGATGCCTGCGGCACCCAGGGCCAATCCCAATCCGTACAGCAGGAAGCATCCGAACAGTCCGCGGATCAATCCGAGCATGCACTTGCCCCAGACGATGGCGTGCAGGCTCAGAGGGCACATCATCATCTCGTCGAAGCTCCTGTAATACAATCTCTGCACGTTCATCCTCGTCGATGTCGATGAGAAGGAAGAGTTCAGCGACGACAGGGCCACGATACCGGGGATGACGAACGAAACGTACGAAACGCCGATGTCCGTGGTGCCGGTCCTCAGACCGAACCCGAAAGCCACCAGGTACAGTATCGGGCTCATGACGCTCATGAGCAGGATGTTCAGGATGTTGTGCTTCATGAACATCAGGTCGCCCCAGGCGACGTAGTACACCTGCTTCAGGAAGTTGCTCATTTCTGTCCCCCCACGGATTTGCCGGTGAGTTCCACGAACACGTCCTCCAGGTTGGTCTTCCTGATGGTGACGTCCGTGTCCCCTCCGATTGTTGACGCGAACGCGTTCGCGTCCTCGCGGTTCTTGAAGTATCTGTACGAGGTGCGGTCGTCCTCCATGTACTCCACGGCGATGGATCCCACGCTCTCGCACAGGTTCTTCGGAGTGTCCAGAGCGATGATCTTCCCGTGGTCGATGATGCCGACCCTGTCGCACAGCGCCTCCGCCTCCTCGATGTAATGCGTCGTGAGCATCACGGTGGTCCCGCGGGCGTGCAGGTTCCTCACGACATCCCACAGCAGCCTGCGGGCGTTGATGTCCAGTCCGGATGTGGGTTCATCCAAGAAGAGAACCCTGGGGCTGTGGAGCATGGCGCAGACGATGGCGGCGCGCTTCTTCCACCCGCCGGAGAGCGAATCCACCTGGTAATCCAGGTACTCCTCCAGGCCGAAGTAGTCGGAGAGCTCCTGGATCTTTGCTTCGCGCTCCTTCTTGCCCATCATATGGTACATGGCGTGGGCGATCATGTTCTCCCTGATGGTCAGGTCCTTGTCCAGCGAGACCTGCTGCTGGATCACGCCCATCCTCTCCTTCGCCTCGATCGGGTCCTTCAGGAGGTCGAAACCGTCCACGGTGATCTTCCCGGAATCGAAGTTCGTGAGCGTGGCTATGCACCTGACCGTGGTAGTCTTCCCGGCCCCATTCGGGCCCAGGAAGCCGAACAGCTCCCCGTCATGGATCCTCAGGTCCAGATGGTCGACGGCCGTTTTGCCGTCGAACGTCTTCACGAGGTCCTCTATCACGATAATGTCGCTCATTGGAATCACGTTCAAAAGGGGTTGGAGTTGGATGATGGGTCCTACTGATATATTGGTTGGTATTCGGACCATCTAAAACGATTTAGGAA
Organism: Bifidobacteriaceae bacterium; assembly: GCA_963586845.1. GTDB lineage: Archaea > Thermoplasmatota > Thermoplasmata > Methanomassiliicoccales > Methanomethylophilaceae > Methanoprimaticola. The sequence goes on from CAVABN010000044.1 coordinate 10,647, forward strand.
TACCTAATTATTCCATCATCCGAGACGGGACATCTCCGCGTCGATCTCCGAGTCGTACGCGTGCACGTACTTCCCCTTCGGCCCCTCGGAGATCTCCGACTCCACACCGTAGACGTCGAGTATCGTCTTCTCCGTGATGACCTCGTCCGGGGTCCCGAAGGCGTAGGTGCTCCCGTCGTGGATCACCAGGACCTTGTCGGAATAGCGCAGCGCCAGATTCAGGTCGTGGAGCGCCACGACCATGCAGGTGCCCCTCTCCTTGATGATCCTGCGCATGACCTTCAGCGTGTCCAGCTGGTTGCGCAGGTCCAATGCCGAAGTGGGCTCGTCGAAAACGTAGAACATCGGGTCCTGGGCCAGGGCGCGGGCCAGCACGACCCTCTGCCGCTGTCCTCCGGACAGGTCGGAGACCTGTCTGTCGTAGAGGTCGTCGACCTTCATGAACGTCATGGCCTGCGCGGCCTTGTTTATGTCATCCTTGGAGTAGTTCCACTTGACGTACGGCCTCCTCCCGATGAGGACGGAGTCGTACACCGACGAGTACCCGATGAATTCCGGGTTCTGTGGAACGTATCCCACGATCTTCGCGAACTCGTCGCGTGGGATCTCCGAGATCTCCCGGCCGTCGATGGATATGGTCCCCTCGCGGGGCTCCATGATCCTGCACATGGTCTTGATCAGAGTGGATTTCCCGGAGCCGTTGGGTCCGAGGATCGTGACGACCTCCCCGGTCCCCGCGTGGAAGGAGATGTCGGAGATGATGTCCCTGCTCCCGTATCCCTGGCGGATGCCTTCGATGTCCATCCTCATACCCTCGCCCTCCATTTCTTGTTCCCGATCATCCACACGAAGAATATGCCTCCGATCACGTACAGCACGATGCCCACGGGCAGCTCCCCGGGCCTGATGATCAGCCTGCAGAACAGGTCCGATACGGAGAGGATGGCGACCCCCATCAGTCCCGCCGCCGGCAGCAGGTATCTCGAATCGTTGCCGATGATCATCCTGCAGATGTGCGGGGCCATCAGTCCGATGAATCCTATGACGCCGGTGAATCCGAGACAGGATGCGGTCATGAGCGTGCAGACGATCAGCCCGTTCCGCCTCAGCTTCGGCACGTCCACTCCCAGATTCGTAGCGACATCGTCCCCCGCGCTCAGCGCGTTGATGTCCAGGGACAGTTTGATCAGATAGATGCTGCAGGCGACCACTATGGGCAGCAGCACGAGGACCTCGCCCCAGCTGGATCCGGTGAACGTCCCCATGATCCACAGGGTGATCTCCCTGAGCTGGTCGTCGTCCGAGAAGTACTTGGTGGCCATGATCCCGGCCTGGAACAGGTAGCTGATGACCACCCCGGACAGGATGACCGTCGATCTGGTCACATCCCTCCCCCTGGCCAGTATGAGCACTATCGCTA
>CAVABN010000045.1:0-11636 GCA_963586845.1 Bifidobacteriaceae bacterium
CCCATCCGATATGGTTACCAGCGTTCTCAGGAGGTCGGGTTCTCCAACCTTTTCGGCACTTCCACCTCCGCCCTCTCGTCTATCTTCTCCATCGGCAGAGGATCGAAATCCCTCGTCTTCCCCTGGGAGACGTAGTCGATGTAGCATCTGACGGGCAGTCCCTTGTAGTAGGCTTCGGCCGCGCGGGCGTAGACCGACAGCTGGAGCTCGTACTCGCCCTGGAACCTGTCCGTGACGTCGGTCTTGTAGTCGTGGATCTCGATGCGGTCCTCGAACACCATCAGCAGGTCGATGGTCCCCTTCAGGACGTACTTCCCTCCGCATACGGGCAGGGTGCAGTCGATCTCCGAGTATGATGCCAGGTGCCCGGGCATCCTCTTCCTGGAGAGCACGGATCCCAGGATGTATTCGGATTCGGGGTACTTCCCGGAAGGCGGGCACCCGTAGTGGAGCATCTGCGCCTCATCATGTACCGCCGTGCCGTACTCCTTCCCCTTCCCGCACAGTTCGTCGGCCTCCGCCATGCCTCCCTGGCCGTCCTCGAACTCCAGCCTCATTATCCCGTGGACGCCGCATGTGGGCGTCCTGGGGGCGTATTCGGGGATGACGGGCTTCTCGATGTATGCGGATTCGGCGGAGACCAGCGGGAGATCGAAGTCCCCGATGTCAGAGTAGTTCTCGCCGGAGAGTCCCTTCATGAACTGCGACGCATCGGGCCCGGAGATCACGGTGACGTACTGCTTCGCGCGGGACACCGCCACGAACATCAGGCGGCGCTCCTCGTCGTAATCCGTCTCCTTCGCGATGTCCGTCAGGGACGTGCGCCAGGACTTGCAGATCTTGGAGTAGCCGTCGAAGTGTCCGACGACCTCCTTGCAGCGGATCCCGCGCAGCTCGTCGAAGGTGAGCTTCGACTTGTCGCCCATGGTGGAGGGCATCGTCCTCTTGTCCACGTACGGGATGATGACCGCGGGGAACTCCAATCCCTTCGCGCGGTGCATCGTCATGACGATGACTGCATCGGAATCCAGGTCCGTCTCCACCGGGTAGGTGGATCTGGGCATCGACGAGATGTCGTCCTCGATCATGGTGATCAGGTCGGAGATCGTTAGAAGCGAGCCCCTGTGCTGGCTGGACAGGATGTTGATGATCGTCTGGGAGATGTCGTTGTCTATCCCGTACCAGGTGAATATCGAAGTGAGGAGATCCGTCACCCTGCGCCTCTTGCTGAAGAGGACGGACCTCTGCGCCCTGATGTCGCCGGGGAGCTTGTTCTCATCGTCCTTGACGGCCTCGCATTCGACCATCGTGTATCCCCTGTCGGCCATGATGGGAACATACCCCCACGGGTCGCGGATGTTGTTGACGAAGCGCAGCCAGGCCAGGGCGAGCTTCCCCTCGCGGGTGCACATGAGCTCCACATCCCCCTGGAGGTAAGCGGAGATGCCGTCCGCCGTGAGCTTTTCGACCACCGCCCTGCATCCGTTGCCGGTGCGGCAGAGGACGGCGATGTCATTCAGCATCATGGGTCTGGAGGTGCCGTCCTTCTCGATCACGCGGTAATCCCCGGATCCGACGTACTCGCGGATGCAGCGCGATACGGCATCGGCCTCCTCGTCCTTGGATCCGGCCTTGACGTATCTGATCCCCGTGTCCTCCCCGATGCTAGCGTCGCGGTTCGCCTTGAGCCTGACCATGCGGGATTCGACCGCCGGGACATCCAGAGCCTCCTTGTCGGCCCCCTTGAGGGTGAGGCATCTGAACGATTCGTCGATGATCCTCTGCGATGAACGGTAGTTGGTGTCCAGTTCGAGGGCTATGGGCTCCGGGATGCGGAAGGGCACGCGCTGGAAGTCGTCGTTGAGAAGCTCCCTCAGCATGACCGCCCTCTTCTCGAACTCGAGGATGTTCTCGACGGAAACGAACCTGAATCCGTAGATCCCCTGCTTCCAATCGCCGACCACGCACAGATTGGGCTTCTTCAGGATCATCAGGGCCAGCATCAGCTGGGCGGCGTTGGTGTCCTGGAACTCGTCGATCATGATGTAGTCGAAGGAGTTCACCGAACGGACGTCCTTGTTCTCGTAGAGGATCGAGAATGCGAGCATGGCGTCGACCCCGAACGTCAGACGGTCCTGCGCGATGCATCTGCGGATGTAATGCCAGTAGACGTCGTGGATGAAGCGTACGAGTCCTTTGCGGTCGTCGTTCGTCGCATCCTTCAGCAGATCGACCGCCATCACCTCCTGGGTTTCGAGGGTCGGGAGGGGGTCGTACTCGTTCATCTTGCCGAGCATCTTGTTGTACGCCTTGGCGACGTCCGTGTTCTTCATCCTCTTGGATGTCAGCACGTTGCAGGAGGACAGCCTGTTCAGCAGCTCCTCGGTGTCACCGTAGAGGTCGTCGCCGTCGTTACCGCCGAACCACCCGCTCTTCATCGGGTAGATCCCGCGGGACATCAGGCGGTTGACGATCCTGTACACTTCCAAGGGATACCTGGAGCCGATGACGGCCCAGTCGCCGTAGTCCTCCCCATGGCTGTCGAGGAAGTCGTCCATGAAGGAGCCGAAGAACCTCTTGTTGAGGGTCTCGTTCTCCACGAGCCTGGCGGAATGGGTGAGCTTCTCCTCGATGCCGAACAGTCTTCCGGCATCCTCGGGGGATTCCATGACCACGGACAGGCAGAACGCGTCGAACGTCCTGACCTGCACCTGCTTGTAGTAGGATTCGTCGCATCCCTTCCCCGGGGACAGGCTGGACTTGATGCGCTCCTCCATCTCCGTGGCGGCGTTGCGGGTGAAGGTGAGCATCAGGACGTCCCTGGGCGTCACCTCCTCCCTGGAGATGAGGTTCACGTACCTCTGGACGATGGTGTGCGTCTTCCCGGTCCCGGGTCCCGCATCAACGATGATCATGCCGTCCAGGGTCTCGGCGATCCGCTTCTGTTTATCGTTGAGGTCACTCATCGGAATCGCCTCCTCCGGCGCCGACCCTGCAGCGGGTGCAGGCCATGTAGTAGTCGCAGTCCTCGCACTTGATCTTCGGAGCGGGTCTGGCCGGGAGGTCGGTGGTCCTGCCCTCGATCATCGCGGTATGCATCCTGTCGACGAACTCCAGGAACCCGTTCAGTGTGCCGAGGGGGATCGTCAGGCGGTCGCCGGAGACGACCATGCCGCCGGAAACGGCGTCAGCGACGTATCCTATGACGGTCCTGATGTCCTTGATGTTGGAATCGGCGCCGGATTTGCCGACGACCTTCAGCAGTGCCGCGATGAGCTCCTCGTCATCCTTCCATGTCGCGGGATCCGGAGGCGCGCTGGATCTGATGGTGTCGAGGATGGACCTCGTCCTCGGCTTGAACTCCGTTTTCACCTTGCCCTCGATGAGGGCCTCCCCCTCGGGGGTCTCCAGAACGTATCTCCTGGAATCCAGATCTGACAGCATCACCGAGCGCACGTTCCTCGTGATGTCGAAATCGTCCGAGACAGACTCGACGTCGTTGTCCATTGCGTAGAATTGATTGAATCCGCCGCATCCGCCTTCGGTCTCCTTGGCCAGGGCGAGGTACATCAGGGGCTGGAACTCCGGTCTCGAGGAGACGTCGAGGAATCCCATGTCCTTCTTCATCTCGTCCAGGGTCTTGCCCTTCCCGGTCTTGTAGTCGGTCACCACGTCGTCCCACATCAGGTCGAACACCCCGTGGATGGGGTTCCTCGAGGATCTGTGGTCGGTCTCGCAGCATGTGCTCGTCCCGTCCAATCCGAGCTCCTGCAGGAACCTGTTGGGTCTGCTCTTGGAGGAGTTGGACGAATCCAGGGGGCATTGGATGCCGAAGAGGTCGATGTACCGCATGACGTTGGTCATGGCGATGCGGATCCTGTCTATGTCCAGGGAGGTCATCAGCGGGGTGGAGAGGCCGGCGTAGCGGTCAGAGATCATCGTCGTGAACGCCTCCACGCCCATCTTCCTGACCACATCGCCGTGGGTGCAGTACAGTTCTGCGAACTCGTGGATCAGATTCCCGAACTCGGTGTACGTCTTGTCGGAACTGGGGAGCAGGTCGTGGAACATGTACCTCCTCGGGCAGGCGACGTAGGCGTTCAGGGTGGATTTGGAGAACGGGTCGCCGAACTCCATGGTGTCGTCCATCATCTCCGTCCCGCGGATGAATTCCCTCTGTTGCATCGGGACCGCCCATCTGCCCCTGACCACGTCGCCGAGGACGTCGAAGGATTCGCAGGACCTCTTCTCGATGTTGTCGAATGTGAGGGACGGTCTGGCCTTCTTCCCCTTCTTGTTGACGTTGACGCAGTAGATCCTGCTCTGTCCCTGCTGCAGGAGGGCCTCCAGGCGCATGGCGTTCTTGTCCGATTCCGATTCGGCATCGATGTACCTGCGACCGACAACGGGGATATTCCATTCCTGCTCCATTCCCAGATAGATCACGACGGGTCTGTCGACGTAGACGGAGTTCTTGCAGTCCGCCAGCAGGACTCCTCTGAGCTCGTCCTGGGGGATCTGCTCGTTGTGCTTCAGCTCCTGAACGTTCTCAACAGCGAAACGCACCTCCGCGACGCGGTCCGGGGTGACGAGGGAATCGGTGACTCCGAGCTCTTCCAGGAGCATGGTGACCTGGGGACGGCTCTGGCGGTTGCACACGATGTCCCTGACCTGTCCGAAGGTCATGCCGTCTTCCACGATGGAGCGCATGCACTCCTTCAGTTCGTAGGCGTGCTCGCGCATGTCGTCACCGTTCTGCTTGCACAGGAGGTACTCCTCGCGGCCCGGTTTGAAGAATCCGTTGTAGCCTGAGAATATTTCCTTCACGGCCTTGACGCGGACGGTCCGGTAGCTCAGGGCCAGGCTCAGGAATCCGATGTAGTCCCTGATCTGCGCCAGGTCCTTGACATTCAGGGTGTTGACGAAAGCTATCCCGCGGCGGTAGAGCGATGCGCGCACGGAATCCGCTATGGGGTCGGATGCGCTCATCACTATGGCGTAATCCGTCGGCCTCTCCTTCTCGATGAGGTCCGCGGCGTTCTCAGCGAGGGTGTGGTCGTTGCCGATCTCGTAGATCGTGTCAATGGAGTATTCCCCGTCCTTGAAGATGCTGATTATGTCGGCATCCTGCGGGTTGCAGTGCTTGTCCAGATCATCGAACAGATCCGGCTCGATGATGGCCACCCCGCCCTGTATCTGGAAGAACCAGCTCACATTCTCGTCGTCCGGATCGAAGAGCGACATGGCCTTCTCGAGGGTTGGGAGCGCCGAATACGATGCGTAGATCTTCTTGGAATTGGAGGTGTTGAGGTACGCGCGGACCTCCTTTGTGTACCTCCTGATCTCCCTGAAGTTGAGGATCTCGCTGTACACCTGCCTGAACCCGCATCCCGTCTCCCTCGAGACGGCGGCGATGAGCTCCAGGTCGGATAGGAACGGCTTCCCCAATACCGCCGGACCTAACTGCTGGACTATGTGACGGGGGGTCGATGCGAGCTTGCCGATGCGTGCCGTCGTTATGCGGGCGTTCAGCGCGGTCTCCAGCGCTACGTCGTTGGTTATGACCAGCCCGTAGTCCTTCACTTCCTCGTAGATCTCATCGATTGATTTCAGCAGCCTCATCCGCATCCCTTTCCGTCAGTGCGACGAGATGATGATGGCCCGTCGTTATAAGAAATATCGTCTGTAATGTCGGTAATGCGGGTAATCTCTGTAATTGTTGCTTTTCCGTCACAGCAGAAAACCAATATCCGCGGTGGTCCATGACGTCCCATGGACGACGTCTACGTGGTCGAGATCGCAGCCACCGGTCCGAGGGGGTATCCGAACGATTCCGTCGCGGAGATCGCCGTCTGCAGGGTGTTCGGCGACGGATCTGATTTCGAGACCGTGTACAACGACGGCGTGTTCCTGGATCCCAAGGACCTGGGGAAGGATCCGCTGGACTACATGCAGGCCAACCACGGCATCGAGCCCGAGGACCTGTACGCCGGCAGCGAGATCTCCCGCGTCGCGGAGGATTTCCAGAAAGCGGTGTTCGGGAAGGAGTGCACCTCGTACAACGTCGGAAGCACCTTCGGGAGGTTCCTGAGCTTCGAACCCTGGGATTCCGCAGGGGAGGTGACCATCCTCCCGTCGATATCCGTCCGTCTCCCTCCGGAGCTGAAAGGACCCCCCGAGAAGGAGCACGAGCTCATCCGCCTGGCGTACGGTTCGCTGTGTCCCGGGGACCCGGCATGCGTCGGCGACGGGATGCACGCGATACATCTTGCGCAGATGGCTTCGTCCGTCCTGATGGAGCTGAGGCGCAGGGGATTGGCCCGATCGCCTCATCATGCCCAGGAACGTGGCGTCGATAACGAGGTCGGCCAGGGCCGCGAGGTACAGCAACGCGTAGATGACGAACAGCGGCACCGCCAGGATCCACGAGATCAGCGGGATGATCACAGTGAGTACGACGGCGGGGATGAAGAACACCAGTCCGACGATGAGGAACGTCGCGCCCCTCTTGTAGCGCCCGCTGTACAGCTGACCCATGCCCAGCAGTCCGAACAGTCCGAGGACCGCTCCGAGGATCAGGGCGACCTTGCGACTGGACTTCTTGGCCGGCTGGGGTTGGACGGGTTCCGGCTGGTAGTCGGCCGGGATCTTCTTGTAGCACTTGGGGCAGGTGAGGCTGTTGGAAGGGACGAGCTCTCCGCAGAACGGGCAGCGCCTGTCGGCCATTCAGTACGCCTCCTGATTAGAATCGGTCTGTTGCGCGGTTTGTCCGCGGGTGGCGGCTTCTGCCCAATCCATGGGGGATGATTGGCGGTATCGGATATAGGCGTTGGGTACCCAAGGTAGAGCGTAGATCAACGACGGGAATAAAGTCTGGATGTCGAACATCTATACTCAGATTCATCCTACATCATACATATTAAGCTCCTAAGGACATATTGATGCATGCGCATATTGAAAAAGTTCTTGGGGAAAGGAGACGGGCCTGCGAAAACTGATGAGTCGGAGCCACCGATTTCAGGAGTCGAACTTGAACCAGAGAAGAAGCCCGAGTCCCTATTCGAGGAAAAGCTGATCATAACAGAGCCGTCGACACCTATTTTCATTCCATTTGAGAACAACACTGATTGGGTCGGTTCAGATACAGAGCAGGCCGAAGCTGTCAAAATAGCCTTGTCTGAGTATGTCGAGGCGTATCTCTTCAGTGAAGCTGAACTGAATCAGGCGCAGAAATACATCACTCAAGGAAAGCTGAACAAGGAGAAGTCCAAGACGACCGCCGAGAAGCTGTCTTCGACGATCGGACGGGATTACGACATGTGTAACGACATGGTTCGCACCGTGGAAACAATACTCGATACCAACCTGCAAGTCCAATCATTGATCGAAATGGGTTGTACGCAGTACAAGGTGGTCTGTCACCTGGATAAGAAGACATGTTCGAGATGCTCGAAACAAGATTTGAAAGTTTATGATCTAGCCGATGGGCCTAAGCCCCCGTTTCACAAGAATTGCCGTTGTCGTATAGTGTCTGCAATCTCGGATGATGCCGATGTCACCCGGCCTGCTAAGAATGGGGAGGGAAAGGCGATTAAGGTCCCATCGACGATGACATATGCCGAATGGAGGCAGACGTATTGGCCAGAATTAGCGCCCGTCACTAAGTCCGTTGAAACAAATAAGCCGGAGCGGAAGCCGCTATCTGATGGGATAGATTGGGGCTTGCCGAACATTGGTAAAGCAGGAGCAGTGAATGATGCTCTACTCAAATACGAGGATGCCGACAGGTATACTGACGAAGAATTGGAGAAAGCTAAAAAGATAATCATTCAGGGGATAATGGATGGGATGCCCTACAAGGACACTGCGACGAAGTTGTCCAATGCTACGGGGCGTGAATTTGATGAATGCCACGATTTGGTCCGTACAGTCGATATACAAGCCAATGTCGATTCTGAGATGAGGTCATTAAAAGAATGTGGTCAGACAGAATATCAAATATCCTGTTGTTTGGACAAGAGAACCTGTCCACTTTGCGGACAATACGATCAGAAGATATACAGTATGGATAAAGGACCGAAGCCCCCGTTCCATAAGAATTGCCGTTGTATGGTCGGAATTGTAATGCCAACAGATCCAAATTTGAAAAGGGGAGCCAGTGATGAAAATGATGTGTGGATTCGTGTTCCGCATACAATGACCTGGTCTGAATGGAGGCAGATTTACGCTTTCAGGACAGGCCCTCCAGAGCCTAATCATAAAAAGGTCTGATGTAAACAAGGTCTGACTAAAGTCTAGAAGCTTTAGTCTGGCCTTTACGACCCTTGAGAAAGTACAGGATAATAACGGAACTGCGGTTGAAACATGGGTCTATTATTCTATCTCAGATAACAAATGACAAAGTTTCGTCGTGGGGGAATGGACGGTGACCATGAGGTTCGCAAGACGGGAGTCGGAGCTGACAAATAGACGGCCCCGGATTGCCTTGGCATGGAAGAGCCTCTGACCGTCACACAGCTCAACACCCGCGTGAAGGGGCTGCTGCAGTCCACGCCCGGGCTGCGCGACGTGTGGGTCGGAGGGGAGATATCCAATCTCACGAGGGCGGCCTCCGGCCACTACTACTTCGTTCTGAAGGACCAGGGCAGCGAGATCAGGTGCGCCATGTTCGCCCGCGCCCGTTCGAGGGTCGATTTCGAGCCCAGGGACAACATGAAGGTCCTCGTCTTCGGCGCGGTGGACATCTACATCCAGCGCGGCTCGTACCAGTTCATTGTGGAGAACATGCGCCAATCCGGCATCGGGGAGCTGTTCAGGGCCTTCGAGGAGCTCAAGCGCAAGCTCGAGGCGGAGGGGTTGTTCGACGATTCCCGCAAGAAGCCCCTTCCGAAGTATCCGAGGACTATCGGAGTCGTGACTTCGGAGACAGGCGCGGTCATCCACGATATAATCACCACTTCGGGGACCAGGTTCCCGGCCGACATCCTTCTGGCTCCCGCTCAGGTGCAAGGGGAGGGGGCAGCTGCGACCATAGTCGCCGGGATAGAGCTACTGAACCGCGTCGGGGTCGATGTCATCATAGTCGGGAGGGGAGGCGGGTCCCTCGAGGATCTGTGGCCCTTCAATGAGGAATCGGTTGCTAGGGCCATTGTCGCCTCGGAGATCCCGATAGTTTCCGCCGTAGGCCATGAGACGGATTTCACGATCGCCGATTTCGTCGCCGACAAGCGCGCCCCTACGCCTACGGGGGCGGCAGCCATCCTTCTGCAGGACAAGGCAGAGATACGCTCACGCATCGACCGGGACATGGCGTCGGCCGACAAGGCCCTGGGCTCCGTATTGGAGCGCATGAGGTCCAGATTCGATGTGCTGGATGCGAAGCTCTCCCCGCAGAGCGCCCAGCGCGAGCTCGACATGATGGAGATGGGACTGGACCGCACATGGTCCCGCGCGGACAGGGCGCTGTCCGACATGGTCTCCGGAATGCGTTCCAGATTCAGCGTCGTCGAGGGCAGGCTGTCCCCGGCATCCGCATTGAAGGACATCGAATCACGCAGGCAGAGGCTCGAGGCGCTCTTCTCGAGGGTCTCCGGCCAGGCCGTGCTCAGGGACCTGGAGATCAAAACCTCGGCGGCGGACTCGGTGTTCTCAGTAATTCAATCTTCAGTGATCCGCAGGATGGACGCCTGCGGGTCGGAATTCGGGAAGGCGACCGCCAGACTGGAGTCGCTGAACCCGTCCGCCGTGCTCGAAAGGGGGTACGGCATGATCATCGGACCGGACGGACGCGCCGTCCCGTCGGTGAAATCGCTTTCGGTCGGCCAGAGCGTATCGTTCCGTCTGAGGGACGGTTCCGCCGAGGCCGAGATCAAGGAGATCAGGGAATGACAGACATGGAGAAGTTCAGGGAGGAGGTCTCGGGCATGAGCTTCGAGACCGCGATGGAGCAGCTGGAGAAGCTCGTGCAGGAGCTGGAGCAGGGCGGGGCGGACCTCGACAGGAGCCTGGAGATCTACGAGATGGCCGTGGTCCTGAGGGACCGCTGCAAGTCCATCCTCGACGACGGCCAGAGGCGCATCCAGAAGATCATCGAGACCGCCGACGGCATCAGGACCGAGGATTTCCGTTCCGAGCGAGGTCCCATAGGGCGACCCCCACGGATTCTCCCCACTCGTCCGTCTCCCTGTAGACGTCGGTCGAAGCAAAGTCGTCGTCGGAGAAAGCCAATCTGAGGGCTCCGCCGAGCTCCCCCTCGTCCAATCCGCGGACGTTGGTCCCGCCGAAGCCGTTGCGGAGACCGACCAGGAGGATGCTGATCGTGTCGTGGCCGCGGGCGGCCATCCACGGGTCCGATAATGCTTCGGCCTCCATGCTGAGGATCTTCAGCAGGTTCTTCTTGCTGACCTTGGGCGTGCGCGAATTGTCCACCACCTCGGAAACCATCTCCCTCGCATCCAATCCGAGGGATTTCGCGTTGATGAAGCGGTTGAACTCCAGATCCTTGAACGAAAGACCGAGGTTCCTCTCGTCGGACACATGCATCAGAAGCCCGATCGGATAGCTGGCGGTCACCAGAGCCTCCCTGATCGGTCCGAAGCGCTTCTCGAACCTCTCGACCGCCTCGCGGTCGGCGTATTCGTCCAGGACGTCGTTCAGAGCGTTGCTCCGGACGATCATCATCTCCATGTCCCGGCAGTCGGTGTAGAACAGAGGGGATCTCGCCTTCTTCCCTTTCAGACGGTCCAGGTCGGGGTCGATGACCCCCATGACCTTCCGGTCCCCGCGGTTCTTCATCTCCTTGACGACGCGTTCCGCGTTGTCGCGGGAGTGTGCGATGGAGATCTTCACCGAATCCTTGTCGATGAACTTCCCGAACAGTCTGGAATCCGTCACCCCTTCGACGAGCATGAACGCCCCGTCGAAAAGGGTCCGTTCCATCGATATCTCGTTGCAGATATCGTCCGACGTCAGGAACTCGCGCATCGCCGGGCCTCAGCTCCCTGGCGAGATCCCACTTGTCGTGGATGATCTGTGGCGAGTGGGTGGACACGATCATCTGGATGCCCCTGACCCTGCAGATGTCCATGAAGCAGTCGCCGAGCTTCTGCTGCCAGCTCACGTGGAGCGAGATCTCCGGCTCGTCGATGATGACTACGGAGTTCTGCGGAGCGTGGAAGAGTATGGCGTAGAACAGGATGAGGATCTGCTTCTCGCCCGAGGACAGCTTCTGCAGCTGGAGGGACGTGCCGTTGTTCATCCTGATGCCGATCTTCCCGGTCTCCGAGACCGTGATGGTCTTGTTGATGAAGATGTCGCTGACGATGTCCTTGAAGATGATGATCGATTCCGCCAGGAGGTAGTTCCTGTCCACGTAGTCCGAGACGGAGCATGCGAGGTCCTCGTACCCCTTCCTGTCCTTGACGATGTCGTACCTGGACGGGGGGAACTTGGAACCTGCTGGGATGTCGGGTTCGAATCCCGCCTCCTTGATGAAGTCCAGCTTGGCCTTCAGGTCCTTGCACCAGAACTCCAGGTCGCCGTCGGCCATCTCATGGACGTCGTCCCTGGGATGGGGTTCCAGCTCCCTGTGCTCCTTGGCGTACCTGATCGTCTCCAGGAGCTCCTGCGCGTACACC
>CAVABN010000046.1:0-10988 GCA_963586845.1 Bifidobacteriaceae bacterium
ACGAGGCACGCCGTACTATCGCGGTTCCGAACCGCACCGAGATCGATCGCACCGGATACATGACCCGCGGCGCGATCGACCATTCCGTCGAGAGGTCGAAGTACGACGTAGACCTCGATGAACTGATTCCGTGATATCGGCTCCGAACAGCCCCCGATCGGCGGTCGCGAGGGCGGTCCGGGCGACGAAGCCACCGGGAACCAACATGCGACGACCGCGATCACCGAGAAGAGACGTCTCTATCGTCCCTCCGCGCCGAAGTGGAAACTATACTTTACAGAAGCCCCGAATCGAGGCATTCTGTAAACCATACTTTACAGAATCCCGTCCCCTCACTATCCAACCTTCCTCCGCCCAACCCCATCCTAAGCGTGTATTAAATTTATATAGAAGTTCTAACATAAACGGCACTCAGAATTCCGGTAATCGGATTATTCGGAGGAACGAATATGGGAATGGGCAACGCACCCGTAATCATCCTGAGAGAAGGAACCAAGAGAGAGAAGGGCAAAGACGCTCAGTTCAACAACATCGCGGCCGCCATGGCCATCTCCGATGCTGTCAGGACCAGTCTGGGACCCCGCGGAATGGACAAGATGCTCGTCGACACCGTCGGCGACGTCGTGATCACCAACGACGGTGTCACGATCCTCAAGGAGATGGACGTCCAGCACCCCGCAGCCAAGATGCTCGTCGAGGTCGCCAAGACCCAGGACGCCGAGGTCGGGGACGGGACCACCACCAGCGTCATCCTCGCCGGCGAGTACCTCAAGAAGGCCAGGGACCTCATCGACGCCAACGTCCACCCGACGATCATCGCCAAGGGATACAGGATGGCCAACGCCAAGGCCCAGGAGGTCCTGAAGGACACCGCCATGAAGGTGTCCATCAACGACACCGCCGCCCTGAAGCTCATCGCTCAGACCGCCATGATCTCCAAGCAGGTCAACAGCTCCAAAGAGCAGTTCTCCGACCTGGTCGTCGATGCCGTGAAGACGGTCGCCGACAAGAACAAGGACGGCAGCTACACCGTCGACCTGAAGAACATCCAGACCGTCAAGAAGGAGGGCGCCAGCATGGAGAACTCCTACATCGTCAAGGGTCTGATCATCGACAAGGAGCCGGTCCAGCCCAGCATGCCCAAGGTCGTCAAGAAGGCCAAGATCGCTCTGGTCGACGCCCCGTTCGAGGTCAAGAAGACCGAGATCGACGCCAAGATCCAGATCACCGACCCCAACCAGCTCCAGCAGTTCATCGCCGAGGAGGAGAACATGCTGAGGGACATGGTCGCCAAGGTCAAAGCGGTCGGAGCCAACGTCGTCTTCTGCCAGAAGGGAATCGACGACCTGGCCCAGCACTTCCTCGCCAAGGAGGGCATCTACGCCTGCAGGCGCGTCAAGAAGTCCGACATGGAGAGGCTCGGCAGGTCCACCGGCGCCAACATCATCAACAAGATCAGCGAGCTGTCCAAGGAGGACCTCGGATACGCCGACGTCGTCGAGCTCAAGAAGATCGAGGATGAAGAAATGACTTTCATCACCGGCGTCAAGGAGCCCAAGACCGTGTCCGTCCTGGTACGCGGAGGCACCAAGCACGTTGCTGATGAGGTGGAGAGGTCCCTGGTCGACGCATGGTCCGTCGTCAGGGTCGCCATCGAGGACGGCATGATGGTCACCGGCGGTGGATCCACCGCCATGGAGATCGCCATGCAGCTCCGCGACTACGCCGCATCCGTCGGCGGAAGGGAGCAGATCGCCATCGAAGCCTACGCGTCAGCCATGGAGAGCATCCCCCGCACCCTCGCCGAGAACGCCGGTCTGGATCCCATCGATGTGCTCATCGAGATGAGGAAGCAGCACAAGACCGGAAAGAAATACGCCGGACTGAACCCCTACTCGGGCAAGGTCGAGGACATGAAGAAGCTCAATGTAATCGAGCCCTACAGGATCGGCAAGCAGGCCATCAACTCGGCCACCGACGCGGCGATCATGATCCTCAGGATCGACGACGTCATCGCGTCCAAATCCAGCCCCATGCCCCAGATGGGCGAGGGCGGAATGCCCCCCGGAATGGACGACTGAAAACGATACACCAAACCGAGGGGCTCCGGCCCCTCATTACCCGTTGTACATCCACTGAGAAGGCGTTACCTATGACCGGAAGGAAGGAGAAGGCCGAGAAGACGGAGGCCGTCGATGAGCCCGCGAGGGACATCGAGGCGGAGCTTGCCCAGGCCAAGGAACTGGCTGACAAGTATCTCGACACGGCCCGCCGCCTGCAGGCGGACTTCGACAACTACCGCAAGAGGTCCCAGCGCGACATGGAGGAGTACAGGAAGTACGCCTGCTCCTCGATCGTGCAGGATCTGCTGACGGTGGTGGACGACCTCGACAGGGCACTGGCGTGCGCCAAGGAGGATGATGTCCTCACGCAGGGGGTCAGAGGAGTCAGGACCAACCTGATGAAGGTCCTGGAGGCCAACGGCCTCAAGGAGATCCCCGCGGACGGGATGTTCGACCCCAACCTCCACGAGGCGCTGTGCGCCGTGGACGGGGATGTCGACGGGAAGATAGCCGAGGTGTTCCAGAAGGGGTATTCCCTGAACGGGAAGGTCCTGAGGTACGCCAAGGTGAAGGTAACAAGGAGAACGGAGCCCGAGACGTCGGATGAGACGCCGGAGGCCCCCGCGGCCGGTCAGCAGCCGGCTGAAGAGGATCAAAGCAAGGAGTGATAGATATGTCTAGGATAATCGGAATCGATCTCGGAACGAGCAACTCCGCCGCCTCCGTTATGGAGGGCGGAAGGCCCACGATGATCCCCAGCGCCGAGGGGACCAGCGTCGGAGGGAAATCCTTCCCTTCGTACGTGGCATTCACCAAGGACGGGCAGCTGCTCGTCGGGGAGCCCGCCAGGAGGCAGGCCGTCACGAACCCCGACGGAACGATCAAGAACGTCAAGAGGAAGATGGGGTCCAACGAGAAGGTGACAGCTCTCGGAAAAGAGTACACCCCCCAGCAGATCTCCGCGTTCATACTGCAGAAGATCAAGAAGGACGCGGAAGCGTATCTGGGAGAGACCGTGGACAAAGCTGTGATCACGGTACCCGCGTACTTCAACGACAACCAGAGGCAGGCCACCAAGGACGCCGGCGCCATCGCCGGTCTGGATGTGGTGCGTATCATCAACGAGCCGACCGCCGCCGCCCTCGCCTACGGATTGGACAAATCCGATGTGGAGCAGAAGATCATGGTCTTCGACCTCGGAGGAGGAACCCTCGATGTCACCATCATGGACTTCAGCGACGGAGTGTTCGAAGTCCTGTCCACCTCCGGAGACACCCAGCTGGGAGGATCCGATATGGACGAGGCCCTGACGAGGTACGTCATCGGCGAGTTCCAGAAGGAGACCGGAATCGACCTCGCCAAGGACAACATGGCGTTCTGGAGGGTCAGGGAAGCATGCGAGAAGGCCAAGATCGAGCTCTCGACCACCATGCAGACCGAGATCAACCTTCCGTTCATCGCTTCCGACGCTTCCGGACCGAAGCACCTGATCCAGACCATCACCCGCGCCAAGCTGGAAGAACTGGTCGAGCCCATCGTCAGCCGCTGCAAGGGCCCGATGGAGCAGGCCATGTCCGACGCGAAGCTCTCGTCCGACAAGATCGACAAGATCATCATGGTCGGAGGACCGACCAGGATGCCCATCGTGCAGAACTTCGTCGAATCCATCGTCGGACCGAAGATCCAGCGCGGAATCGACCCGATGGAGTGCGTTTCCATGGGTGCTGCGATCCAGGGAGCCGTCCTGTCCGGAGAGGTCAAGGATGTGCTGCTTCTGGACGTCACCCCCCTGAGCCTCGGTATCGAGACCCTCGGAGGAGTCGCAACCAAACTGATCGACAGGAACACCACCATCCCGACCAAGAAGTCGCAGGTGTTCTCCACCGCCGCCGACAACCAGCCCTCCGTGGAGATCAACGTCGTGCAGGGAGAGAGGCCCATGGCGGCCGACAACACGTCGCTCGGCAGATTCGTCCTCGACGGGATACCCCCGGCACCCCGCGGCATCCCCCAGATCGAGGTCACCTTCGATATCGACGCGAACGGCATCATCAACGTCAGCGCGAAGGACAAGGGCACCGGCAAGGAGCAGAAGATCACCATCGCCTCGTCGAACAAGCTCAGCAAGGAGGAGATCGACGAGCTCGTCAAGCAGGCGGAGATGTACTCCGACGCGGACAAGAAGAAGATGGAGCTCGTGGAGGTCCACAACCAGGCTGAAACCTCTGTGTACTCGGTGCGCAAGTCCCTCGACGAACTGGGCGAGAAGGTCACCCAGGAGGAGAGGATGCAGATCGACCAGGCCATCAACGACCTGGAGGCTGCGAACAAGGGAGACAACGTCGACGAGATCAAGGCCAAGATGGACGCTCTCATGAAAGCGATGGGCCCCATCAGCCAGAGGATCTACTCCGAGGCCCAGCAGCAACAGCAGGGCGCCCCGAACCAGGGTGCGACCGGCGGTCAGCAGCAGTCCCAGGAGAAGAAGTCCGACGACGGCTACGTCGACGCGGACTACAAGATCGTCGACGACGAGTGATTCCCGGGGTGAAGGAGACGCCGAGGGACTACTACGAGGTACTGGGGGTGGCGAAGGACGCCTCCCAGGACGACATCAAGAAGGCTTACAGGAGCCTCGCGAAGAAGTACCACCCCGACGTCTCCACGGAGCCCAAGGAAGTGGCCGAGGCCAAGTTCAAGGAGATCTCCGAGGCGTACGAGATCCTCTCCGACGAGGAGAAGCGCAAGCTCTACGACCAGTACGGGCACGAGGGTGTGAAGAACACCTTCGGCCAGGACGGGTTCACCTGGAACGACTTCACCCGCGCCGACGACATCTCGGACATCTTCGGCGACATCTTCGGGAGCATGTTCGGGGGCGGACGCCAGCGCCGCTCCCGCAACTCCCCCCAGCAGGGGGACTCGCTCAGGTACGATCTGGAGATCACCCTGGACGACGCGCTCAACGGCAAGAAGGTGAATCTCGACATCCCCCACACGGTGAACTGCGACGCGTGCAACGGCACCGGGGGGAAGGACGGGAAGGTCAGCACATGCAAGACCTGCGGAGGTCAGGGACAGGTGCAGAGGGTCACCAGGAGCCCCTTCGGCAATATGGTGACCGTGTCGGACTGTCCCGACTGCCGCGGACGCGGGACCACCTTCGAGGAGCGCTGCCCCTCGTGCAGGGGGTCCGGACGCATAACCAAGGAGTCGAAGATCTCCCTCAACATCCCCAAGGGCGCCGACGACGGCATGAAGCTCAGGGTGTCCGGTGCGGGGAACGCCGGGGTCAACGGCGGTCCCGCAGGGGACCTGTACGTGGTGCTCCACCTGAAGCAGGACAAGACTTTCGAGCGCGACGGTTCCAATCTGTGGACCGGCATCACCACAACCTACTCCAAGCTGGTGCTCGGAGGGGAGGAGAAGGTCAGGACCCTGGAAGGGGAGACCGTCATGCTGAAGATCCCCGCCGGCACGGATGTCGGCAAGGTCCTCCGCATACCCGGCAAGGGTCTGCCGAAGCTGAACTCCGGCGTGAGAGGGGATCTCTTCGTCCGCGTGTCGATCGACATACCGAAGAAGGTCTCGCCCGAGGAGAAGGAGCTCCTGATGAAGCTCGACGCCGGGGCGGGTTCCAAGCCCAAATCGAAATCCAAGAAGGGAACGGTCCGCAGGATCCTCGAGGACAAGGTCGAGGACCTCAAGGGCAATTCCTGAAACGAGCCTCCGAGTTGCCCAAGAGGCTCTCTTATACCATGCCCGCCGTACGGCGGGCATGGAATCTTCTCGCACCGAAGGCACCGACGGGGTGCTCCGATGTACTACATTCAATTCGGTCCCTCCCGCAAATACGACCCGTACACTCCCGGGGACGACCTCGAGGAGCAGATCCGGGAGTACAAGGGCCGGACCGCTTCCAGATGCAAGATGGCGGAATGCCAGTACAGGACCCCGGATTTCAAGGCCTTCGACGAGAAGCAGCTGAACTTCTACCTCTACTTCAGGGACCGTTTCCTCAACGGCGAGATCGTCAAGACCGACACCGGGTACGCATGGCTCCTCCTGGTGGAGCTGATCAACGACCGGGACGATCCGAAGAAGGTCATGGAACTCCTGCACAGATACTACGAGGCATGCTACGATCAGGCCAACGAGTTCCCCGCGCCGCTCAGGGCCTCCGAGGCGATGTTCCAATACGCCGTCGCGAACGACCTTGACCTGCCGAGGGTGTACGCATCCGAGGGGATATGGAGGAGGGCCATGATATCGGAACTCCTCTCCCCGGTGCCGGAGCTCATCCCTCCGGAGGTGGCGTACTTCATCGCCGGCTACCCTCTCGACAACTACTACAACAAGGATGCGGAGGACCTCGATCCCTACCTGCTGTTCGACGATGCCCTCCCCGCCGTGGATGCGAAGATGCGCGAGCTCACCGGCAAGGGGATAATGGAGACCTACGGCAAGGGGGAGAGGACCGAGGTGCTCAAGCTCTTCTCCAACGGCCCCAGGGACACCTATCCGTACTTCCACGAGAGGGACTGCGCCATCACATACACCTCGTCGGATGATGCGCTGGTCACCTTCCTCGGAGCCATGATACGCTACTGCGAGAAGGTCCTGGAGAAGGAAACGGGGGTCGGGAACGGCCCCACCGTGGCGTCCGTGTTCGGAAAGGATTACCGCAAGGTCGTGGACCGCGTCCTCGATATCGGCGAGGATGCCGAGTATCCTCCGAAGACCTCCCGCGGATCGATCCGCAGATTCGGCATCGGCGATGTCATGACTCCCGTGGTCATGGATAGCCTCGATTTCAAGCCGCACACGATATCCAAGGGATTCCTCGCCGAGATGAGGGACCATTCGGAGCTGGAACTCTGCGAGAAGTGCGAATACGTCCCGTCGGGATACAGGGAGCCGGAATACAGGTGCCTGTCGAAGGAGGCTCTCGAATACTACCTCTACTGGAGGCATTGCGCCCGCGAGGGGAGGTACGGGGCCACCGACGAGGGGTACCTGTGGCTGTACAAGTGCGAGCTCATCAACATCTACGATGACGATGAGTACGTTCTGGAGCAGCTGAAGGGACTGGCGGGGGCGTACGACAGGTACTTCGGGTTCGAATGGTTCGGTTCCACCAAGAAGCCCGGGCTGACCTATCTGGACTACGCGTTCCTCAAATTCCCGTACATCCCGGACCCCACGGTCTTCCCCTGCTACCTGTCCGGATGCGACTTCATGGAAAGGCTGCTGAACGGGGACGAGGACGTGCCGGTCTCCCCCAACCTCCTGCTGATGCTGGCGGGGGTCGACGGCCAGAAGAAGTCGGACAAGCCGATCTACGCGTCGTTCGACGACGATTGCGCCGAGATAGCGAAGCGCGTGCTCATCAGGATCGACGAGACCCGTCCGAAGGGGGTCATCAAAGGATACTGCGGACTCCGTCGCAAGAAGATCAAGATAGATGTCTTCAGGAACCTGAAGTATTACTACTGGCCGGAAGGCAGGGTCAAGGCGCAGGAGCGCCAGGTGCTGAATGTCGTGGACAACGAGGTCTTCGAGCAGGAGATGAAGACCCTGGTCAAAGCGACCATTGCGGCCGTCAGGGAACGCGGGAAGACCCGCAAGGGGAAGTCGGTCTGGGCGTTCGGAACGGTGTTGGACGACATCCTACCGGAGGAGGTTGAGAGGCGCTTCTCGGAGAAGAGGGCGCAGAAGGCCAAGGAGGAGGCCGATAACATGGTGATCGACAGGTCCGCGGTGGAACGCGCCGAGAAGGACCTGAACCATGTGACCTCGATCATGAGCACCGAGGAGCCCGCTGAGACGAAGAAGAAGGTCGAGCCGGAATCGTCCAAGCAGGTGTCCGGCGACCCGTGGCGGGCGTTCGCGGACTCCCTGAACAAGGGTCAGAGGGAATACCTCAGGAAAGCGCTGGCCGGGACGCTGAGGGTCCCGAAGCCGGTGATGGAGGATTCAATCAACGTCATCGCCGTGGATACGGTGAAGGACACCGTCCTGGAGGACGGGAGGGTCTTCGACGAGTACGCCGAGGATGCGAGGAAGGCCTTGGAAACAAGGGAGGAATGAGGTCTGCCCCGGGGCTATCGCCCCGGGCGACCGACGGTTTTCAGAAGTTCAAGCGGGCATGGTCCTGCTGCCGGGCCTCGCCTCGCGGTGCTTCCCGGTTATCTCCTCGATGGAGATCTCGAACATCCCGGTCCTGGACACGATCTCCGCATTGATGGGGAAGTCCTTCTTCTCCGGGGTGACCTTCTCGAGCATCGCCTTCAGCACGGTCAGCTTAAGGTCGTCGTTCTCCACGGATTTCACGCGTCCGCGCACCACGACGGATCCGAACAGGGTGGTCGTGTCGCAGGCGTTCTCGCCGTAGTCCTCGTAACCGTTCTCGGAGTAGGCCACCAGGGTGCACCTGTCGTCGCCCTCCATGCAGCGGACCCTGGTCCCGGTCCTCCTGCCGTGGTAGTAGAGCTTGTCGCCGATGCGGACGAAGTTCACCGGCACGGAGTACGGCCATCCGTCCGGGCCGTTCAGGGACAGTACGCATACCCCGGTCGAATCCAACAGTTTGAGGCATTCGTCGAGGCTGAGCTGATTCTTCACCATGTTGGGTTCCATGCATAAGAATGGAGCTTCTAGCGTATAAAACCAGGATAAACGCCGTTCACACTCCCGATTCCGGAGAAGGGCGATGCCGCCTCGGCCGTTCGTCGGATGATCTGGCTCGGAGAAAACTGCCACTTTTGCAGCCTTCCGTCCTCGGAATTTTGCCACTTTTGCAGGGTTGGAGTCTCTGGATTTTGCCACTTTTGCAACCTAGCGAATCTGCAAGCGTGTTACTCAGGCGGGTTCAAGGCAGAGTGAACCATATCGATGAGACCAGCGGGCGAAGGTCGTTTATTTCATAAATACAAAGAGATATGATTTTGAAATTGTAGCGTTATAACAATAGGATTAAATAGGCCGCGTGCGGTAGTTTGTTCATGCGATGTCCGGCCCCCTGAGGGGCCGGCGGTCACCGGTGGTGCGGTGACCCATCGCCGGCCGTTACCGCTCGAACGTCAGTTCGAGAGTAACGACCAGGAGACTGATCCTGATGCGGATCTGTCTCAGTGGCGGTATACTCATCATATCGCCTCCTGTGGGAGAGGGGGGATTTCCCTCTCCCACTACCTGTCTGTACGAAGGTTCACTAAATAATACCTTGTTCTTATGCGCTATGCCGTTTGTCTTAATATTTGTTGAAAATGATGGAATCGAAGCGTTTCAACGATGAAAGTGGCATCATCTGAAGCGCATTGGCTTGATGGAGTTGCTCCATCGGAGGAATGAACGAGCAAGTCATCCAGCAGGTTCTTTGCTGTGTGGTCGATATGTTGATTAACATGACTTTTTAAGAATATTATTAAATATTTAATATCTGATTAGACAATCAGTCGTCGGTTCACTCCGATGACCATCGCTGGACATCGCCGTTCGGACGCGAGTCCGATGGTGGCCCCGAGGGAGATCATTATTCGGACCTCCCTCAGAGACGTAGCATCTTCGTCGTGCTGTGCCTCCTGCGGGAAAGGGGTTCGGAACCCTTTCCCGCAACAACCCTCGGTCCGAAGTAATTATCTCATCTATGGGATTATTCCTGTGCCATGGACGATAGGCTCATGGAGATTTTCGTCGACCCGCGCACGAGCAGGATCCTCCTCGACACGGTCAGGGCCAAGCGCATCACCGTCAAGGAGCTCTGCGACCGGAATCCGGACGTCCCCCGCTCCACCATGTACCGTCTCCTGACGAAGATGGAGAGGGCCGGCCTGTTGGAGGTGGTCGACTACAGGCAGAAGAGAGGCACGGTGGAGAAGACCTACGCTCTCCGTCAGGGTGCGCTGCCCGGAGCGGACGGCGCCCCGAGGGAGGACATCACCTATCCCGAGATGGCCGACATGTTCCTGGTGTTCTGCATCGAATTCGCCAACCGGTTCAGGGTCTACGCCGAGAACAATCCCGGGAAGATCGGCCTCAACGGGACGATGGGCTACTGGACCGCACCGGTCTATGGGACCGACGGGGAGATCAGGAAGCTCATCGAGGACATCGGCCGCCAGGTGCTCGGTTTCGAATCGAGGGGTGCGGAGGAGGAGAGGAGGCTCCATTCCCTGGGGCTCATCCTCTCGCCCCCGTCGGAGCAGCGTCGAGACGGCTTCGAGGAGCGATCCCGGGTCGCGGGAGGAGATCAGGATCCCGGTCCTCCTGCCGGCGATGCGGATCTCCACGCCCCCGTCGTTGCCGGGTGCGATGTATCCGATCCCGCGGAACCACAGCCTGATCCCCCATCCGCCGTATTCGCGCACCGCGCGGATCCTGTCGCGGATCTCGACGCTCTCGATGTCCTCCTTCGGGATGAAGCGGGTCCCGACCGTCCTTATGCGGATCCCCCGGTCGGAGACGGTCACATCCATCCTCAGGAACAGGGCCAGCATGACGATGATGACTGCGACCGCGGTCACGACGCAGAGGCCGACGGAATCCGTCCCGCGTCCGAGGTCGATGTCCCCGCGGTAGGAGAGGATGGCGATCACCTCGATGACGAGCATGATCAGCGCGACCGTGGCCGCGACGACGGGCTGCATCATGCGTTGGGTCTCATGATAGAGTGTTTCGCTCATATCAAACGCGAATCCGGATCCTATTTTAGCATGTCGACGGAAGATCGACGCTTCATCTGAAGTGGCATTATTCCCATTTCCAGCATTCCGTATGCAGGATCACGGGTTCGAGAATCGGAATGGCGCCGAGGGAGAGATTCGAACTCCCGAGGATTACTCCAGCGGTTTTCGAGACCGCCGCCATACCGGGCTTGGCTACCTCGGCTTGGACCTCCCGACTGCCTCACGATATTTAGCGTTT
>CAVABN010000047.1:0-10563 GCA_963586845.1 Bifidobacteriaceae bacterium
TGACTCTACACAGTTGGATACAAGATGGTTTTGAGTATCAAATTAAGAATATGATTGTTTACTCGGCTTACCTACCCAGAAAGCCAGAAGCTTCATTCGTACGAGTGTCTAGAATAGTTGACACTATAACCCGATCTTGCTCAACTTTGTAAACGATGAGATATTTTCCCGATATGAGATACCTCATCCCAATGTAACCTTCCTCGTTGGAACGTATTCTCATACCCATATGCGGAGCCGATTCCAACAATTCACACGACGCTATAATCGAATTGACAATATTGTCTGCGGCCCCAGGGCTATTGAGAACTTCACTGATATAGTCACGAATTCTTCTGATTTTAACTTGAAATCTCGGAGTGTAAATCAGCTGGTTCTGAGTTTGTTGACGAATTCTCTCATCTCCTCTTTGGAGATCCAATCTGATTCTGACTTGACAGAATCAAGGCCTGCTTGAAACTCTGCCTTGATGTAATTATACACATCGTCATCCAGAACAACCATTGGACCAGGTTCAATATCCATAAAACCATCCTCAGTCAGAAAACTCTGGATGATGAAATTAGCAGCCTCTTCTGTCGTTATCCCATATTTCTTACCATACGCTTTCAGCGATTCCATCACATCGAGACTAATGCCCAACTGAATCTTGGATACATCCGTAGATGCTGAAGCTGTTGCCATCGTCTTACCTCCTACACATCGTAATTACATCATCAGATAAGACAGTTGAGTTCAGACAGGTCGTACGTCAGGTCGCATCTGCCGTCCGCGTAGTCGAACCTGGCCTTGGCGCCGTTGATGAACAGCATCCTGGGAGCCTTGTGACCCACATCCGCATCGAACAGCATCGGGATCCCCTCGACCTCGGACGTCGCGGCCTCGTCGTACGGGACTCCGCTGTAGAACAGGGGTCTCCCGAACACGATCCCTGTGCATCCCTCGAGCCATCCGCGCACCCTCATCGTCCTCAGGGTCCAGCGGACGCGCTCGTCGGTCATGTCGTACGTCTCCAGATACCAGACGATGCCATCCCCGGCGTACTTCTCCACGAACGGCTTCGCATCGGCGGTCCCCTTCCTGAGGAACCACTCGATCACATCCATGCATCCGCCGATGAGCCTCCCGCCGAACGACACATCGCCGACGTTCGAGGTCCAGACGGTCTCCGCATCCTCCGGGAAGGGCTCCAATCCCGTCACGCGGTCGGCGAAGCCGTCCGCGTGCCTGTCGAACGATGCTTGGGATTTCCTGGAACCTTCCAGGATCTCCAGACCCTCCTCCACGCTCCTGTGCAGGGGCTCCATGCCGAAATCGTTGAAGTTGCCCCCGTACACCGTGGCGATATCGTGCTCGGCGGTGATCTTGAACAGCAGGACGGTGTTGTCCGAGTACCCCTGGATCCATTTCGGGTTCTCCTCCACCTTCCTCCAATCCATCAGGGGGAGCATCTCGCACTCGTAATCCCCTCCGGATATGGCGTAGATCGCCGCGACGGAATCGTCGCACAGCAGCGATTCCAGCTCGGCGACCCTCTGCTCCGCGGGACAGCTCCTGCCGTCCTCGTCGCACATAAATGTGCTCGGGGTGGCATTGACGCCGTACCCTCTCGCCTCGATCCTCCCGCGGGCGTGCTCGAACCTGCGCAGGTCCGTCTCCTCGGTTATGCCCGCGGACGGTGCGGTGACGCCTATCGAATCGCCTTTCTTCAGGAAGCGGGGGATGATCATGTGGCCTGAATCCACCTCACGAATATTATTATCGGCTGGGCCGTTCGGTCGCTCATGGGAATCCTATCTGATAGGGACATCGTCGAGAGCCTGATGACCGGCTACCTCGGCATCAGCGATTACAGCGAGAAGAGCCTGACTCCGAACGGGTACGACCTTAGGGTCGCGGAGATATCGATACGCGGCGACCCGGAGGTGAAGAAGGAAGGGGTCGTGCGCATCCCCCCGAGGACCATGTTCTACGTCTCGACCGTCGAGAGGGTCAGGATGGCATCCGACATCTGCGCCCAGCTCTGGATGAGGACCACCTGGATCAGGAAGGGATGCATCGGGGCATTCGGGAAGATCGATGCGGGATTCGAGGGCACGCTGACCCTCGGAGCGTACAACGCTTCGGACGACTGCGTGGAGATCCCCATAGGGGAGAGGTTCTGCCAGATGGTGTTCGAGACCCTGAACTCCGAGACCATCAAGGACTACTCCCAGAGGAGCGGCCACTACCAGGGCCAGACCGGCATCACGCTGGACCCCCTGAAGAAGGACTGAACCCTTTTCCGGCCCCGCGAGGGGCCTTCTCTTCTCATTCATTCATCCGTGTGCTGTGTTGTCATGGCTCATGCGCCATCGAGATTCTATAATGAATCATGCTTGATAATCCTTACCTGCCATCGGATGTTCACATACAGCAAATGATAAATACGCTATCGTTTTGTGCGGACTCCGCGGCCTGGATGGCCGAGGAGTGTGAGAGAGAACGGCAATCATCAAGTATCAGCACGTTGAACGCATCGACTCGGACGAGGCCGGAGGGCTCCTGGAGGGGACCTGCCACGTCTTCCCGAAGCTGGACGGCTCGAACATGTGCGCCTACCTCGAGGACGGGGAGATGCACACCATGAGCAGGAACCAGGAGATCTCCGAACCCGCGCCCTTCGCGGTGTACGCGAAGGCCCACGGCGGGATCGAGAGGTTCCTGAAGACGTTCCCGGGACTCCGCCTGTACGGCGAGTGGATGGTGCCCCACACCATCCGCAACTACGTAGGCGAGGCGTGGAACAGGTGGTACGTCTTCGACGTGACCGCGGAGGACCTCGAAGCGTCGTACGAGTACGAGGTCGACGGTGAGAAGAGGAGACTGGACGTCGCCGGGAGACAATATCTTCCGTACGAGGTGTACAAACCCCTCCTGGACATGTTCGGGATCCTGTCGATCCCCCCGATCGCGGTCGTGGAGAACCCGACGGTCGAGCAGCTCGGGAGGATGGCCGACGAGGACGCGACGTTCCTCATGGCCGAAGGCAGCGGGGAGGGGATCGTGGTGAAGAGGTACGGCTTCGTCAACAGGTTCGGGAGGACCGAGTGGGCCAAGGTCCGCAACACCAAATTCTGCGTGTTCCGCATCGCCAGGACCAACAGGGGCGAGGGCACCGTGGAGAGGGACATGGCGGACCGCTACGTGACCCCCGACCTGGTGAACAAGGAGTACGCGAAGATCCTCGAGCTGGAACCGGAGAAGGGGAGCATCCCGAAGAGGCTCCTGAGCACGGTCTACCACTGCGTGGTGACCGAGTTCATGTGGGACGCGATCAAGAGGTTCGGGAGCCCCACGGTGGACTTCAAGACCCTCCGCAAGGAGTGCGAGGCCGCCGTGAAGGAGGTCAGGCCGGAGATCTTCGGACTCAGGCTGGCGGAATAAGACCCGGCGCGGGCGGAATGGAACGCTGCGCCCGCCGAGGGGAAACACCTTACGGCAGTGGGGAAGGCCTGCCGACACATGATTATCCCATGCCGTCATCCCCGTGGCATGGAGAAGCGCTGGGAGGACGGGAGGATCAGATGCTCTTGGGCGAACCCGTCGAACCCGAGGTACATCGAGTACCATGATTCGGAGTGGGGGATCCCGGTCCGCGATGACGGGAAGCTGTACGAGATGCTCCTCCTGGAGTGCTTCCAGGCCGGATTGTCCTGGGAGTGCATCCTGAACAAGCGGGACGCGTTCCGGAAGGCGTTCGACGGCTTCGATGCGGAGAGGATAGCGTCGTACGGCGACGATGACATCGCCAGATTGACATCGGACCCCGGGATCGTGAGGAACCGCGCGAAGATCGTCGCCACGATCGGCAACGCGAAGGCGTTCCTGGAGATCCAAAAGGAGTTCGGATCGTTCTCCGACTACCTGTGGGGATGGACGAACGCGAATACGATCGAGGAGAACACGGTCACACGCAGCCCGCTGTCCGATGCGATATCCGATGATCTGAAGAAGCGCGGGATGAGGTTCGTCGGATCCGTGACGGTGTACTCGTACCTGCAGGCTGTCGGAATCATATGGTCGCACCAGCCCGGGTGCTTCCTCTGCTCGCAGAAGGTGCACGTCGATCGAGTAGACGCTCATCGTCGGCGAGTAGGTCTTGAGCTCGAATGTATCGAGCGAGATGGAGTGGCCGGCCTCGGCGGACATGGCGGCCATCTCCTCGCACAGACGGGGGAAATCCTCCCTCTCGA
The DNA here is from genome assembly GCA_963586845.1 of Bifidobacteriaceae bacterium. Classification (GTDB taxonomy): domain Archaea; phylum Thermoplasmatota; class Thermoplasmata; order Methanomassiliicoccales; family Methanomethylophilaceae; genus Methanoprimaticola. Next base: position 4,236 of record CAVABN010000047.1, read on the forward strand.
TTATCTTGTACATGTGGACGGTCCCGCCGCGATTGAGATGGTCCAGCGCCAGCGGGAGGAACCTGTCGGCGATCTGCGGGAGGTTCATGACAATGCGATCGGCCTTCGGGAGCGTGGGGACGACGTCGTTCGCATCGCCGGTTATCGGGACCAGGGCATCGGCATGGTTGTCCTTGCGGTTCATGACCGCGAAATGCTCCGCATCGGGGTTGAGGTCGATCGAGTAGACCACGGACGGCTTCGCGAACCTGCACATCTGGATCCCGAACGGGGCCACGCCGGCGAACATGTCGATGACGACCTCCCCGTCCTTGACCTGGGATGCGACGCGGTGCCTCTCGCCGGCGAGCCTCGGGTTGAAGTACACCCTGGCGGGGTCGGTGTGCATCCTGGCGCCGAACTCCTTGTGGACGGTCTCGGAAGGCCCTTCCCCGGCCATCAGTTCGAGGTCCCTGACCCTCAGGTCGCCCTTGACTCCGGAATCGGAGAACACGCAGCGCAGGCTCCTGTTGGCGCGCATCATGGCCTCGCCTATCTCCTTGCGATAGGAGGAGAGCTCGTCGGGGACCTTGATCATACCCACGTCGCCGACCACGTCGAACGATATCGGGAGGAGTTCGGACAGACCGTCCGGGAGGCTCAGGAGGTGCCTGTAATCGCCAACGGGACGGTCCTGGGGGCGCAGCTCGGCCTCCTCGCACTCGAACCCCTCCACGGGGATGAGGACCGGCATCAGAAGCGAATCGCCGTCGCTGCCGATCCTGTACGACGCATCCAGGATCCCCTCTTCGAGCAGCCTCGTCCTGACGGATTCGCCGTCGCGCTTGGGGACCCTGATGCATCTGACCATGGGCGGATGATGCACGACCTGGTTTAAAGGGTGCCGTGTTGACTCGGATACTTCTTCGGCAGCACGAAGAGCTCCCCCTCCGAATCGAATCCGACGGATGCGTCCACGTCGTAGACCTCACGGATCAGTTCGGGAGTGATGACCTCCTTGGGATCCCCGATCCCGACGATCTCGCCCTTCTTCATGATGATGCACATGTCGCAGTACCTCGCCATGAGGGAGATGTCGTGCTCCGCGACGAGGATGGATGTGTCCTGCTTCACCATGGCGTTCAGGAACTCCATCACATCCAGCTTGAACTTCATGTCCAAGTGGGACGTGGGTTCGTCGACGAGCATCAGGCGCGGATTCTGAACATAGGCCTTGGCGATGAGCACGCGCTGCCTCTCCCCGGATGACAGGGCACCGACCGCGCGGTCCTTCAGATGGTCCACGCCGAACTTCCTCAGCGAGTCCATCACCATCTCCTCATCCTCCTCGGGCTCCCACCAGACGTTCTTCAGATACGGGTATCTTCCGAGCATCACGGTCTCGAACACTGTCAGGCCGAAACTCCCTCTCAGTTCGGCTGGCACGGTGGCGACCTTCTTGGCGACCTCCGAAGGCTCGAATTGGAGTATCGACTGTCCGTCGATAAGGATGTCTCCTGCCGTCGGCTCGTGGAGACGGTTGATGCACTTCATCATGGTCGACTTGCCGCAACCGTTGGGACCGATGAGCCCCACCAGCATCCCGGGTTTGATCTTGTACGAAACCCCGCGGACGGCCCTGTAGCCGTCCTCGTATGTCTTCTCGAGGTCGCGGACCTCGAGCAAAGGAACCTCATCCATCGTAGATCCTCCCCTTCTTGATCAGGAGATATGCGAACACAGGAATCCCGATCACCGTCGTTATGGCTCCGACGGGCAGTTCGAGCCCGTAGTAACCGGTACGGGACAACAGATCAGCCAGCATCAGCATCACCGCTCCGAAGCAGAACGATGCGGGCAGGACCATGCGATGGTCGCTCCCCAGGAGCATCCTGCACAGATGCGGGATGACCAATCCGACGAATCCGATGATCCCGCAGAACGCCACGCAAACGGAGGTCAGCACGGAGGCGAGGATGAGCATGAAGCGGTTGAAGCGCTTGACGTTCAGACCCATCTCGCGTGCCTGGTCCTCGCCCAGCAGGACGAGGTTGAACTCCTTGGCCCATATCATCGGGACCAGCGACAGGAACACCGACATGAACAGTATCACGCCGACCTGCGCCCAGGTCACCTCGGCGAAGGACCCGTATAGCCATGTCAGCGCGTTGCTGAGCTTGTTCCCGGCCATGGTCAGCATGATGGTCTGCAGCGCGGAGAACGCGAGTCCCACCACGACTCCGGCGAGGACGTAATTGATGGAACTGCCCCCGGCCTTCTCGGCTATGAGCATGGTGCATCCGAACGCCACCAGCCCTCCGATCATCGCGGAGACAGCTGTGAGGAATATCGAATGCGGGGAGAACAGTCCGAAGAACGTGAAGTCGAATGCGATCACGGCGATGGCCGCGATACCCGCTCCGGACGATACCCCCATGATGTACGGGTCGACCAGGGGATTCCTGATGATGGCCTGATAGACCGAACCAGCTATCGCCAGCCCGATACCGACGGCCATGGCCGCTATGGTCCTCGGGAGGCGCGATACGAACACCGTCGTCTCCACCGTGTCCAACCCGACCCCTCCCTTCGATATCGCCGAGAACAGGGCGGAATACGCATCTATCGGGTTCATCACCGAAGTGGAACCGATCGAGATGCAGAGCGTGAAGCACAGGAAGATGAGTATCGCACCCACTGCGAGGACGAACTTGAGCCTGTGCTTGTTCCTGGTATTATGCGAGAGCGATTCCCCGTACAGATAGTGGATCGCCCTGTCCTTGAGATACTTGAACGGGTTGTCGACCTGCTTCGTGGCACGTACGGCGAACCATATCAGCGCCAGGATGGCGACGGCGATGACCACTATGCCTCCGATGTAGAGGATGATCGGAGCGCCCTCGTTCTTGCTTGGCTCGGAATAGTCCATGAACTTGCCCTGGAGGGCGAAGGTCCCCGAGTCCGTGTTCCCGACGATCATATCGCCGAGGATCAGCGGGGACGCCATGTTGAAATTCCTGATCTCCGGAGCGCAGTATGCCACGCCTTCTATCTTCCCAGACGACAGGGAGATGATGTAGATGGGGTCGGCCGAACTGTAACTGGTGAGATAGATCCACCTGTCGTTCACGACGACGCCTGCGGAGTGGATCTCCTTGAGATTCTTCGTTATGGTCTCGATGTTCCCGTCAAGATCGATCCTGATGAGGGATGTGGAACTCGCCTTCGACACCGTGACGTACGCTCCCGTGAAGCCGTCGATGCTCACCGGCGATACGTACCTGCCGAAGGTGCCCAGCTCGGTATCCTGGAACCTCTTAACGACCGTGTTGGAGGAGGGATCGAACTCGTAGACCGCCAGCCCGGAGTGCGTCTGACTCATGCCCAGACCGTCGGTGATGGTGAAAATCAGGGTGTAGTTCGAACCGTTCTCGAATATGGCGATCTGTCCGAGGCCGCCGTACATCTTACCGCGGATATCCACGGTGTAGATCTCCTGATCGACGTCGACGCTGCCGTCCGCCTGGTCGAGGATGTACAGATGACCGTTCAACGCCCCTGTGAACACGCGACCGTCGCAGACCGTGGGCGCGATGAAGTACATCCCGCCGTCGAGTATGTGGGACCATACCAGATTCAGATCGAGATCGAAACAGTACACCATCCCGTTGGAATGCGAGACGTATATCGCTCCGGAATCGTAGACGAGGGAGGTGAATCCCGCGTCATAGGTCGTTCCGGTATCGAAATCCTTGATGAGATTCGGTGCCGGCACCGCTTCGGAAATGGAGGAACCGCCGAACGAGGTGACATCCTCATAATTCTCCCCAGGCCCAGTCTTCCAGGGGATCTTGTAGATGTATCCCGTCATGGTGGCCGTGTAGATGTAATCGCCCACTATGAGTGGCGTCGAGGACTCGTAGTTCATCCCCGATATGAATTTGAAATCCCAGATGCGCTCTCCGGTGGACACGTCGAAGCACGCGAGGACGGCGTATCCCTTGTCGTCGCCGTACGTGTATGTGCTGAACTTCTGGAACACGTACCCCCCTGCATAGACGGGATTGGCGAAGGATGCGCCCCTGTCGTACCACTTGACCTCGTACTCCTCCTCGGCGGAGAACGTCGCATCCTGATCTCCGGAGTTCAGGGCATCGCCACGATACATCGTCCACGCGATCCTGTGGTCCGGCGTCTCCACGGGGAGGATGCCATCGGGATAGAATCCGAGAGCGAACGCCCCGTATCCTTCGATCCCCTCTTCGATCGAGATCGCCGACCATGCCCCGTCCTTCCACCCGAAGAGGGACCATTTCGAGGTTATCGTGACTCCGGTGGACCCAGAGACGCCCAAGGTGCCCCCTGTGTCGGACGACCCTATCGTCTTCTCGGAAACCCCGTCGACGGTCAACGTTCCCGAGTCGTTCACAACCTCCACGCCTATCGTCTGCGCAGCGCTCTGCACGATCTCGAGCAGGGCGCTACCGTTCCCGACGAGCCATTGGGTGGAACCGTTGCCCCGGTCGAACAGGACATCTGTACCATCCGTCCCTTCCGTGCCGTCCGTGCCCTCCACGACCGCGAGCGGGACGAGCATCGTAATCAGCAGTATCATGACGACCGCGGTCGCCGCCCCTCTATGCATCAGATCAACCTCGGTCATTCAAACTCAATTCCTTGCTGTAGTTCAGATAATCGACGTAGTTGTCCCCGACTATCTTCGGCACGTCGACGTCGAAGCAGTCCGGATGAAGCATCATGGCCACGAGTTCGGCAGCCTGTGCCAGCCTGGGTCCACAACGTTGAGCCATCTCCGCCGCGCTCTCGCATATCACGTAGACGTTCCCGTTCTTCCACGCGTCGGTCTGCTTCCATTGCGGGGACAGATGGGAGTAGAGGTAGTCATACTCCTCCTGGGTGGCCTTGTACTCCGTCGTGATTATGATTATCGTCTGGGGATTGGCGTACGGGATCCTGTCGGATGTTATGTGGACCCACCCGTACCATTCCGAGAAGACGTTGCTGGAATTCATGATCGTGGCGATGCTGTCCATGTAGGTCCCGCTCCCGGAGACCCACGGACTGATGTCGGGTTCCAGCGCGACCATCACGTCGACCGGCTCCCCTCCCTGCGGAGGCGCCACAATGGAGCCGAGCGTATCGAGGATGTATTGGGTCTTCTCTATGACCTCCAATCCGGCCAATCCGTATTGGATGGAGGACCCTATCATGAAGATGTTATCCATGACCTGCTCCACGTCCTCGCCGGGGTAGGTCACCACCGCGTCGATCCCGACGGCCCTCAACCTGTCCGCTATCTGAACGTGGGAGGTCTGGGATCCGTCGCAGATCACCATGTCGGGGTTCGTGCCCGTTATCAGCTCGAAGCTCGGACTCGTGTAGGTCCCGACGACCGTTATCGAACCGTCCTCCTTCCCTTTCGTGACGGAGTCCGGGTAATTGGAATATGAATCGACCCCCACGATGATGTTGGAGGCCTTGACTGAACAGAGTATCTCGGTCACCGACGGCGACAGGGAGACCACCCTGTATTTCTGAGAATATCCGTAGAATGAGTTTCCGCTGTAATCCACCGCGACCGTCGGTTCGCGGTCGTCCGTGGAATATGTCCAGGATATCGCCGAGAATGCGTTCGGATCCTGCTCGTAGGGCGCATCCTGCTTCACCCAGTCGGTGCTGCCCGAGTAGGTGACCCAAAGGTCCCAAGAACCCCCTTCGCCCACACCGTTGATCGAGACGATCCTGCCATCGGAACCTGTGACGAACTCGTATCCGTTCTGCTCGCACAGATACTCGAGGAGATCGAACGTCGAATCGTACTGAGTGATGTCCGCATCGGTCCATACCGTGTCGTATTCATCGAAGTCTATGACCGCGCCTTTCGCCTGGATCGTATCTGCAGAATAGGCTAGAATCCCCGCGGTCACTCCTAAAACAACACCGACGACGACGAGCACCACGCTCGCCACAATGCGGAACCTCTCGTTCATGGAAAAATAAAGATGGGGGCGAACCCCCGGTTTGATCAGGCCGCGAAGGGCCAGGAAGTCTTCCATGCAGTGTTAGTCGTAGGCGTACTGTCGTATGTCATCGTTCCAGTAGCCGAATCCCACGTGTAGCCGCCGTATACAACGAAGAGCACCTCGCCTGTACAATTCTTCATCACAGGCGTGTTGTTGGTGAAGTTGTATTCACTCGGCTGAGAAACATCGGAGCTCAGGTAGGTATAGATCGAAACACCCTTTCCCTTCTCATTGTATCCCTCGATGGTGAGCCAACCTGCATCGCTGAAAGTCACCTTGAGTCCGGCCTTCTCTGCGACCTGAAC
>CAVABN010000048.1:0-10312 GCA_963586845.1 Bifidobacteriaceae bacterium
GGGTCGTCGAGCAGGAGGATGGAGCCCTTACGGATGCACCCGTTGGCAATGAGGACGCGCAACATCCAGAGGATCTCGCCACCAGCGGGGGCGTTCTTCGGATTGAACTCCGACCCGTCTTCGGACACGTATATCATCCCTGCTTCAGTGGCGATGAATGAACCCGGGCTTATCGGCCCGAGAATCCCGTCCAGTGTCTCGAGACTCTCGGATGAAATGCCATGGTAATCAGGCTCGACCGCGGGACCGAGGGGGAGGAATGCCGAACGGGGTAGGGAACCGGGGCGCCCTTCGACGCGGACCGTATCATCTATCGTGCACGTCAGAACATCGTCGAGGGTGATCACGGCGGGATCTTCGGAACGGATGTTCCTGAACTGTCCGATATCTCCGAACGTGGATTCGATTCTCTTCCCGACGAGTTCGATATAGGCATCGGCGGAGTCGGCGGGCACCATCACGCTGTATATCGCTTTCAGAATCGTGCTCTTCCCGGTGTCGTTGAGACCGCATAGTGCTGTGATGCCTTCCGCTCTGATGGCGATATCCGGCAATGCTCCGACCCCGCTGATTGTGATCATCAATGGTGATGAAGAAATCCCATCCATTTCATGAACCTCTATGAGAGACGATGATTGGTATGCGATATGCAATTATCGATGGGAACAGCATGGAGGTTTCGGAGCTCAAGGTGTCAAACCCGCGTTGTACTAACGTACGAGTCGGTAGAACGTCCGATGATCGGACTGAAAAAGGATTTGGCGCCCTTCCGGGCGCCGTTTGTGATCAGAGTATTCCCTTGGCCTTGGCGAGCTCGGCGTTGAGGACCGATCCCCCCGCCCCTCCCCTAAGGGTGTTGTGGGACATGGCGAAGGCCTTGTAGTACCCGTTGCTCTGCCTGAGCCTTCCGATGGTGACTGCCATCCCGCGTGCCCTCTCGGGCCTCCCGGCCATGGCGTCGAACACCGGCTGGGGGCGGTTCTCCTCGTGCCTCACGATGATGGGCTGCACGGGCGCGGAGGGCAGACCGAGGGTCTGGGGCTCCCCGCGGAATCCGGTCAGGCAGGCCTCCAGCTCCTCGAGCGTGGGCTGCTTGTCGGTATCCAGGACCAGCGACTCCAGGTGCCCGTCGACGACGGGGACCCTGGCGCAGTTGGCCATGACCTTGAACGGTGCGTAATGGAAGTCGCCGTCCGAGTACGTCCCGAGCATCTTGGCGAGCTCGGTCTCCATCTTCTCCTCCTCGTGGCTGATGAACGGGACGACGTTCCCGACGGCGTCCAGGGACGGCACACCGGGGTAACCTGCGCCGGAGAGCGCCTGGTACGTGGAGACGAAGACCTGCTTCAGTCCGAACGCCTGGTTGATGGCGTGCAGGGGAGCTGCGATCCCGGTGGAGGAGCAGTTGGCGTTGGTGACGATGTACCCGCCGCACTCCTTGTAGCTGGGCTGGTCCTTCACGGCATCGAACTGCCCCGGGTTGACCTCGGGGATGATGATCGGGACGTGGGCGTCCATCCTGTGGGAGCCGGCGTTGGTGAACACCGCGACTCCCGAATCCGCCAGCTGGGTCTCGGTGGGCCCGGCCAGGTCCGAAGGTATCCCGCTGAACGCGATCCTGCAGTTCTCGGAGATCTTCTTGATGTCCATGGTCTCGATCCTGCGGTCCATGGTCTCGTCGAGGTAGACGTGGTCCCTGACCTTGAGGACGTCCCCGAGCCTCTTGCCCTGGGAACGTTCGGACGCATACAACCCTTCGATCTCGAACCAGGGGTGGTCCTCCAGCATCTGGACGAACCTCTGGCCGATCATCCCCGTCGCACCGAGGACCGCAACGCTGATCTTGCTCATTGGAAGCACTTCCTTATGAGCGGTCAATCCCCCGCCTATATAATAGTCATATGCCCGCGACGGTTGGATGGGTATGCGGTGCCAGGCGCTCGCGGGTCCGAAAAATCATATATAATCGCCTCGGCGTAATGCGAGGTTGATATGCCCGACACCGACGAGCTGAGAAGCCAGATAGAGGCCATCGACGAGGAGATCATCGACCTCATCGCGACGCGCATGGAGATCGCGGACGAATTGGCCAAGGCCAAGAAGAGCTCCAAACAGCGCTATTGGGATGAGGAGAAGGAGCGCGAGGTGAAACAGCACTACCGCGAGCTCTGCGAGGAGGTGAGCCTCACCGAATTCGAGGCGACCCAGATCGCCGAGGTGCTCCTGGCCATCTCCAAGGAGCGTCAGAAGCACATCTACGAGTGATACCATGCCATCCAAGGTTATCGTCAACATGAGGACGTGCAGCCACGTCCACGAAGTCACGGTGTCCATGCGCGAGGACGGGAACCTCGACGTCGACATCGTCTCGGACTGCTCCAACATCCAGGAGTACGCCAAGCGTCTGAAGGTCATAACCATGGATGATGCCGCCAATTTCGCCGGGAGCAAGATCGTGGACCCCGAGGTCCGCGCGCCCGTCTCCGCCGGCTGTCTCTGCCCCATAGGGGTCTTCAACGCCGCATGGAAGGAGCTCGGCATGATGTCCAACACCATCTGCCAGAGGTCCCACACCAACGACATCGTCCTAGATCCGCCGGAGTGATCCCCCGAGATGGACGAGGAAGGGCTCAGGAAGCTTCTGGAAGGCGTCGCGTCGGGGCGCGTGCCCGTGGACGACGCCGTCCTCTCCCTGCGCGGGAGTCCGTTCGAGGACCTGGGGTTCGCCAAGGTCGACCTGCACCGCGGGATCCGTCAGGGCGTGCCCGAGGTGGTGTTCGGCGCGGGGAAGACCCCCGAGCAGATTGTCGCCATATCGCGCACGCTGTTGACCAAGGGCGGGGAGTCCGTTCTCATAACCCGGCTGTCCCCTGAATTCGCCGAGGCCGTGTCCTCGGAGATGGAGATTTCTTACGATCCCGTCAGCCGCATCGCCGTCGCCGGGAGGCCCACGGCCGAGCGCAGGGGGAAGATATCGGTCATAACCGCGGGAACCAGCGACATCCCCGTCGCCGAGGAGGCGGCGGCGACCGCGGAGGCGTTGGGGAACAACGTGGTCCGCATCTACGATGCCGGCGTGTCCGGGATCCACCGTCTGCTGTCCCATTCCGAGGATATCCTCACGTCCAAGGCGATCGTAGCCGTAGCGGGGATGGAGGGGGCCCTGGCCAGCGTGGTCGGGGGCATGGCCGACTGTCCCGTCATAGCCGTTCCGACCAGCGTCGGATACGGCGCATCCTTCGGAGGCGTGGCCGCTCTCCTCGCGATGCTCAACTCCTGCGCCAGCGGGGTCAGCGTCGTCAACATCGACAACGGGTTCGGGGCCGGCTATATCGCCAGCCTGATCAACCGCGCATCCGTCGGTCATGATTCCGATTGAATGCACAAGAATGTTTATCAATGAATCAAAACATGCAACCGCATGGACATCGTAGGCGACAAATTCTCCGGATACCCCTCTCAGGAGAGGGTAGCGAACCTCCTTCTCGAACTCGGCATGAGCGTCAGGGAGGGTCGCGCCTACTGCGGCGATGTCGAACAGGGCGATTCCGCCATAGGCAGGGCGTGCAACGTCGACCGCAGGGTCGTCCGCACCACGCTCGAGAAGATATCGTCCACTCCGGAATTGGATGCGGTGTTCTCGAAGATCAAGAGCACGTTGTCCATGGTGGAGCTCGCGCCCGTCATAGGGTGCTCGTCGATAATCATCACTCCGACCGATGCAACCATGCCCGGCATCCTCGCCGAGATCACGGATGTCCTGTTCAGATACGGCGTGTCGGTAAGGCAGGCAATGGTCGACGACCGCGGTGACGAGGGCCGGGCGGTCCTTGCCGTAGTCGTCTACAGCAAGATCCCGCCCGAGGCGATCGCCGAGTTGAAGACCTGTCGCGGTGTCGACAGCATCCTCATCAAGTGAGGGTGAGCTGGTCCGTGTGGAGGACCTTCTTGGGGCAGGCCCTCTCGCATCTGCGGCATGCGGTACCGGCGCAGCGGTCCGATTGGATCGTCGCCCTGTGATCCGACACGCCTTCAGCATCGATGGAGAGCGCCTTCTCGGGGCATTCCTTCACGCACTTCTTGCATCCGATGCATCCCTCGACGATGCCCGTCAGGAGGGTCCCGGATTTGATGATCTTGACCTTGCACTCCTCGGTGTCAGGCAGGTCGCGTATCGTCTGCCTGTCGACCTTCACCTTCGCGATGTCGAACTCCAGGGGGATGTGCGGGAGCGAGTACATGTCGAGCATGTCGTTGTACATCGACATGGGCATGCTGGTGCACCACACGGAGTATTCCACGGAGTAGAGGTTCTTGAACACTTCAGAGGTGGCGAACATCACGTGGTCGGCGCGGAGCTGCTTGGCGAACTCCCTCAGACCCTCGAGGTCCACCTCGCCGAGGACGATCTTCCTCGCGAGCCCGATGGACGTGTTCCCGAACTGGACGATGTGCTTGGCGCCGGGGGTGACCATCCCGACCTCCAGTGCTTTGAGGGCGTCGACGTAGAGTCCGGACGCGCCGGACATGTACGCTTTCTTGACGTCGTCGACCCAGACGCCGGCGGCGTTCATCAATGTCAGGAATCCCGCGCGGAGGGCTCCGATGGCCTTACCGGCCTCGTCCACATCCGCCGACGAGATCTCGATGCCGTCCTGCAGGATCAGCGTGCCCGAGGGCGTCTCGATCTTGGGCGGGTGGATTATGCCGGCGGTCAGTCCGTTGGCCAGGGCCGCGATGACTCCGGTACCAGTGATGCCGACGGCCTTGCCGTGCATCGGCCCTTCTTCGAGCACCTTGCCGGTGAGCGGGTCTATCAGGTCCCCCTCCACGGGGGCGAGGGTGTCGTCCAGGACGTAGCATCTCCAGCCCTTGTCGGTTATCTTCAGCTCGCTGAGCGCTCCCGGAGCGGCGAGCATCCCGCGTTTGATCTGCTGCCCCTCGAGGGCGGGTCCCGCGGCGGCGGAGCCGCTGTAGATCTTCCCGTCCACGACGAGCGCCATCTCGGCGTTGGTGCCGTAGTCTACGACGATGCACGGCTCCTTCTCCTCCAGGATGTCCGTGAGCATCATCATCCCGATGGCGTCGGCCCCGATCTCGTGCCTCACCGCGGGAGGTATGATCACCTGGGCCTTCGGCATCCCCCTGAGTCCGACGGACTCCGCGGAGACGACGTCCCCGTCCCTGGGGGGCGACACCACGCCGAGCGATTTCAGCATGTTCTTCCCGGCGTAGGCCAGGTCGCGGATCTCGATGTTCTGGAAGAGGGACAGCTGGAACGGGTTCCCGCAGACGCCCACCTTCTCCACCTCGGATAGGTCGATGCCCAGCTGTGAGAACAGGTTGTTCGCCGTCTCGACGATCAGTCCGTGGGCCACGTCCTCGCCCGATTTCATGGCGAAGTTGACGTGGTCGATGACGTTCATCCCGGGGATCGGGTGGCGCTCCGTTATGACGGTGCCCACAGTCCTCCCCGTGTCCAGGTCCAGCGCCTGGCAGCGCAGTCCGCTGGTCCCGATATCCAATGCTATTCCGTACCTCACAGGCCTTCCTCCCTCTTGATCGTGTAGGCCGCGCTGTTGACGGCCATGACCGCGGTCCCGATCTCCAGGGGATCGTGGATGATCGCCTTGCACCTGGTCCTGCCCTCTAGATCGTAGTAGTGGGGGACGCCCGGGCTGGAGATTATGGAACCCTGGGCGATAATCTCTCCGGGGATGATATAAGGTGCGGCATTTATCAGAAGGGTGTTGTCGGAGATTGCCCTCTCCACGCCCTTGACGGCCTTCGCTCCCAGGGGGATCAGCGCTTCGGCCTTCTCGAACGCGATGTCGGTGACGGAGACGTTCGCGCCCCAGCCGAGGAGGATCTTCGTGGCCCATGCGCCCACCCTTCCGGCCCCGACCACGAGCACATCCTTCCCTTCGACGCCCTTGGCGGCGTTCTTCAGGCAGACGGAGTATCCCATGGCGGTTCCCCAGGAGTTGTCCGTGAACCTCCTCTCGACGGTGTTGTACGCGATGAACGTGGGGTCGTCGGACATCATGACGATCTCCGCGCCCTTGGACACCGCCTCGGCGAATCCGGAGACGTCGGTGGCATCGGTCACGAAGCTCCTCATCCCCAGTCTCGTCAGGATGGCGTCGACGGATTTCGCGAACCCGCCGATGATCCCCAGACCGGAAGTGATCGGGACGGCCGCGGCCGCGAACCTCGAGAGGTCGTAGTCGTCGCAATCCAATCCCGCAGCTTCCAGAGCGATTCCCTTCACCGTCTTGCCGGTGGTCTTCAGGAGCTTCCCGTCCAGGTCGAGTTCGTCGTCGGGGACGCCCCAGATCATATCAGATGTGAGCCTTGTCATGATATCATGCCTCCTTGGGGGCCGCGTCGACGAACGATCCCGTCCCGCACTCCTCCATGATCGCCCGTATGACCGACAGGCGGCGGTCCTCCGCTTCCTGCGGAGAGCTCCCGGACACCATGAACGTGCCGTGCCATTCCCTCTTCTCGGGAGCGTAGTCGGTTATCGAGTCGTCGGATCCGAACAGCCCGGAATCCATCCTGGGTTCGGATACGTGGGAGAACTCCTTCTCTCCCGTGGTCCTCAATATCCCGTCCTTGAAATGCAGATGCCAGTAGATCCCGGAGCGTCCTGCGTTCTTCACAGGCGTCTTGCCGGATCCCACAAGCTGTTCGAGCAGGTTTATCCCCGTGGCCGTGTAGATGGCGGCGGGCGTCTGGCTGGGGATGCGGGCGTCGATCTCCAGGAACCTGAGCCCCTTGGGTGTGAGGATCGCCTCGACATCCATCAGGGCGCCCAATCCCAGCACTTCCGCGGTCCTGCGGGAGCAGTCCTCGAAGATCGCTTGCTGTTCGCCGTCCAGGATGTCGGGGAAGCAGCGGACCTCCTTGCAGTCGTATCCGCCGTCCAGGACAACTTCCGTGGTGACGTATGCGCGGGCGTCCTTCCCGTCGCCGATGACCTCGATGGAGACGCTCTTGCCGTGGACGAACTCCTGGATGACGGGTTCGTCCCCGAGGGACGAGACCTTCTCGAGTCCCGCTTGGACCTCTTCATCGCTGTGCGCCACGGACACGCCGATGCTGCCGCTCTGCGATGAAGGCTTGACCACCACGGGGAACCCGCACTCCGGCCATCTGCCGGGCAGGGGGACGCCGACCTTCGTCATCAGCTCGTTGGATTCGAGTTTCGATTGGGATGTGTCGTAGGCGTGCAGGTCGAACAGGAATCTGATCCCGGAACCGGCCAGCATGCGGTCCAGCGCCGAGAGCAGGTCGTGCTCCTCGCACGCCGGCAGCACGGCATCACATGTCCTGAATATCTCCATGGCGTCCCACGGATCCTCCAACGGATCCAGAACGTGGGGTTCGTCGCAGATGGATAGCGCCGGGGCCTCCGCGCGCCTGTCGATCACGACGGTCTCATAACCAGCCTTGCGGCCGAGGAAGGCGGCCTCCATGCCCTGCAGGGCTCCGCCGACGATGCATAGTCTCATCCTAGGATCCTCCAGCGACGGACATGACGTTCAGTCGAGCTTGCAACCGTTGAGGTACGTGTTGCTCTTGCCGGTCTTCCTGACGCTGCTCTTCCCATTCTTGAGCATGAGCAGCCTCTCCAGTCCGAATCCCACGCCGGCCCATGCCTCATGGACATCGTGGGCGGCGTCGAGCCTGTGGGGTCCGACGGCTCCGGAGGCGACCTCCGTTCCGTCCACTTCGACATCCAGGGTCTCGACGTAGACGTCGGACTCCTCGCGGGTGAGGGTGTAATCCAATCCCGCGGCCTCCATGACGTCGGCTATGTACGTCTTGAGGCAATCGACGGGGTCCCCCTCGGGCCCGAGCTCCACGAGGTTCATCATCGTGAACTCCTCGAGGTGCCTGTAGCTCTTGGACTCCTTCCTGTAGCACTGTCCGATCTCGAAGATCTTGACGGGGCCGTCGGTGTGGTCCCTGAGCCTGCGCATCACTACATAGAGGTTCGGTGCGAGCATGGGCCTGAGGGCGCGCTTGTCGTCTATGAAGAACACCTGCTTGTACAGCGGGTGGTCGGGGGTGATCGTCATCTTGGAGAGCTGCTGGATCGAAACGAATGTGGGCGTCCTGACCTCGATGAATCCTCTGGCCCTGAGCGCCTCCGCGATCCTCGCCTCCAACGCCGAGAGGTCGTGCCTGGTCGGATTGGCTATCATCCCCCTGATCATCGCATCGTTCGCCGCCTCCGTCTTGGACATGAGCTTGGCGAACTGCTTGTCGCGATCGGCCGCGTCCTCGAACTCCATGTGCGAGTAGTCGGCGTCGCCGTATTCCATGAGATGCTGAATCTGGGGATCTGTGAATCCAATCATTCTAAACACTGACCTGGCGAAAGGCCGGGGTGTCGAACCCCGCTGGCTAGGTTTTAGAGACCCGCTGGTCGCCGGACCGCCCTCCTTGGAAAAAAGACCCTTCTGGACGCTATTTAACCATTTGCAATAAGTCTGTCGGTTATGTCCATTTGGATATATGTTCCAACTTGATTCCGCGGTTTAATTCGAAATTTTTAAATAGTGATTTTTCAGGTCGAAAATTATTATAGAAAAAATATAAATATGATTTTACATGGGACGGATATTCTTTAAATATCGTGGGTTGGAGGAGTTATTCGCCCCTCCGACCGACGGGGATCAAAGGTCGGAACGGAGGGGGAAGGGTGGTCAGATCAGCCCGTCGACGAGGCCGACGATCTCGTTCGCCGTGGCCGAATATCCGTCCGCGCCGATCTCGTCGCACCATTCCTGACTGCAGGGGGCTCCTCCGAAGATGCACTTGTACGGCGCTTCGAACTCCTTGACGGTCTTGACGAGTTCCCTCTGCGCCTCGAGCGTCGTGGTCATGAGCGCCGAACCTGCGAGGATCATGGCGTCGTTCTCCTCGGCGGCGTCGATGAAGTCCTGGGCGGTGGCATCGGGCCCGAGGTCGATGACCTTGTATCCGGCGCCACGCAGCATGGCGCAGCAGACGTTCTTCCCGATCTCGTGGATGTCCCCCTCGACGGTACCCATGACGACCGTCCCCTTCATGGCCCCCTTGCCTTGCGACATCAGGGGCTCCAGGATGTTGAGGGCGGCCTCCATGGTCTTGGATGCCGCTACGACCTGAGGGAGGAAGAGTTCGGCCCTGTCGAACCTGATGCCGATGGTCTCCATCCCCTTGCCGAGTCCGTCTCCGATGATCTCCGCGACGGTGAGTCCGGAATCGACGGCCTCCTGGGTGGCCTTCTGCGCGAGCGCGATGTTCCACGTCTCGATGGATGTCTTCAGATCGCTGAGGATTTCCTCCTTGCCCATACGTATCATCTCCGTCTGTCGGAAGGAAACGACACATGTCCATCACTGTGTCATGTGATTAGACATTTGTCTATTCTTATCGACGAACATGAACATATCGAGGGTCTATTAATACCATACGGTGGTCATTTGGACAGTTGAATAATGCTGTATTTGAAACCAGCGGGTGGAGCATCCAGACAGATGATCCCACGTCTGGGGAATGGAGCGATGCGAACGGATGGCGACGGCGTTATGTATCTCGGAGAAGTTTCAAATATTGGCTGTATGCCTATGCATAGTTATATCGCATGTACTGCGGTTCCTAGGAGTATTCGTATGGGAAGGGAGGAAGGAGATTCGGATCCATGTCGGGATTACACGTTCTGGAGAAGGCGGATCTACGACGATATGTCCATAGACGAAGTCCTCGAAATGATAGGGGATGATGCAGCGGACAACCCTTTCGAGCGGGAATCGGCACCGACCGGTAGAGAAAATCCGCCGGATGACCATCCGGTCGAAGAAAAGGAAGGGGTTTCCGATGACGATCAGAACTCAACGTCCTCGTTCTGAGTCGTCGTGAACTTGATCCCGGCGGCGGTCAGCATGTTGCTGATGTTGTCGGCGATGTGGCTCAGGTCCTGCGATTTGATGTAGGTCTTGATGTAGAACTCGTTCCTGTCCATGGGGAACACCAGGCGGACCTTCCCTTTGCGGTTGTATCCCTCGGGCTTCCTGTTCTTCTCCAGGTCGGAGACGTTGAGGTCGATCAGCATCTGGAGGATCTCCTCCTCCTCGGGCATCTGTCCGATCTCCTCCAGGAGCATCTTGAGGATATCCGGGAAAACCGGCGCCAGATCCTTGTACGGGGTCTTTCCTTTCAGGAGGAAATTAACGCTGTAGACCTTCATCGCGCCTTGACTGGGAAAGACCGTATATAACGTTTCGTGTTTTTAGACCAGCGTGTTGGTGGACCATAG
>CAVABN010000049.1:0-10287 GCA_963586845.1 Bifidobacteriaceae bacterium
GTACAGTGGGACCGTCCGCGACGGGATTCGGGCGAATACGGATGCCGACAATCCTCATCCGTGGATTGGATTAATCACGGCCATCTATAGACGGACTCGCACGAACGGTACTGTCATATGGCCATGCGAATGAGCGTGCATGCCCGATTCCGAACTCGGAATCACCCCTACAATGTGGTCCGATCAGCGCCTCTGTTAAGTTACTGTTAAGTAAAATTAAGTGACAGAAATCATCGATTCTACTTAAAAATGACAATTTTTTAATGATACTATTTAAACACATCTCATAAAAATCATTGAAATCTGCCCAACCGTTCCTGCCGTGTTAAGAGAGAGTTAAGTAAAATCCGCCGAGCCGATCGCCACTCCGAATCCCCTGTCCCCGATCATCATCCCGAGATGTGTTTACAAAGCCCGTATTTTGTACAAAATAACGAAGATTCTTATAGAAGTTCAGATAGTTGAGGCCATATACAACCGCGATAGCGGAGGCTGGAGATATGTCTAAGAGACAGTTCAAAGCAGAATCCAAGCAGCTTCTCGACCTGATGATCAACTCGATCTACACCCATAGAGAGATCTTCCTGAGGGAGATCATCAGCAACGCGTCCGATGCGATCGACAAGCTGCACTACCTCGCCATGACCAAACCCGACGAGGTCACGGTCCCCCGCGAGGACCTGAAGATCAAGGTGACCTCGGACAAGGACGCCCGCACCGTCACCGTATCCGACAACGGGATCGGGATGGACAAGGACGACCTGGAGAAGAACCTAGGGGTCATCGCCCACAGCGGCTCCCTCGACTTCAAGAAGGAGATGGAGGAAGGGAAGGACGTGGACATCATCGGACAGTTCGGAGTGGGCTTCTACAGCGCGTTCCTGGTGTCCGACGAGGTCACCGTGATCACCAAGAAGTACGGCTCCGACCAGGCCTACAGGTGGAGGTCCAAGGGCGCCGACGGGTACACCATCGACGAGTGCGAGAAGGACGGATGGGGAACCGAGGTCATAATGCACCTCCGCCCCGACGACGAGAACGAGAGGTACTCCGAGTTCCTGGAATCCTACCGTCTCAAGAACCTGGTCAAGACCTACTCCGACTACGTCCGCTGGCCGATCCACATGGACGTGGAGAAGGACGATCTCGTCGAGACCGGCGAGGTCGACGACAAGGGCGAGCCGAAGAAGGAGTGGAAGACCTCGATCGTCGACGAGGTCGTCAACAGCATGGTCCCCATCTGGCAGAAGTCGAAATCCGACGTCACCGACGAGGAGTGCTTCGCGTTCTACAAGGAGAAGTTCCGCGACTGGGAGGATCCGGTCGCGGTTATCAGGATCAACGCCGAGGGGGCGGTGAGCTACAAGGCCATGCTGTTCATCCCGGCCGTCGCGCCGTACAACTTCTACAGCAGGGAGTACGAGCCCGGTCTGCAGCTTTACTCCTCCGGAGTCATGATCATGGAGAAGTGCAAGGACCTCCTGCCCGAGTGCTTCAGGTTCGTGCGCGGCGTGGTCGATTCCCCCGACCTGTCCCTGAACATCTCCAGGGAGATGCTCCAGCACGACAGGCAGCTTTCGGCCATCCGCTCGAACATCGAGAAGAAGGTCAGGGCCGAGCTGGAGAGGATGCTGAAGGACGAGCGCGAGAAGTACCTCGGGTTCTACAAGGCCTTCGGACTCCAGCTGAAATACGGCATCGTGGAGGGATACGGCGCCAACGCGGACCAGCTGAAGGACCTGGTGCTCTTCCACTCGCTGAAGAAGGATTCGCTGGTGACGCTGCGCGAATACGTCGACGCCATGCCCCCCGACCAGACCAAGATCTACTACGCCGCGGCGGAGAGCGTGGCCAGGGCCAAGCAGCTCCCCCAGACCGAGCAGGTCACCGCCAAGGGATACGACATCCTGTGCCTGTCCGAGGACGTGGACGAGTTCGCCCTGAAGACCATGATGCAGTACGACGAGAAGGAGTTCTGCGACGTGGCCGGGAAGGACCTCGGATTGGAGACGGAGGACGAGAAGAAGGAGTCGGAGGAGAAGGCCGAGGCCGAGAAGGAGACCCTGGACTTCATCAAGGACGCCCTCGGCGACTCCGTTTCGGATGTGCGCCTGTCCAACAAGCTGAAGACGCACGCAGTCTGCCTGAGCGCGGACGGGGACGTCTCGCTTGAGATGGAGAAGTACTTCGCATCCGTGCCCGGGGACAACGGGAACGTGAAGGCGAAGCGCGTCCTGGAGATCAACGCCGACCATCCGGCCTACGCGGCGCTGAAGAGGACGATCGCGGAGGACCCGGAGAAGGCCAAGGACATGGCCGTCATCATGTACGACCAGGCGGCCCTCATCGCGGGGATGCCCGTCGACGACATGGTCGGCTTCTCCGACAGGGTCTTCAAACTCTTCTGAGAAACACTTCGGGGGCCTCGGCCCCTTTCTCAAAACTATGATTAAGATGGTCCGGGCCGGAGCCCGGACCTGTTTTCATTCCGGGATCAGAGCGACAGGATACCGGACACCAGGATCACAGCGATGGCGATGGGCGCCACCCACTTGACCAGGATGGGGTAAACGGGCTTGAGCCTGAACTTGCCGGAGGACTCGATCTCGTCGATGACCAGCTTGCATCCGACCACATGGCCGACGACGACACATGTACCGAACGCCACGATGGGCATCATGATGCTGTTGGACAGGATGTCCAGCATGTCGAGGATTCCCTTGTCGCCTATCATGACGAAGTCCAGAGGACCGAATCCGAGACAGACGATGGTTCCGACGATGGCCACGGGGATCGTGAAGAGGATGACGGCCTCCTTACGGGTCTTGTGGGCGCGGTCCATGATGGTGGCCACGACGGCCTCGGCCACGGAGATGGCCGACGTCAGCGCCGCGAGGAACACCAGTACGAAGAACAGGAACCCGATGAACTGTCCGCCGGGCATGTCGACGAAGATGTTGGGCAGGGCGCTGAAGATCAGCGAAGGTCCGGCGGGCATGACGCCGCCGCACTCCGTCTGCACGTAGTTGAACACGGTCGGGACGATCAGGAGTCCGGCCAGGATGGCCACGATCGTGTCGATCGCGGCGATGCTCAGGGCGGACGTCTCGATGTTCTCCTTCTTGTCCATGTAGGAGCCGTATGTGATCAGGATGCCCATCGCGATGGACATCGAGAAGAACGACTGACTCATGGCGTCGACCAGCATGCTCCCGTTGACCTCGCTGAGATCGAAGGAGAGGTACTGGTGGATACCGTCGGACATACCGGGCTGCAGGAACATGTGGATGACCAGCACCACGAGGATGACCAGGAGCAGGGGCATCAGGACGAGACTCGTCTTCTCTATTCCCTTCGTGACGCCGGCGTAGATGGCGGCCATCGATATCCCGAAGAACACCAGGAACGCGACGACGGACCAGTAGGAGCTGATGAAGCTCCCGAAAGCGGACGACATGTCCGTACCGGTGCCGTATCCCACGAGGAACGCAAGGACCCATCCTCCGATGACGCAGTAATACGGCATGATGATGGCCGGCACGGCCGACGCCAGCACCCCGATGAACTTGCTCTTGGGGTGGAGGGTGTCGAACGCGTCGATCGGACTCTTGCGGGTGTAACGCCCGATGGCGATCTCCGTGAGCAGGAGAATGACACCGAACAGGAGAACGACGATTATGTACGTGAGCAGGAACGTTCCTCCCCCGTGCCTGGCGGCGAGGGTCGGGAACCTCCAAAGGTTACCGAGACCGACAGCAGAGGCCGCGGTGGCGAGAATGAATGCCTTCCTCCCGCCGAAGACGCTTCTCTCTTCGGTCAGAATGACCACTTCCCTTCAGTCATGGGTACTGAGCTGAAGAGGGAATATAATAAGCTTAGCCAGAAACTTCGACTTTTCCTACGGATTCCGTAGAATCCGGCCATCGGCCGAGGTCAGAATTACGAATTTCGTAGCCAGTAGATATCTTTGACTGTCGCAACCAGCAGTTTTATGTATCCTGCGCCTGTTGCGGGGGGCTTTTTGAGCATGGACAGGGGGCCCCGTACCAGCCAGATGGGTCCCCGATACACCTCAGGTCAGCCGGATCCTGATCATCCCGTCGATCTCCTCCCCCGCGTACTTCGTCTTCTTCTCGAACGGGACGTACGCCTTCAGCTTCGGCAGGAAGATGCGCTTGCCCCAACACAGCGCCTTGCCGTCCGGGTCTTTCCTGAAGGTCATGTAGGACAGATCGGCCCCCAGACGGACGTCGTAGTTGCCGTCCTCGAACCGGGCCGAGGACATCGACATCTCGTCCTTCCTCGTGACCGTGACCGCCTCCATCTCGACGGCGATCTGCTCCTTCAGAGCCTTCAGCTCCCCGTCGAGCCTCTCCGCATCGTCCCTGAACGAATCGCGCTCCTCGGTCAGTCTCGCATTCTTCTCCTCGAGCGTCCTGACCTTCCCGTCGAGGTCGTTCCTCTCCTTCCTCAGCGACTTGACCTGCTGGTCGAGCTCCGCGAACGTCCTCTCGTTGTACTGCGCGAGCAGGTCGGGGCGTCCCGATTCCAGGCTCTTGACCCTCTCGCTCAACTGACCCTTCTCGTCCATGAGCTTGCGGATGCTCTCCTTCTTCGATTCCAGCTCATCGTTCAGATCGGCGTTCCTCGCGCGGTTGGTCTCCAGGTTCTGCTCGGCTGTGGAGAGCTTCTCCTTGACCTCCTTCAACTCCGCCCTCGTCCCGGCGAGGTCCTTCGACGCCTTCTCCAGATCCGATTTGAGCTTGTCGCGCTCGTCCGTCAGCCTCCCGTTCTGCTCCTTCAGGGCGGCCGGATCGTCAACGGACATCGATTTGCGCGACCTCGACTTCGAATCGGCGGACACGATGGACATCGACTTCCTCTCGAACTCGCTCAATCCCGGCAGCGGGTCCCCGCTCCCGCCGGTGACCGCGGACGCGGTCGCCTTGGACTTCCTGCATCTGGGCTTCTTCTGCTCAATCATCATCGTACGGAGTATCATACTTCCCTAATTTAAAGCTTCGATGACCGAAGATGATATATCTATGCGCTCGCATCCATACGGCATGCCGATGAAGCTGTTCAACGAGAACCCATACAGCCGCGTCATGGTCTTCATCGATTACCGGAACATCGACTCCTCCCTAAACATGACCTGCGGGATCGGATCGCTGGACCTGTTCGGTCTGACGCAGATCCTCGTCGGCAAGAGGGAGCTGATCGGAGCCTACGTCTTCGACGGGAGGCCCCACGTGGTGGTCGAGGGCGATCCGATAGACACCCTGCACAACAACCTGAGGGACCAGGGCTTCCGCGTGATAGAGCGGGACTCCCTCGTCAGGCGCGGGGACAAGGTGGAGCAGAAGGAGGTGGACGTGTCCCTGGCCTGCGAGATGCTCGAGCACGCCATGATGAACCACTACGACGTGGCGATAGTGGTGAGCGGGGACAGGGACTTCGTCCCCGCGATACAGAAGGTCCAATCCGCCGGGAAGAGGGTGGAGGTGGCCGCGTTCAGCGGTGCGTACAACAACGAGACCAAACGCACGGCGGACGCCTACTACGTCCTGGACCAGATGCCAATCCTGAGATTGAATCCGGTGACTGCGGAGGAGGCGCGAGGGCATGGCCAATCTGCTGGACCTGCAGCGCGAGTTCATGGAGAGGGAGGGCACGGCCTTCGCCTCCGACGACGTGATAATCAAATCGGCGACCAGGGTGGAGATGCTGGTGTTCAGGAAGAACCCGTCCAAACCCGGGCTCATATCCGAATACGACCGCATCAAGGTCTTCCCGGACAACGGGTACGGGGGGCTGGAGATCCAGGAGGGGGAGGTTTACATCTGCATCCTGGACAAGTACGAGAACGGAGGGGTGTACTACGCCAGGGCCATCAGGAAGGTGGACGTGAACATCCTGATGGAGTGCGACCAGAACCTGAAGAACGAGATGATCTCCGTCCTGTGGAAGAGGAACCGGGCGCAGTTCGAGAAGGGCTTCGAGGAGAAGTACCTCGGCGAATTGCAGATGAGGATCGAGGAGGAGCTGAGGGAGAGGCATCAGACCGAGCTGAGGGCGCGGGAGGACGCCAACGCCGCCCTGAGGGAGGAGATCCGCATCCTGAAGAACGACCTCGCTTCGAGACCGGAGAGGTCGGAGATCGGACTCGGTTCGGAGGAGATCGTGCTGACGTCCGTGGAAGCGGAGGATGCGCAGCCTCCGAGGGCGGTGCCCGCGGTCCCGACGGCTCCGACCGTCCGTACCGTCCGCCGGGATCCGATGGAGGCGGGAGGGGACGTTCAGGAGTACACCGTCATCATCCAGGGCGGGAGACTGTCCTGCGATGCGCTTAGGAACGGGAGGTACCATGTCCATATGAGTCCCGACATGAGGACGATCCTCATCCGCCCCAGCGAGGAGGGGACGATCTACGCGTACGACTCGGGGATGTCCATCGACCGTCTCGGCGAGATCTACGGGTCGTCGGACCCGCTCGAGAGGAACTACCTGAAAGCGGAGTACAGCGAGAGGTACGGCGGGATGCTGGTGCACCTGCGATGTCCGCCACCGCGCGGATCCTCTGCTCCGATGTGGATTTTTCACATGATTTTTCCACATCCGTGTAGATTTTTCACATGGATTGTCTGATGCTTTGATATATTCGAATACGGTTCGACAAATATGTTCCGCAGAAAGGCGATGGACGACCTGATCAAGTGGAAGTCGAAGCCCCGGCGCAAATGCCTGCTGGTCAGGGGGCAGCGCGGGATCGGGAAGACCACCCTCATCCGCGAATTCGCGAAGACGTACGAGCACAGCGTCTATCTCGACCTGAGCACGGACGAAGATGCCCGCCGGATCTTCGACGGGAGCCTCGACGTCGACAGGCTGGTCGATGCCATGAGGATCCTGAAGCCCGGCTCCGTCATATCCCCCGGGAACACGCTGATCGTCCTCGACGAGATCCAGCACTGCCATCGGGCGAGGTACGCGCTGAAGGACTTCGGCACCGACGGGAGGTACGACGTCATCGCGGCCGGTTCGCTCCTGAGGGTCCCCCTCAGGGACGAGGACAGGGACGATCCCGCGGCGCGCATCCCGATCGGGTGCGAGAACCATCTGCAGATGCACGGCATGGACTTCGAGGAGTTCCTGTGGGCCATCGGATACAGCGAGGCGCAGACCTCCGCGATCAGGATGTCCGTGCGCGACAGGGAACCGCTGCTGATGACCGCGCTGAACGTCTATCAGGACCGCTTCGACCAGTTCATGGCGACCGGCGGGATGCCCGAGGCCGTGTCGGCGTTCGTGTCCGGGGAGGGGATGGACCGCGTCTCGGGCATCCTGAGAGACGCCGTCCTCGCATTCTGGAACGATGCGATGACCTACGCCCCCGAATCGTTGGTCCCGAAGATCCTGACATGCTACGGATCCGTCCCGTCCCAGCTGACCGAGGCGAACAGGAGGTTCATGTGGTCCCGCATCGAAGGGGGCCACAAATTGAACATGGTCCAGAGGTACGAACGCGCGCTGCTGTGGATGGCGGACACCGATGTCGTCCATCGCTGCCACAGGCTCAGCGGATTGGAGGCCCCCGTGTCCATCAGGGAGCAGCCGTCGCATTTCAAGCTCTACGTGTCCGACACGGGGATGCTGATCAGCATGCTGGGCCCGGACGCGCTGAACGCCGCGTGCTCGAAGGACGATTCGTTCGCCCGGGGAGCCCTGGCGGAGAACATCGTCGCGGAATGCATGACGAAGGCCGGCGTGGAGCCGCACTACTATCTCGATAACAGATGCCCCGACAGAGTGGAGCTGGACTTCGTAGTCGAACTGGGATTGGAGACCGCGGCCGTCGAGGTGGGGTCCGGGAAGGACAGGTCCATACCGCCCATGTCGAAAGCGAAGGACGACGGAAGGATCCAGAGGAGGATCGTGTTCGAGAGATCGAACATTCATACCGATGAGAACGGCATCGAGCACTATCCCCTCTTCGCGGCCGCATTCATCAAAGACATGGCAAAGCCCATGCCCAAGATCTATCTGCGATGACCGCCATCAAC
The DNA here is from genome assembly GCA_963586845.1 of Bifidobacteriaceae bacterium. Lineage (GTDB taxonomy): Archaea > Thermoplasmatota > Thermoplasmata > Methanomassiliicoccales > Methanomethylophilaceae > Methanoprimaticola. The sequence goes on from CAVABN010000049.1 coordinate 8,064, forward strand.
ACGACGCGAGTACAGTCCCCGGCATGTATTTAGCCGCGGCCGATCTCGGTTCCTGCATGTTCGTCATATCCGCCGGGATCGTGTACGACGGCTCCAGGTTCCTCTGCTTCAGGAAAGGCGAGGCCAAGTACCCGTACCTGTCGCACAGGTACGAGTTCCCCGGCGGGAAGGTCGAAGCGGGCGAGACGCCGGAGCAGGCCCTCGTGAGAGAGTTCTCCGAGGAGCTCGAACTGTCCGTCGACATCGGCACCCTCCGCCCCGTCGGGGAGGTCCAATACTCCTATCCGGACTTCGACGTGGACATCCATGCATTCCTCGTTCCGATGGATTCATGCGAACCCGTCCTCACCGAGCACGAGTACGCCGGATGGTTCGGACCCGGCGAGATCCGGGACCTCGATTGGATCGAGGCCGACAAGCTGATCGTGGACCTGCTGGAGGGTTCGTTCTGACGCTCGACATGCTCAAGACCGGCCTCGAGAGAGGGTTCATCGACCGCTCCGTCGATGCCGAGGAATCCTACATCCCCAGGTTCCTGGTCAACGACCCCGACCTGGGCGAGAAGGTCATCACCGCCATGAAGAAGGAGCTCTCGTCCTGCGACGAGTTCATGTTCTCCGTGGCGTTCGTCACCTACGACGGGGTGAACGCCCTCCTCAGCGAGTTCAAGCACCTGACGGAGAAGGGCGTCAGGGGGAGGATCGTCGCCTCCCAGTACCAAAACTTCACCCAGCCCAGAGCGCTCCGCAAGCTGCTGGAGATGTCCAACATCGACCTCCGCATCGTCACCGAGGAGCAGATGAGGATGCACTCGAAGTGCTACATCTTCAGGAAGGGCGATGGGTACGACGTCATCATCGGGAGCAGCAACCTGACCAACAACGCGCTCTGCTCCAACGGCGAATGGAACATCCTGTTCAACTCCGCCGAATCCGGGCAGGTCATCGGCAGCATCGTCGACGAGTTCGAGAAGGTTTACGAGCACGCCACTCCCGTCACGCCGGAATGGCTGGATGCGTACGATTCCATCTACGACTCCATGCGCGAGGAGCGCAGGGCGGTGTCCGAGAGGGTCGTTCCCGATGCGGGTCCGAGGATCGTCCCCAACGTCATGCAGGCCGGGGCGCTGGAAAGATTAGCAGAGATACGCGCCGAAGGCGGGAGGAGGGCATTGGTGATCTCCGCCACCGGGAGCGGCAAGACGTACCTGGCGGCCTTCGACGCCAAGGTGCACGGCGGGAGGGTCCTGTACCTGGTCCACAGGCGCAGCATCCGCGACAAGGCCATGAAGAGCTTCGAGAAGGTGTTCGGAGACGGACATGTGATGTGCGTATTCGACGGCTCCGACATACCCGATGATTGCGACTGCCTGTTCTCCACCGTGCAGGCGATGTCCGACCCCGATGCGCTGAAGCGCATCCCGGCGGACCGCTTCGACTACATCCTGATCGACGAGGTGCACCACGCCGGCGCCCCGTCCTACCAGAGGATCATATCCCATTTCACCCCGAGCTTCATGCTCGGCATGACCGCCACCCCGGACAGGACCGACGGATACGACATCTACGCCCTGTTCGACCACAACATCGCCTACGAGATCCGTCTGAAGGAGGCGTTGGAGTACAGCCTCGTCTGCCCGTTCCACTACTTCGGCGTGTCCGAGCTGGAGATCGACGGCGTCGAGGTGGATGACAAGACGGTCTTCGGGGAGGTCGAGCTTGAGGAGAGGGTCGACCACATCCTCAGGGAGACCTCGTACTACGGATACAGCGGGGGCAGGCTGAAGGGGCTCGTGTTCTGCCGCGGTCTGAAGGAAGCGGAGAGGCTGTCGGCGCTGTTCAACCGCAGGGGCCTACGCACCGCATGGGTCTCCGGGCAGATGGATCCGGGCGATGTGGAGACTCTGATCGAGAGGCTGGAATCCGATGACGAAGACTATTGTTTGGACTACATCTTCACCGCCGACCTGTTCAACGAGGGAGTGGACATCCCGTCCGTGAACCAGGTCGTCATGCTCCGTCCGACCCAATCGCCGATCGTGTACATCCAGCAGCTGGGGAGGGGCCTGAGGCTCCACAGGGACAAGGATTTCCTGGTCGTGCTGGACTTCATCGGCAACTACGAGCGGAACTACTGCATCCCGCTGGCGCTGTCCGACGACCACTCATACAACAAGACGGAGGCCAGGAGGTTCGTCGCCGCGGGGGACAGCATGGTCTTCGGG
>CAVABN010000050.1:0-10183 GCA_963586845.1 Bifidobacteriaceae bacterium
TAAACGGAAGTTAATCGGTAATTAAACGGAACTTAATATGCAAGGAATGCGGAAGGAATGCGGAAGGAATGCGGAAGGAATGCGGAAGGAATGGTGCAACATCAGTGCAAAACTTCCTGCACCGATCGGCCGCACTTCTTCTTCCGAGGCCTCGATCACATCGTTATTAACCTCTTTTCCGACCCTCGACCGTCCCTCCGCGGCGGTCAGATACGCGCTGTGAGGCGTGGCAAATTCTACAGGTCGCCCAACGGGCGATCTTTACTGTTCACATATTCGGAACGGGCTTCGACGGAGCTCCCGCTCGTCGGACAATTTTGAGATATGAGTGCAGCCGCCGGGATTCGAACCCGGGCAATGAGCTTGGAAGGCTCAGATCCTAACCAGCTAGATCACAGCTGCCTCAGAATCCCCAAAATCCGACGCTGTATATAATACTAATCTTAGCGTCCGAATCGGCCGTCCAGCAACCGTTTACATAGGCCGGTCGCGATGCCGTACCCATGTCAGGCCGTCCCGTTCTGCAGAGCTCGTTCGAGTACCATATGTGGAAGGTGCTGGATGCCCGCGCGTACCCCAACGGGGGCCCCCTCGCGCTGGTGTCCGAATTGGACGGCTACGAGGGGACGGTCAACTCACAGGTACTCGTCATGCTCGTGGACGAGCTCTCCGCTTCGGGGGACGTCGACAGGGACATCATGCGCAGGGTCGTCTCCAAGAGCCGCGCCACCGACTGCAGACCCTCCGTCAGGGCGTGCGAGGCGCTCATCAAGAAGGGCGAGCTGAAAGCCGCCGAGGAGGTCCTGGACATGTCCGAGGGCTCCCAGGAGATGGTCGGGAGATCATTGGCATTGGCGCACATCAGGATGGCCTCCGGCGACCGCGCCGGCGCGATGGAGGCTGCCGGACGCGCGTACGGCTACGACCCGTCCTGCAGGGGCGCGTATCAGATCCTGGCGGAAACGGATCCGGAGGGCGGATGGCTCCAGAGGGAGAACATCCAGAACGTCCTGGAGGGAGGGAGGCCGTCCCGTCCGCCCGCGGTCGGGCGCATCCAGGAGCTCTATTCGATCTACTACGACTGGTTCACCGGCCACCGCGATGCGGCCACCGAGGGGCTGGTGAACAACCAATACTACAAGGAGAGGGACCCGGAGTTCCTCCTGGCATCGGCCAGGATGTCCATGGACGAGAAGGACTGGAGGTCCGCGCTCATGGTCTACTCCGAACTCATCGCCATGGAGGCGCCCCCGTTCGTGTTCGTGGAGGCGGCCGAGGCCGCCCTGGGCGCCGGCGATGCGACGCGCGCGTTGGATTGGCTCGGGAGGACCGACGGGAACATCGTCAGGGTCCAGAGGGACATGATCCGCGCGAACATGCTCGCCGGGGACCGCGCGGGCATGATGGATTCCATCCGCATCCTGCTGGACAACGAGACCAGCGGGTCCGACGATTACGTCCAGGCAGTCAGGTTCCTCATAGGCAGGGGGATGGAGCGGGAGGCCGCGTCCATCCTCGACCGCTATTCCCGTTTCGTCGGCGACGACCCGGACACGCTGACCATGCGCTCGGTCATGCTCATGAGGTCCGGGGATTACCTCGGGGCCCACAGGGCCGCTTCCAAGGCGGTCCGCCTCGACAAGAACAACAACGCCGCCAGGGCCCAGCTGGCCCGCATGCTTTTCCTCACGGACAAGACGGAGGCCGCCGAGCGCGAATGCGCCGGCATCCTCTCCAGGGACCCCTCGGACTTCGACGCGCTGTCGCTGATGAAGGACCTGCAGATGTCCGAGCGCGACTACGCGAAGGCGGAGGCGACGTGCAGGCGCATCCTGGAGACGGTTCCGGACGACATCCCGGCCATGATGGCCCTGGCGGTGTCGGTCTGCCACAACGGCGACCCGTCGAGGGCCGACGGCATGTTCAGGGATGTTTTGAAAGTGGACGGCTCCAGGGAGAGGGCGGTGTCCGTGGTATCCGCCATGGTGTCCTGCGGGATGAACCGCGAGGCGGAGTCTATGTGCTCGCAGCTCGAGCGCCAGTATCCGAAGGAGCCGCTGATCAAGAGACTCAAGGGCAATGCGCAGTACGCCCTCGGCGACCACCTCAAAGCGTCCGTCTCGTTCTCGGAGGCGGCTTCGCTCGACCCCCACAACCCCGTGCTGTGGTATTCGAAGGGCATGGCGGACGAGTCCAGGGGCGACCTGGAATCCGCCGAGGACGCCTACAACCGCGCCGTGCTCCTGGATCAGGGGGAGGCGGAGTACTGGATCGCCAAAGCGTCCGTCCAGGAGAAGTCCAAGGACAGGTACGGCGCCGTCGAATCGCTGAACCGCGCTATCGAGCTCGATCCGTCCTCGGTGTACGCGCTGATCCGCAAGGCCGTCATCCTGTCGGAGCATTCCAAGGCCAAGGAGGCGCTGTTCTTCGTGAGGATGGCCTCGTCCATCGACCCGGACGACGTCCGCATCATGGACCTGGAGGCAGAGCTCCTGCAGTCGCTGGGCGACGTCGACGATGCGGAAGCGGTCCTCGCGAAGCGCGTATCGCGGGAATCCGACGAGGACGCATGGCTCAGACTGGCCCGCGTCCGCCTTTCCAAGGGTGACAGGGACGGGGCCGTCGCGGCGATAGATTCCGGACTGTCGGCGTTCCCCGAATCCGACAGGCTGAAGGAGGAGCGCGGGAGGGTCTCGTCGGGCTCGATCGGACCGAAGGTGGCCGTCGAAGTGAAGGACGAGCCGGAGCCGGAGGCGAAGGAGCCGGATGTCGACCCCGAGGCCTGCCGTGCCATAGCAGTCTCGCTTCTGAACGCCGGGGACCTGAAGGGCGCCATGAGGAACGTCGACAGGGCGCTGAACGCGTCTCCGGAGGATCCCGATCTGTACTGTCTGAAGGCGAGGATCGCCCTCGCCGGAGGGGACGCGGACGGCGCCTCGTTCCTCGTGGGCAACGCCCTCAGGATACAGCCGACCCACGCCGGTCTCCGTCAGGTGAACGCCCTGGCCAGGGAGGCCAAGGGCGACCTGAGGGGAGCATTGTCGGAGATAGACAACGCCATCGCCGAAGGCCTGGACGACGCCGAGTCCAACAGGATCAAGGGCAGGATACTGGAGAAGTCCGGATACCCCGAGAGGGCCGCCTCCAGCTACGCCAAGGCGCTGTCGCTGGACCCGGAGGATCTGGACACCGCGGAGGCGCAGGCGAGGCAGCAGATCGCATCCGGGAACCTCTCCGGAGCGTTCGGCACCGTGAACTGGATTCTCAGGCGCGACTCCCGTCGCATATCCGCCATAGTCATGAAGGCGGAGATCGGCAGGGACAGGAGCGACGAGGAATGCGTCCTGTCCGCCTACGATGAGCTGATTGCGTGCCCGACGGTTCCGGAGGACGCCAAGATCCGCATGGCCAGGATCCTCGAGGAGATGGACCTGAAGGACGAGGCCAGGACGCTCATGGGCGGGGCCAAGAAGTCGCAGGGTTACGATGATGCCGTCAAGAGGTACGCCGAGAAGGCGCTCCGCAGGGCCTACACGACCAGGACGTCCGCGTACGACCCGGACATCCTGGACGCGCTGGGATTGGAGCCGGCCGTCGCATCCCAGGTCTCGAAGTACCTGTCGGACATCCCCGAGGCGGGGCCGATCAATCCGGACGACCCGGAGTTCGAGTACATGGAGAGGCTGTCCCACGACACGGTCGTGAAGATGAAGTGGACCGACCTGGAGAACCATCCGACGCTGCCGTTGGAGAAGGTGTTCGTGGCCGGCGGGTTCAGGGATGCGGATTCCGCGAAGATGCTGGTCGCCTACGTGAAGAGGGCCATGCTGACGTCCCCCAGGACATCCGACGACAGGCTGTCGTCGCTGGCGATGGGTCTGATCAAGGGGATGACCGTCTACGAGATCATGAGGCAGTGCGACCTCGGCGTGTACGAAGCGAACGCGGTGAAGGCGCTGATCGTCTGATCAGTAGTCCCGCATCTCGGACTTCATGAACTCGCGCATTAGGCACGTGGCGTAGTTGCCCTTGGGCAGCGAGAACGACAGCGTGTAGGAATCGTCGCCGAACGATGCCTGAAGGTCCTTCACGGGGCACAGGATCTCCCTCCTGCCTCCCTTGGAGGAGCACTTGGACAGTCCGGGGATGACGAAGTCCTCGGGCTTCAGGCCGTTCTTCTCGGCGATGGACCTCTCGATCTCTCCGGGCTCGCCCTCCGCGAGGACGTTCTCCGATCCGTAGAGGGCCGCTGTTACGAACGCTCTGCCGAGTTTCACCTGCCTCTTGACGAGGTCGATGTTCCTGGAGGTTGTCACCACAGGCGCTTCATGCTCCGGGGTGCCGTCGGCCGCCAGCGGGATCACGACGTCGCCCTCGACGGGCGCGTCCAGCGGGAGTCCCCTGGACATCCTCTCGCTGAGCATCTCGTTGAAAAGATAGGATTGGTAGGCGTGGACGAACATCATCTGGAGGTTCGACGGCAGCGCCGATATGGCGCCCTTCCAATCCTCCCCTCCGGCCAGGGCCTGGGCCATGGTCTTCTCGTAGGACATGCCGTCCGGCATGACCGATGCCGCGTACGACCAGTCGGTGCATCCCTCCAGGGAATTGCGGATGTCCTGGAGCTCCTGCTCCTCCTGTGGCGTGGTGTAGCAGATGTAGGTGCGCACCGCACCTTCGATGTCCCCGCGGACGAGCCTCTCGCCCACGAGATGCGTCACGGGTCTGACGACGCCGAACCTCTGGACGCCGAAGTAGTTGGGGAATCCCCTCGCCTTGTGGATCGTATCGAGATCGGCCTCCACGGTCTCCTTCACGCGGGACATCTCCATCGGGCAGTCCCTGACGGTGATCTCGAAGGAGTTGCCGAGCAGGTCCCCGATCTGGAGCGCTCTGCTGCCCCTGTAGATGTCCGTTATCTCGACATCCTTCAGGTCGATCTTCGCCAGGTCCTCGGAGGGGCACCTGAACGACATGAGCTGGGTGGTGACCGCGCGCTTGTCCTTGGTGCCGGCGAATCCGATCCTGGTGCGGGACATCCCGATGCTGCGGGACATGATGCGCACGAGGCGGTTCGTTTCCCAGTTGCGACTGGTCACGGTGGCGATGGCGTACTCGCCGTTCTCCTTCGCCCTGGGGGGATCCGAGATCTCCCTGACGATGAAATCCTCCGGCTCGGTCTTGAGATGACCTCCGGTGCCGTCGGAGTCGCAGAGGTACCTGCGCATGCCGATATCGGCTTCGGCCGTGAGGCATTCCCTGTACAGAATGATCACTCTTTGATTTCGGAGTAGTAGTCGGAGACCGCCTGGGAGGCCTTGGCGACGGCGTCGAGGGCGTCGCCTTTCTCCACCTCGACGTAGAGCTGCCTGTCGTCGAGCTCGGGGTGGGTCTCGATGAACCTGACGAGTTTGACGTTCTTGTCTTCGTCGAGGGCCTTCATCAGAGGCGCGATGAGGGTGATGTTGGCATCCTTGAATGCGATGGTGGCGGAGTTGCCAGTCTTCTCGACAAGGGTTATCTGCATACCCTCGGCCTATGCCCTCGTTCTTATATAATTTTCAGTCCCCGCTTCCGTCCCAGTGGCCCTGGTCCGCGGATCCCTGCTCGCCGTGAGGCGCGGCGGGCTTCGCGTCCTTGCCATGGCACGCGGGCTGTTCCTTCCCATCCATTTTGCATCCCATCCAGCCGATGTATCGGCATCCGTCTAATCGCAGATTCCAGTATATAAAAGCTGGATTCGTTGTCTCGGATGGGACATACTGTCGGATTCCGACTCACTCGGACAATCCGTCGGAGTCGTGGGCCTGCATGCCGTACATCTCGGCGATCTCGCCCACGGTGGTGCACTGCTCCGGGGATTTGTCGTCCCTGACGCGGCCGGTGAACCTGGGGAATCTGATCCCCAACCCGGCGCCCTCCTTGACGAGGTCCCTGGCGGCGGTGTGGATCGGGCTCAGGGTGATCTCGGCGGCCACGACTTCCAGCACGACCGAAGGCTCGAACCATACGTCCGGCACCATCTCGGCCACCACGGACCTGGGCTTCGTCTCGGACAGGGTGTCGTCGAGGAGCGACGGCATCGCATCGAGGAAGGCGTCATCGAAGCCCGTCCCGAGCTTGCAGACGGTCTCGAACATGCCGGTCTCCTCGTCGTACGCCGCCATGAGTAGCGCTCCGTACCTGCCGGCCCTCTTACCCATGCCGTAGAACGCGCCGACCACGGTCAGATCGAACGAGTCGGTCAGGGCTTGCTGGTAGTCCTTCTTGTACTTGATCCAGAGGAACCCTCTGGATCCGGCCCTGTATATCGAATCGGGAGCGACGGATTTCGCCATGATCCCCTCGCACCTGCTGGTCACGGCGCTGTCGAAGAAGTCCTCCCCCTCCTCCTCGCTCTCGACGATGCGCATGGTGGTCATCTGCACCGGACCGCCGATCTCGAACCCGGATTCCAGGGCGCCCCTCCTCTCCAGGTAAGGTTCGGGAGTCATATCCTGACCGTCGCGGTAGAGGCAGTCGAACATGAAGATCCTCACCGGGACCTCCTTGACGGCCTCGTCCATCCCGTGCTTCTTCCTGCGGTGGGTGACGTTCTGGAACGGGAGCATGTTGCCGGTCTCCGGATCCACGGCGACGCACTCCCCCTCGATGATGGCCTCCCCGTATCTGCATGCTCCCCTGAGCTCCTGGGCGATGTCCGGGAAGTTGGAGGTGAGGTCCTCCAGTCTCCTGGAGTAGAGGCGGACGCCGTCCTTCCCGATGTGGGCCTGGACGCGGATCCCGTCGTACTTGTACTCTATGGCGCAGCGGCCGCCCATCCTCTCCACGATCTGGGCGACGGACGGGAGCCTCTCCGCGAGCATGACCTTCACGGGGCTGTTCACGGACACCTTGATCTCCGAGATCGCCTCCATCCCGCCGTTGGCGATGGTCTCGGCCACCAGGCCGATGTCGCAGGTCACGTTGAACGCCCTCTCGATGGCCGGCCTGTCCTCTTTGGAGGAGAATGCTATGGCCAGGGCGTCCAGGATGGTCATGTCGGCGGCGCCGACCCTCATCCTCCCGGTGACCGTCCTGCACAGGTACCTTGCCTCCAGGGGCCCGGAGTCGTGCAGCATGTTGGCCAGGGTCTTCATCTTCCTGTCCTGGGAATCCTTGCCGTCGGCGTCCTGGATCGAGGTGAGTCCTTTGACCACCCTGTCGACGGTGAGGTCCTCGGAGAACAGGGTCATCTGCTTCTTCTTGGAGATGAGCGTCTCCGCGACCTTCCCGGGATCGCCGGTCTCCACCCACATCTTCTCCACCTTGTCCTCGGGAGTCCCGGATGTGAAGGCTATCGCCTTGAGGACGAGCCTGTCCGCCATGCCTAGCACTCCCGGCATGAAGTCGGGGTGGAGCTTCCCCTGGCTGAGGTAGACTATGTTCCTGAGCTCGCGCCTGTCGGCCCTCGAGAAGAAGTCGGCCAGGATGTCGGACATCTCCAGCCTGCTGCCTGTTGATTCCAGTCTGTCGAAGGTCTCTGCGAGCTCGGAGTAGAGCATACCGGGACCCATGGAAGCGGAGATAATATGGGTATCGGAATCCAGGCTGTAGATGATGATGCGGTCCGTTCGGAGCCGACCTTTTCAGGTCTCACGGAACCTCTTTTGTATGGGTATGATGACTTTGAAGAACGTCCTGTCGGGATCGGTGATGAATTTCGGAGGCTCGGACCCGTTCCTCTTCAGGACCTTGATCATCCTCGGGATGCCGCTGTTCTCGCATTTCGCCAGATGCAATTCCTTGAGGCAGTTTTCCAGGCGTTCGTTGCGACGGTGTTCGGATGTGAGAGTCGAATCCGCCATGGCCTCATCGGTGATGCTCGGATCCGGCCCAGGAAAACTCAGGATCTCGGCATGTTCGGATGTGAATGTCACCGTTATCTGTTCGGGAATCGCGTAGTCCTTGTGGAGCGCCGCATTGACTACGGCTTCCTTGATGGCGTCGAAGGGATAATTGAACACGCGGACGGCTTCGGCGCGGTCCTGTACCTTGAAGACCCTTTCGGCGACGATCGAGTTCCTGATATAGTCCAGGACATCCAGGAGCTGTTTGTCGACGGGACCCATGAACGTACGTTTTGTCATCTCGTTTCCAGCAGGATTCGTCATGACGACGTCGATCCGTGCATTCGGGAAGAAATCATCCGGCCGACGGTTGAACATCATCAGGCCGATGTTTAGAGGCCTGACGGCTCCTGGAGGTCCGCGGACAAGATGCAGGTCTTCCAGAAGTTCGCTCCTGCTTCTGTCGTCCACGTTTATCGGGCTTCCGGTGCGCTCCAGATAATCTTCAATCAGGACCAGTCTGATGTCGGACGCGTCCGCATCCTGGTTTATCTCGTCATCGAAGCTCTGTTTTCTGCGGATTATGTGGGGGTTAATTTCTTTCTCGATCAATTTGGCATCGTTTTACGTATATGTGGTCGAATACTTATAATGGTAACCTTGGAAGAATATGTGGTTGGAATCAGGTCTGTTCATCGTGCCCTTGGATCGATGGATAGAATCAGATTGTGTGAAGTCAGAATCCCATAGGAGGAGGATCACAATACGTCGGGTTTCCCTCTCCAACCATTATCGTCAGGATTCCGGTGCGGATCTCTCGACTTTCTCCGCCCACCTCTCATCTATGCAGAACGCAGCATAGAGCGGTATGCTGTAGAGTCCGTCCTCGAAGCCGAAGTTCTTCGAGGACAGTCTGATGGAGGATCTGGGGGAGTACCTCTTCCTGAGCTTCGTCAGGCTCTTGGAATCCACGCGGTCGCCCGATTTGACCTCGACAGGCACGACATCCCCGTCCGCATCCTGGATGAGGAAGTCCACCTCCGTGTTCTGGTCAGGGTTCCAGTAGTATGTGCTGAAGCCGTTGGCGGTCAGCGATTGGGACACGTAGTTCTCGGCCATCACGCCTCTGAAGCGGTCGCTCGCCCTGCCGGAAACCACGGTCTTGAAAGGCACCTCGGCCTTCGAACAGAGCAGGCCCGTGTCGGCCATGAAGAGCCTGAACGACGACTCCTCCGCGAAGCCGGAGAGCGGGGCCGTGGGTTCCGTGACCATGTCGCAGCGGTTCACCATCCGGGCCGCCACCAGCCAGTCGACGGAAGCGGAATACTGGGCGGAACGGCCGCCTTTGGCGATTTTGCTGTATTGGAACTTCAGATTGTCCTTCATCAGCTGCGACACCATGCTGTTCCACGCATGAATCGTCCTGACCATCGTATCCGGGGACTTCGAATGCTTGGCGATGTCCCCGAGCAGGCTGTCGTTGAGTCCCTTCTGGGCGGCCATGACGGCGTTCGGGTCGCCCTCCCGGACGAATGCGGAGACGGCCTCCGGCATCCCGCCCACGGCCAGGTACTCGCGGTACATCCCAAGTGCGGTGTCGTGGAGGGGCATCTCGGACATGTCGTCGAAATGCGCGCGCACGGAATCCGTCAGCGCCCTCCGTCCCGTGGCCCAGGCGTATTCCTCCAGATCCATCGGGTGCATCTGCACCTGCTGGACCTTCCCTACGGGGAACGAGCGCTTCGGCCTCTCGTCGGGGTCCGGGGGGTCGACCGTGAGGCCGAGCAGGCTCCCGGTGGTGATGACGGGCTGCTCCGGCAGCTCCTCGGCGAAGTATTTGAGCGAAGTGACGGCGCGGTCGCATTCCTGGATCTCGTCGAAGACGATCAGGGTCTCATCGGTGATCGTCTCCCGGGAGTACGCCGACAGTTCGTTCAGGAGTCTGCGGGGGTTCAGGTCCCCGTTGAAGATCCTGTGGAGTTCGGGGGATTCCTGGAAGTTGAACATAACATAGTTCCCGAAACGAGTCTTGGCGAACTCCATCACGGAATAGGTCTTCCCGACCTGTCTGGGACCCATTATCATGAGGGGTTTCCGGTCTTCGGAATCCTTCCATTGCTCCATCTTGGAGATGATCTTCCTTTCCACTGCGACCCTCCTTTGTAATTAATGCTTTTAGAATACATTTTTTATTATTAAAAAATGTTCTACAGATACTATTTTTTGTTAAAGAGGTGAAGAGAAGAAGGGGATGATCGGGAGAAGTGGATCAGACGCAGAGACTGCCGTCTGAAGGGGTGAATGGAAAAAGTGGTTGACAGCGTGTCTGAGTTCCCGTACGCTTGCGCAGTACA
>CAVABN010000051.1:0-9896 GCA_963586845.1 Bifidobacteriaceae bacterium
GGCCCGGACCGGTCGAATCCGGGGCGTACTGGTAACGGCGGTACTCCTGCTGCCGTGCAGGGACGGACCTTGGAGAGGTCCGAGAATGCGTTCGTTCTTGCGCCGAAGGTCAATGCATCTGACGGGTCACGCGTAATGAGCGATCCCCCCGTCGGATACAGTCGAGGTCTTCAGCGCAGAATGACCAATCGGCGCATCCGCTGAGGATACCGATACGGGGGTTATCCCCCAACCTGCCCCAGATGGGGCCAACGGTGCCATTCTTTCATCTCCCAGAGATGCAGATTGTCTGGCTATCCGCTCGAATTCCCGATGTATCGGTGTATTTTGTACGTCGAGGACACTATCGAAATCCCCGGGGAGTACATGCGCAGGATGGGCTACAAGGTCCAGACCATGCTCGTGGACGAGCGCATCCAGGGGACCGCGAACTCGCGCGCGGACGAGGCGCTCCGCGTGTCCCTCAGGCTGGGGGAGTCGGCCATCATCATGGGAGAAGTAAGGGGGGAGGAAGCTAGGACCCTCTACCAGAGCATGCGCGCGGGACGCGCCGGCTCCGCGATCATGGGTACCGTCCACGGCGATTCCGCCGCCTCGGTCTACCAGAGGATGGTCTACGACATGGGAATAGCTCCGGAGGCGTTCATGGCCACCGATGTGATCGTCACCCTTGGGACCGTTCGCGACAGGCGCTCCGGCAACCTGATCCGCAGGGTGAACGAGATCGTGGCCACGGGCACCGAACCGGGCACATTCATCGACATCTCCGGACCGGAGGGGCTGATGTCGTCGCCGTTCATGGGCAGGGCCCTCCAATCCCTGCAGATGACCGGCAAGGACGCCGTCAAGGACATCCGCGCCAGGTCCATGATGCGCTCGTACCTCGCAGGGCTCGGCGGGACCGACGACAGATACCTCGGACCCGAGTGGATCCTGACGGCGAACGAGGTCCTGGACGGGATGCCCAGGGGGTCCTCGGCCGAGGATGCCCTGTCCGAACTCAAGAGGAGGGTCGGGGAGCCATGAACGGCAGCGAGAGGAGGCTCCTCGGCGAAGCCCCGACCGTCGTGGGGATACTCACGTCCGTGATCGAATCCGACGGCTCCCTGGATGCGGCCGTCCGCATAGTCGCGGAGGACGGGCCCGTCCTTTCCAGGAAACTGTTCTCGCGCGCGGCGGCATCCGCGGACACGAAGGGGTCCAGGAGCGTCAAGGACGCTCTGATCAGAGAGCTGGGAGCTGTGGGGGACGGCGCCTCCGGCTACCGCCAGTCGGTGATGCTCTGCATCTCCGCCTCGGAGTCCGGGGACAGGCACGAGAGGCTCGGGATGCTGGAGGAGGCGTCGGACGCCGCGTTGGACGCGGTGCGCATCATGGGCGAGCGCTACAGCGCCTCCCTGACCGTGCCGTGCATGACCATCTTCTCCGTGTGCGTGGTGATCCCGATGATCATGATGACCATCCTGCCCATGCTGAGCATCGGCGACCTGTTCGGTCCGGTGCCCATAGACGGGAAGATGGTCCTCGGGATAGTGCTGGTCGCGATACCCGGGGCGACGATAGCGGTGTGCGTGAAGCTCCGCGCGGACAACCCGTTCATCTCCCCCGACGGTCCGAGGGACGGCATGATGTCGATGGCCCCGCTCCTGCTCGCCGTGCCGATGTACCCCGCGCTCTTATGGTCGGGGATGGACGCCGAGGGCTCCCTGATGCTGTCCGTCGCATTGGCTGCCATCGCATGCGCCATACTGCTGATAGGCGACCGCATGGCCGAGACGAGGAGGGCGCGTTCGGAGGCGGGTCTGAGGGATTCGGTGTTCGATATCGGGAACTCCCTGCTGGGAGGCGTGAACTTCGAGAGGGCCGCCGTGGAATCCGTGTCATCTAGACCCGGGTGCGCGGAGATCGGCTCCTCGCTCGGGAGGGAATTGGACATCTGCAGGGGCGATGTGGAGGGCGCTGTGACCCGCGCCCTCTCACCGGTGTCGCAGGAGGTGGCCAGGACCCTGTGCGACATATCCCGCTGCTCCCGCAGCGACACCGAGGACGCGGGCCGTCTGGCGATCACGGTGGGGAGGCAGTTCCAGAACGCGGCCAACGTGATGAAGGAGCTCGAGCTCGGCCTGAAGAGCATGACGGACATGATGAGCGGGACCGCGGCGGTGTTCGCGCCGATGGTCCTGGGGATGAGCGTGTCCCTCCTCGGACCGCTGAGCAGGATCTCCGGCTACACGGGATTGGACGGCACGGAGTTCGCCCTGGCGCTGTACGTGATCGAGCTCTGCGCCCTCATCGCGATACTCACCTCGAGCCTCGGGACCGGAGGGGGGCTGAAGTCGATGCTGTGGAGGTTCTCCCTCACCGTTCCGATTGCGATGGTCGTGTTCGCCGTCTGCACGACCGTATCGCTGCGACGGGGGACGGGGATATCAAGGGGGTCGCCGTTCGGGGAGCATGGACTTCCGGAGACGCGCGACCCTCGCCGCCCTAATCGTCTGTGCGGCGTTCCTCGTCCTGGTGCTGTCGGCGCCGTTCATGGCCCCGTACGGATCGTTCACGGGATTGGACGGCAGCCCCGGATTCATCGAAGGGGGATGGAAGGGTCACGGCTTCGCGGGGATCGCGTACGCGCTGGGGGACCTCCTCTGCCACCAGCAGGAGGCCAGGAGCTTCATCCTGAACGGTTCCCAGCTCCCGATCTGCATGCGCGACACCGGTATAGCGATTGGACTGGTCGCCGGCTTCGCCGCCTGCCTGTTCCTCGACAGGAGGCTGCGCGACAACCGCTTCGCCGTCGCCGGAGGCATCCTCGTCATGCTCATGGGCATCGAGTGGGCCGTGGAGACCACGGGATTCGATTCCCCCTTCCTGAGAACGGCATCGGGCGTCTGCGCCGGGATCGGCGCGGCGCTGTTCCTGTGCTGGCTTCTGCACAGGGACCCTCCCGGACAATGAGGTGAGGCGGGCAGGCACGGAGACCTGGCGCCGGCCCGTCCATATGTGAAAGTTGAGGCACGCGGGTCTTATCGAAGATGGTGCGTGTACGGGAACGGGACTTACTGGCTACCCGCCTCGGAGAAGAGGTAAGGGGGTTGGGTAAAAGGTTTTTCGGAAGGATCAGTCGCACTTGGTCCATCCGCACGACTTGCAGACGTTGCATCCGCCCTGGAATTCCAGTTCGGCTCCGCACTTGGGGCAGGGGTTCTTGATATCTCTGGGGGTCTCCTCGGGCGCTTCATCCGGAATGCCCCTGATCTGGGCCTGCATCTCGTTGTACATGTCCATCAGGGCCCATCCGACCGCCATGGGGCAGCAGGATCCGAGGGATGTGTCCCTCTTGGTGTGGGTCCTGACCACGTAGGACGGGCAGGAACCGCAAGACTTCAGCTGGTCGACGATCTTGTCGATGCCGCATCCGGACCTGGCCGCCAGGGAGATCATCCTGGACAGTCCGACCATGAAGTTGTTGCATCCGCCGGTGGAACCCTTGTTCAGATAGGCTTCCTTCAGCTCCCCGGTGACCGGGTCGAAGAACGCCGTGCAGTGCAGACTGCCGCAGCCGGTCATGAGCTTCCTCTTCTTGCCGACGACGCTGTCGCTGACTTCCTCCACGGTTCCGCGGGCCTCGTCCTTGTCGGACTTCTCCTCGGGGGCGGGCTCCTCCTTCTTCTCCTTCGTGGACAGGATGCCGAGGCGCTTGCATCCGTCGCGGAAGACGGTGACCCCCTTGCATCCGGACTCCCAGGCGAGCATGTAGATATTGTACACGTCCTTCTCGGGGAAGTCCTCGGGCAGGTTGACGGTGGAACTGATCGAAGCGTCGATGTGCCTCTGCCAGGTGGCCTGCATGCTGATCCTGTTGCGGTAGTCGAGGTTCTGGGCGGTGACGAAGAACCCGGGCAGGTCCTCGTCCTTCTTGACCTCGGGGTGCCTGTCCATGTAGGACTGCACGATGGGCGTGTACACCTTGTAGTACTCGTCGTGGTCGGAGAGGGACGTGGTCCTCCTCTCGTAGGATATGGCGAAGATGGGTTCGATACCCCCGGAGATGCCGATCATGGTGGACAGCGTCCCGGTGGGCGCGATGGTGAGCAGCTGGGAGTTCCTCAGCCCGTACTTGGAAACGAGCTCGCGGGTCTCGTCGGACGCGTTCTCCTTGAAGAACGGCGAGTCGATGACCTGCTGGGGGACGCACTTGGGGAACATGCCCTTCTCCTTCGCCAGGAGAGCGGACTCGTTCATCGCGGTGTCCATCATCAGCTTCCCGAGCCTGTCGCAGAAGTCGACCGCCTCGGGGGACCCGTAGGTGTACTCCAGGTCGATGAGCATGTCGGCGAGTCCCATGATGCCCAGGCCGATCTGCCTCCAGTCCCTGACGGACTCCCTCTGCTCGGGGAGCGGGTGGAGAGGCAATCCCTCGTCCAGCACGTCGTTCAGTCCGCGGACGCATATGCGGACCGCTTCCACGAACTCCTCCTTCAGGAACTTCCCATCGGCCACGAAGGCGGCGAGATTCATGCTTCCGAGAAGGCAGCTTCCTCCCGCGGGGAGGGGCTCCTCGGCGCACGGGTTCGTTCCCGCGTAGGAGTAATCGGGGAACTCGGACAGCAGGTTCCAATCGGAGATCCTGTCCCAATACAGGCATCCGGGCTCTCCGTAATCCCAGTTGGTGTAGCAGAGCTTCTCGAAGAACGCGCCCGCATCGAGCTCCTTCCTGATCTTCTGGTTGCTCTCGGGGCGGTCGAACCTCTGCGTGAAGGGCTTCCTGTCGCGGACGCACTCCATGAACTCGTCCGACACGCGGATGGACATGTTGGCCTTGGTGACCCTCTCGAGGTCCGTCTTGACGGACATGAACTCCTCGAGGTCGGGGTGGTCGCAGGACATGGTGAGCATGAGGGCCCCGCGCCTCCCGTGCTGACCGATGAGTCCGGTGACCATGGAGAAGAGGTCGGTGAACGACACGGCTCCGGATGTCTCGGAGGCGGTGTTGTTGATCTTGGCGCCGCGGGGCGCGAGCTTGGAGATGTCGATGCCGGCCCCTCCGCCGTAGCTGAACGTGCGGGCGAGCCTGCCGGCGGTCTCGAAGATCGATTCGATGGAATCCTCGGGGGGCGTCAGGACGTAACAGTTGGAGTACGTGACCTTGAGGCCGCTCTTGTACAGCCCCCTGTTGGCCAGGATCCTCCCTCCGAAGAGGAACTTCTTCTCGGCGACCATCCTGCGGATGTCCGGGTCCCCGTTGCTGACCCTGTCGAGCCATTGGTCGAAGGTCTCGTTCTCGTGGCAGTATTTCTTATTCCAAATGTCGACGCCGAGCTGATTATCGGCCCCAAGCCAATCTTCGATCTGCAAGCTGCTTCCCTCTTCCCGCTTAGCATTCTGTTGTCCAATTTTCGCGGTCCCCACGGTATCTCCTCTTCTACTTAAATCGCTATATGGAGGATACATCCATCCATTATAAAACGGTCGCATAACGCCGTTTTCGGCCGTAATATTTGTTTAGCGCGGACCTAGAATATTCAGATGAAGGGCCGAATCCGGCGTTTTATTCCGATTTCCCCGGAATTCGACCCCCGTTCTTCGAGCCAGACGTCAGGAGAGGTCGGACATCGGGACGCCCGTGACGAGCATCTGCTCCACATCCTCCAGCCTCGACGCCACGTCGAACCCGAGGTCCGTGAGGTTCAGCCTGACGGAGAACCCGTCCACGCACGTCTGGGTGACGAGTCCCGCGTCCTCGAGCTCGTTCAACTTGACGGGCATGCGGGAGTTCGACGAGATCGCCTTGTACAGTTGGGTCTTCTTGCAGTCCGGGTTCTCCAGGAGGTAGATCATGATGGCGATCGAATGGGTGTTCTCGAGGACCTTCGTCGCCATGGGGTTGTGGGTTCTCCGTAACATGGTATCACACCTAAAGACTTAGCATGATTCTAGATATATGATATCTTTGGTCCTAATTGCGATGTTCTATGAATTTCCCATAGGATAGCATAGATTCGGCGGGTGAAGGTCAGTTCTGATATGGTACGCGACTGAGAACGCCCGGGATCCTCCAATGGGAGAAGAGGCTCAGATCCCCTCTTCCCGCATTTTTCGTTTTTGCGATAACTTGTAAATTTCATGTCACGAAGCGCTTCAAACAGCGTTGCGGAGACTCGTTTTCCCGATAAGTTGTAACATTTCATGTAAGTTAGGCCAAAAACGATGTTACAGATATTCGAGGAGAACCTCTGCAAATCGCCCCCGTCCGACTGGTTGCTCGCAGGAGGTTCCCGAAACGTTTATCTCGGACTTCGGAAGAGACGGGGGCCGGCGATTCAGTGACCCCGAGACAATGGCTGCCGCTTATCGGTCTGACTTTGTGCGTTTTCGTGTTCAACATGTCCGAATTCATGCCGATAGGTCTCCTATCAGATATCTCGGCAGATTTCGGGATAAGCGAAGCCAAGACCGGCATGATCATCTCGATCTACGCCTGGGCCGTGGCCATCCTCTCGCTGCCTCTGATGCTACTGCTCCGCAAGATGCAGTACCGCATGATGCTGCTGATGTGCGTCGGTCTCTTCGCCGCTTTCCAGTTCCTCGCCGGGGTCGCCAACAGCTACTGGATGCTCGTCTTCGCCCGCCTCGGGGTCGCCGTGGCCCACTCGATATTCTGGTCCATAGCTTCCCCTCTGGCGGTCCGCGTCGTCGCCCCGGAACTGCAGAAGCTCGCCCTGAGCATGATAGCCGCCGGAACTTCAATCGCCATGATCATCGGACTCCCGCTGGGCAGGGTCATCGGTCTCGCCCTGGGCTGGAGGATGTCGTTCATCGTCATCGCCCTGGCATCCGTCGCCATCCTGATGCTCCTGATCGCCGTGTTCCCGAAGGTCGACAACCCCGGGACGTTCACGCTGCACCGCCTCCCAGACATCTTCAGGAACAAGGTCCTGGTCGGCATCTACGTGATGCTGGCGATCTATGTCACCGGCTACTACACCGGATACAGCTACATCGAGCCGTTCCTCGCCCAGACCGCCGGCATGTCGGAGACGATGATCACCGTCGCGCTGACCGTGTTCGGACTCGCCGGGATCGGAGGGAGCGCGATGTTCACCAAGGTCTACGACCGCACCCGCTACAGGTTCATCGCCATGGCCCTCATCGGCTCCGCGGTGTGCCTCGCATTGCTCCTGCCCTCGACGGTTTCGATGGTGTGCGTCCTGGTCGTGTGCACCATGTGGGGCTTCTTCGCCACCTCGTTCAACATCTCGTTCCAGAACGAGACGCTCAGAGCGTCCCCGTCGGATGCCACCGCCATCTCCATGTCCCTGTTCTCCGGGATCTTCAACGTCGGCATCGCCATGGGCTCGATCATCGGCGGTGCCGTGACCGACCACGGTTCCGTGGACCACATAGGATTCGTCGGTTCCGCGTTCGTGATCGTAGCGACGGTCATCGCGCTGACCTACGTCATCCGCATGATGAAGCGCAGGGACGCCGAGAAGTCGACCGCCGTCTGACGTGGGGGTTTAATACTTGAACAGTTGTTCACATGTTCAAGTGAGAAACCATGAAAGCAGTACTCAAGCTGGAAGGACTCTGCTGCGCCAACTGCGCCGCCAAGATCGAGAACGAAGTCAAGAAGATCGACGGGATCGAGGACGCCACCGTGTCCATCGTGACGCAGAAGATGACCATCAACGCCCCCGACGCGGAGATCGAGAGGATCGTCGAGGAAGCCTCCAGGATCGCCAAGAAGATCGAGGACGAGGTCAACATCGTAAGAATCAAGTGATCCGTATGAACGGATTCGAGAAGAGGATCCTCGCCGGCGCGTGCCTCTTCGCCGTCGGCCTGGTCCTCCATTACATCGTCGACGCCCCCGAGCTCGTTCAGCTCGCTGTCCTCGGCGCGGCTTACCTCGTGGTGGGCTACGACGTGCTCCTCAAAGCGGCCAGGAACATCGGCCGCGGGAACTTCCTCGACGAGAACTTCCTGATGGCCGTGGCCACCCTGGGGGCTTTCGCCATACGGATGTATCCCGAGGCGGCGGCGGTCATGCTGTTCTTCCAGGTGGGGGAATGGTTCGAGAAGCGCGCCGTCGGTAGGACCAGGCAATCCATAGCCGACCTGATGGACATCCAGCCGGATTTCGCACATGTCGTGAGGAACGGCTCCACCGAGACGGTGGATCCCGAGGAGGTCGCCGTGGGCGACATCATCGAGATCCTGCCCGGGGAGAAGGTCCCCCTGGACGGGAAGGTCATCTCCGGGGAATCCACGCTGGACACCAAGGCCCTGACCGGGGAGTCCGTCCCCAGGGACATCGGCGTGGGGGACGAGATCGTCTCCGGTACGATCAACATCTCCGCCGTGCTCAGGGTTGAGGTCTCCAGGGAGTACGAGGATTCCACCGTCGCGAAGGTATTGGAGCTGGTTGAGGACTCCGTGGCCAGGAAGGCCCCGGCGGAGAGGTTCATCACCAAGTTCGCCAGGTACTACACGCCCGCCGTCGTGGGCGCGGCCCTGGTCATCGCCATCGTGCCCCCTCTGTTCGGGTACGACTTCGTCACATGGCTCTACAGGGCCCTGACGTTCCTGGTGGTGTCCTGCCCGTGCGCCCTCGTCATCTCGGTCCCGCTGAGCTACTTCTGCGGGATCGGGGCGGCGTCCAGGATGGGCGTGCTCATCAAGGGCGCCAGCTACATGGAGGCGATGTCGAGGATCCACGCGGTGGTGTTCGACAAGACCGGGACGCTGACCAAAGGGAGCTTCGAGATCTCCAAGGTCCACTCCATGGACGACGACTCCGACCGCCTGGTCGGGATGGCCGCGGCCGCGGAGGCCGTGTCCAACCACCCGATATCGAAATCGATCCAGAAGGCCGGAGCGGGGTCCGTGGATCCCAACCGCGTCTCCTCCGCGGAGGAGGTCGCCGGGAAGGGCGTCCGCGCGGTCATCGACGGGTCGGAGATCATCGTCGGCAACCACAGGCTGATGGACGACCACGGGATCGATTTCTGCCACGAGGACGTGGCCGGGACGAACGTCCACGTCGCCATCGACGGGAGGTACCTCGGGCACATCGTCGTCGCCGACGCCGTGAAGGAGGATTCCCGCGACGCCATATCCTCTCTGAGGGAGATGGACGTCAGGCAGACCGTCATGCTCTCCGGCGACTCCAAGCGCATCTGCGACGACATCGGAGGGAGGCTCGGGATCGACAGGATCGTGTGCGAGCTCCTGCCCGGGGACAAGACCTCGGAGCTGGAGAAGGTCATGGCCGAGTGCCCCGCAGGCAAGGCCGTCGCCTTCGTCGGTGACGGGATCAACGACGCCCCGTCCCTGGCCCGCGCCGACGTGGGGATAGCCATGGGAGGGCTCGGATCGGATGCCGCCATAGAAGCCGCGGATGTGGTCATCATGGACGACGCCCCGTCGAAGATCCCCCAGTGCATCCGCCTGGCGAAGAAGGTCAACAGGATCGTCATAGAGAACATCGCCTTCGCGCTGATCGTGAAGTTCGGCATCATGGGCCTGACCCTCGTCGGGATGGCAGACATGTGGCTCGCGGTGTTCGGGGATGTGGGAGTGACCATCATCGCCGTGCTCAACGCCATGAGGTGCATGCGCGTGAAGGACATGCCGCAATCGCCGTCCGGAACGGCGGAGCCGGACTCCGCCTGAAACCCCCGGCCCCTCCGGGGGCCGATTCTTTATTTCATCCTTCGTCAATCGCCCCGACCATGGATGCGCTCTGCAAGGCCCTGGCCCTGCTGGCCGTCGCGATGGTCGTTCTGTCCCCCCTGTGTCTGGTGGAGGATTCGGATGCGGCCGAGATGGACGGTCTTAAGCTGTACCAGGTCAATCCGAAGACATGCGAGGGAGTCTCCGTGCACAACTACGGG
>CAVABN010000052.1:0-9774 GCA_963586845.1 Bifidobacteriaceae bacterium
CCTGGACACGATGCACCAGAACCCCCAGGCCCGCTTCAGGGACATGGTGGAGGGTCGCATCGTCAAGGCCGACCGCGATCCCGACAACGACCTGATCGAAGACCTCGAGATATGAGCGACTACTTCTCCCGCATGCCGGACTTCCTCCGCGAGAGGATCCACGCCGAAGGTTGGAGGAGCTGGCGCGGGGTCCAGGAGGATGCGTTCGAGGTCCTGTTCGACTCGGACGACCATCTGCTGATATCGGCGGGGACGTCGTCCGGGAAGACGGAGGCGGCCATGCTCCCTGTGATATCTTCGCTGGCCACCGACCCTCCGGATGGAGTCGGAGCATTGTACATCGGGCCCACCAAGGCCCTGATAGACGATCAGTTCGCCAGGATCGACAGGATGCTCCGCGATTCCCGCCTTACTGTCACGGGATGGCACGGCGACATACCGCAGGCGTCGAAGGTCAGGATGCGGGAGCATCCCGAAGGGATAGTGCAGATCACGCCGGAGTCCCTGCAAGGGGTTGTATGCGACGGTCCGGACCTCCTGAGGAGGATGTTCTCGTCGCTGCGCTTCGTGATTATCGATGAGGTCCACGCGTTCATGGCGTCGGACCGCGGCCTGCAGTTGCTGTGCGAGCTGGCGATGATCGAGAAGGCCGCCGGATGCTCGCCGAGGCGCATCGGGTTGTCCGCGACGTTGTCGGACATAGCGGGGGCGAAGGAATGGCTCCGTGCCGGAACGGAGCGTCGCGTTTCCGTCGCCACATCCGACGACGAGGTCCCCGGTCGCGTCGGCGTCAAATACTACAGGATCCCGGCGGGGGAGGAGGACCGCAAGCCCGTCGTGTTCTCCTACTATTCCGAGCTGCTGAGGCTCACCGACCCGTATTCGTGCATCGTGTTCACGAACAGCAGGGGCTCCGCCGAGAGGACCGCCAGGTCCCTGGAGAGGATGTCCAAGGCCGCCGGGTCGCAGAATCCCGTGAGGATCCATCACGGATCGCTGTCGGGGACCCTGAGGAAGGAAGCTGAAGCGGATCTCAAGGGCGGGAGGCACCCTACCGTCGTGGCCACTTCTACGTTGGAATTGGGCATGGACGTGGGCGGATTGGACCGTGTGGTCCAGATCGGTGCTCCGTACACGTGCTCATCCATGCTGCAGAGGATGGGCAGGACCGGCAGACGCGGAGGAAGGAGGGAGGCCATCATCGTCTGCGTGGACGACGACTCCCGTTGGACTCCGTCCCCGCCGGGGATGTCGATAGACCTCGTGAGGGCGGTGGCAGTCGCCGACCTGGCCGTCGGGAGGGGTTGGACGGAAGCCATTCGCCCCAATCCGCTGCCTTTCGGTCTCCTCTGCCATCAGATGCTCGCGTACCTCAAGGGATGCGACCATGACATCCACTGGAAGGAGCTGTCGGAGACGATGCTCTCGCTGTGGCCGTTCAGGAACATGTCGTCCGAGGAGGCGCTAGAGGAAGGCAGGCATCTCCTGAAGACCGGATTGATGCAGAGGACCGAGGACGGGACGCTGATAATAGGTCTG
Source organism: Bifidobacteriaceae bacterium (assembly GCA_963586845.1). Lineage (GTDB taxonomy): Archaea > Thermoplasmatota > Thermoplasmata > Methanomassiliicoccales > Methanomethylophilaceae > Methanoprimaticola. The sequence goes on from CAVABN010000052.1 coordinate 1,540, forward strand.
AAAGGCGAGCCGATAGCCAATTCCAAGGGTTTCGCGGCGGTGTTCGAGACGTCCACTGAAACGGAGGTCCGTTCCGGAGGCATCGCCATCGGGACGGTGCAGAAGCGTCCGAAGGAGGGCGCCATGGTCAGTCTGGCCGGGAAGGTCTGGAAGATCACCCGCGTGGGCGACGGATGGGCGGATGCCAAGGAGGAGCCGGAGGGTACGGCGGATTCCAAGTGGGATTCCATCCCGCCGGAGATTGACGACGCGGTGATGGAGCGCATGAGGGAGGTCCTGGCCTCGGACGAGGAGTTCAAGTGGCTCGATTCCGCCGCGAAGGCGGAGCTGCAGAGGTCCCGGAGCACCTTCAGATCCGAAGGATACGACGATATCGTGGATGTCGGGAACGGGTACCTGATCTTCCCCTGGCTGGGGACGAGGGCGTTCGAGGGGATGGTCAGGGCGCTGAAGGACTTGGATGGTGTGGAGGTCGTGACTTATGCTTCTCCCCTGTGGATCCGCATCGCCACCCAGAAGACCTGGGGCATGGTCGAGCAGGGGCTGAGGAACATCGTCCGCGACAGCGATCCGGAGGATTTCGTGCTCCTGGAGGATGTGGAGGAGATGGGGAAGTACGAGAAGTACGTCCCCGAAGGCCTCCGCGCCAGGGAGTTCGCAGCCCACAGGATGAGCTTCGATTTTGTCGATTAAAGGTTCAGAGGCAGGGGTTCGAAGCTCTCGGGCAGCTCGGGGCTCCTGTCCAGCTCGTCCATGAACGCCGCGGCGAAGATCGGGTAGTGTTCGACGCCCAGTTCGTCGGTGAACACGTTGCCGTTCTCGAATTTGATGAACCTCTTGACCTGGTACCTCGCATATATCGGGTCGGTGCGGAGCTTCTTCAGCGACCCGGACCTCCTATCCTTCCCCGACACGACCTGGATGGCCGCCCGTCCCCCTCCGAGGTTGACCATGAAGTCGATTTCGATGCGTCCCTCTGTATCGTCCCGTTCGAGATAATTCAGGTCGTATCCGCACGAGACGATCATACCGGCCACGTAGTTCTCCGCCATAGCGCCCTGGTCGTTCCCGTTGTACCCGGGATCGGCGGCGAACATGGCTCTCAGGATGCCCGTGTCGAAGCAGTACAGCTTGAACGTTCTCCTCAGACGGTCTTTCTCGGACAGGTTCCTGCATGGCACCGCCAGTCCCGATTTCTCGACCCATTCCAGGGGTCCTTTGTATTCCCTCCGGCCGGCGGATCCTCTGTTGCCGGTTCTCGCCTCGGCCTTGGAGAACAGGAACTTCTTGCCCCGTCTGCCGAGCATGTCGGGCATGCTGTCGAAGCACGCCAAGGCGCGGTCGCGGACCGATGATGGCGCGTATTCCAGGATGTCGCGTCTGTATTCCGACAGGAGGTCCCGCTGCAGACTCCCGATCCCGTCTAGACCCGACGATGATGCCTCCACGACGGCGGGGAGGCCTCCGGTCCCCATGTACCTCGCGTGGTGCTCCGTCAGAGCCTTCAGCGCATCCTCGTCGAACGGTTCGCAATCCCTGATCCTGCGCCTGATCTCGGCGGTATCGTCTTCGGACAGACCGACGGCCCACAGGTATTCCTCGAAATCCATCGGGTACATGCGGTAGACGATCTCGTACCCCATCGGGGACACATGCCTCTGTTCGTTCTCCTCTTTGACGTGCATCAGGGAATCGGCCGCGATGACATCGACCCTTCCGTCGAACACCAACGGCTTCAGAGCGAACCACGCGTTGCGGCACAAGTGGAGTCCGTCTAAGAAGAGCACGGTATCCCCTTCGATCAGACGGAATCCGGGATATCCGATGGAGATCCTGTCGAGGATCTTCGTCGCCCTGGTACTGTCCTTGAAGATGTCGCGGGACGCCTTCTCCGAGAGGTCGAGCCTGCAGTAGCTCGAGTAGTGTTCCTTGCAGAACTCTTCGATGACGCGGGTCTTCCCGATCCTGCGACTCCCGGCGATCACCAGGGCCACCTTGTCGGGGTTCTCCTTCCAGCTTTCCAGAACCCGCGTCATCTTGCGTTTCATATCAAGCTATCGTAGCGCTGTATAACTATGTTTTGCATCTTCGAATCCCGATTTCCTAGAATCGGAGATGCCGTCCCTGGGCGAATCCCCAGATTCCGCGATTCCGGAACCCTCGGAACGCCCGTCGCGGACACCTTCGTGACAGCCTTTTTATATAGCGATAAAATAGGCCTTCTCACCGTCAGAGGTCTACAAATGATCTGCAACGCTACATCGGTCCTGCTTCTGCTGCAGTGATTCCATACATGGTAGCGGACGGTTTGAGGTGTTTAAATGGAGACTCAGACCAGTGATAACGCTCGGGAGATGCTTGCTATCAGCCCCTACAACCAGCTGTCGCTCCCGAAGCTGCCCGAAGGGAGGGGTCCGATTCAGATATTCGACACCACCCTCCGCGACGGGGAGCAGGCCCCGGGCATCGCCCTCAGTCCGGATGACAAATTCAAGATCGCCGAGATGCTCGACGACTTCGGCGTGGACTACATCGAGGCGGGATTCGCCGTCTCCAGCGACATAGAGCGCGAGACCATCCGCCGCATCAAGGAGGCCGGGATGCACGCCACAGTGCTCAGCCTCGCCCGCTCCGTCCAGAAGGATGTGGACGCCGTGGCGGACACCGGCGTGGACTACGTGCACACGTTCATCGGCACCAGCCCTCTCCACAGGGATTTCAAGCTCAAGATGTCCAAGGAGCAGGTCATCGAGAAGGCCGTGCAGACCGTGGAATATGCGAGGAGCAGGGGGCTCCAGGTGCAGTTCTCCTGCGAGGACGCCACCAGGACCGAGCTCGACTACCTCATCGAGGTTTACAAGGCGGTAGTGGACGCCGGAGCGTGCGCAATCAACGTGCCGGACACCGTCGGTGTCATCGTGCCTCAGGGCATGAGATACCTCATCGGGGAGATCGCCAAGGAGATCAAGGTGCCCATCAGCGTGCACTGCCACAACGACCTCGGCATGGCGGTGGCGAACACCATCGCGGCCGTGGAGTCGGGAGCGACGATCTGCCAGGCCACCGTGAACGGAATCGGCGAGCGTACCGGCAATGCTTCCCTCGAGGAAGTCGCGGTCAACCTCTTCGCCAACTACGGCGCGGAGACGGTGCAGCTCTCCAAGATCGGACAGGTTTCCGCGTATGTGGAGCGCATGACCGGTTTCCCGATCGCGTTCAACAAGCCCATCGTCGGGCGCAACGCGTTCGCCCACGAGTCCGGTATACACGTCCATGGGGTGATGTCCAACACCGCCACCTACGAACCCTTCAAGCCGGAGCTCGTCGGAGTCGCCAGGCACATCGTCATCGGGAAGCACTCGGGAGAGCACTCCGTCCGCGGAAGGCTCGACGAGCTCGGGATCAAGTTCCCTGAGGAGCTCATGCCCCAGCTCATGGAGACCGTCAAGGAGACGGCAGTCGGCGACAAGGAGATCGACGACGCCGAGCTCAGGGCCCTCGTGGACCACATCCTGTACAACGACTCCATCGGCGAACCCGCGGTCAAGCTCGACGGCGTGGTCGTCGTGACCGGGAAGGGCGTGACCAGCACCGCTACCGTCAACCTCTCCGTGAAGGGAGAGTCCAGGGTCATGGCCGCTACGGGAGTCGGTCCCGTCGACGCCGCAATCAGAGCGATCTCCAAGGCCGTCAACGACAAGATGGCCCTCGAGGAGTACAAGCTCGCCGCCATCAACGGGAACGCGGATGCGCTGTGCGAGTGCACCGTGATGATCAAGAACGTCCAGAACGACGGATTCTCCTGCGTGGGGAAGGCAGTCGGACTGGATGTCGTCCAGACGTCGATCGACGCCACCATAGCGGCGATCAACAGGGATTTCAGCAGGAACCTCTGAACCTTTTCCACCCGGTCCCCGGAAGGGGATCGGTGCCTTCCCGGGTTCCCTTCGGATCCCGGGAGGCGACCATCGTTTCTCATAATCCGTGATGTGGCGGTTATCGACGCGTGCATGACGTTCCGATTCGTAGACCACCGTTCCCGTGCGGACGATCTCGCTCGCGAAGGAGTACCTGCTGTCCTTGTTGGCTTCGAATTCGGAAGGGGTCAGCACGAGCACGTCCATGGGCATCATGATGTCGACCGTCTGTTTGTGGATGGCAGCTGCGCGTTTGGTCCCCTTGAGGTCGGTATCCATCACGACCAGGAGGTCCAGGTCGCTGTGGTCCCCCGCCTCATGACGAGCCACCGACCCGAAGACGATGATGAGCTCCGGTGAGAATACGGAGGCGATCCTGTCGATGACCGCCTATGCCGTATCGTAGTCGAACATCCCATGCCTCCGGGTTCTGGACGGGCATCGGCGTATTTAACCGGCGGTCCGGGAGAAACGGCGATGTCGGCGCCTCCGATGGACGTTTCAAGCTGATTTTTACAACAGTTATATACGATATTGCGGTACCAGCGGACATGCGGCCCGCACGCGGAAGACATCCGTTCGGATGCCTGGTTCGCGATGCCGGGTATCAGATTCAAGTTAGAAGGAAGGTGTGAACCACGGTTGGTAAGACTATCGCGGAGAAGATCCTCTCCAAGAAATCAGGGAAAGACGCCCGCGCGGGGCAGATCGTGATCGCCGATGTCGACTATGTGATGGTCAACGACGTCACCGGACCCATCGCGTTCAGGGAGTACGCGAAGCTCGGAACGGACAGGATGTTCAAGGACCGCATGGTCCTGATCCCGGACCACTACGTCCCGGCGAAGGACATCGATTCCGCGGCCCAGGCCAAGGAGATGCGCGAGTTCGCCCAGAAGCACCAGATCCCGAACTACTTCGAGATCGGGCGCAGCGGCGTCTGCCACCAGCTGATGGTCGAGGAGGGATTCGCGGCACCCGGCAGGCTCATCGTCGGAGCGGATTCCCACACCTGCACGTACGGTGCGGTCAACGCATTGTCCACCGGCATCGGATCCACCGAGGCGGCAGCCGTCTTCGCTACGGGGAAGCTGTGGTTCAAGGTCCCCGAGACCATCAAGGTGGTCGTCAAAGGGAAATTCAACAGGAATGTCGGCGGGAAGGACCTGATCCTGAAGATCATCACCGACATCGGTGTGGACGGCGCGAATTACAAAGCGTTCGAGTTCCACGGCGACGTCGCCAACATCAGCGTTCCCGACAGGTTGGCCATCTCCAACATGGCCATCGAGGCCGGAGGGAAGGCCGGGATATTCCCGTGCGACGACCTCACCCGCGAGTACATCAAGGACAGCGTCCGCGGAGAGTACGAGGCTGTCGAGGCCGACGATGACGCGGTGTACTGCAGGACCCTGGAGTACGACCTCTCCAAGCTGGAGCCCTTCGTCTCCTATCCCCATCTTCCGAGCAACGGCCGCCCCGTCAGGGAGGCCGACGTCAAGATCGACCAGGCTTACCTGGGATCCTGCACGAACGGAAGGATCGAGGACATGCGCATCGGCGCCGAGATCGTCAAGGGACGTCATGTCGCGCCGGGAGTGAGGATGATCGTCGTCCCCGCATCCCAGAGGGTCATGAAACAGATGGCCGACGAGGGTCTCATCGACATCTTCCTCGCCGCTGGAGCCTTCGTCTCCGGTCCGACATGCGGAGCATGCCTCGGAGGATACATGGGGATCCTGGCGCCCGGAGAGGTCGCAGTCGCGTCCACGAACCGCAACTTCATCGGCAGGATGGGTGCGAAGGACTCCTTCGTCTACCTCGCCGGACCCGCCGTCGTTGCGGCATCGGCGATAGCCGGCCGCATCGTCACCCCGGACGACCTGGAGGGGATGTGAATGGAATCCATCAAAGGGAAGATATGGGTGTTCGGCGACAACGTCGACACCGACCAGATCATACCGGCCGAGAGGCTCCTCGCGGCCAACCTCGACCACCTGAACGACTACATCTTCGAGAAGGTCAGGCCCGGGTTCGCCCAGCAGGTCCAGAAGGGGGACATCCTCGTCGCGGGCAAGAACTTCGGATGCGGCTCCAGCAGGGAGCACGCTCCCCTCTCGCTCCGCGAGGCCGGGTTCTCGTGCATCATCGCCGAGAGCTTCGCCAGGATCTTCTACCGCAACTCCATGGACACGGGACTCCTGCTCATCGAGTGCAAGGTGGATGCCAAAGAAGGGGAGACCGCCGAAGTCGACATCGACGCCGGCAAGGTCAAGGTGGGGGACAAGGTCTACTCGTTCCCCGAGTATCCCCCGTTCATCACCGGCCTGATCAAGGCCGGGGGTCTCATGAACCTCATCAGGGAGGGGAAGTTCGAATGAAGCAGATCGCAGTGATCCCGGGAGACGGGATCGGAAAGGAAGTAATCGCGGCCGGAATGGATGTTCTGGAGGCTGTTTCACAGATATCGTCGTTCCAGTTCGAGCCGGAGTACGTGGACATCGGTTCCGAGAGGTACCTGAAGACCGGCGAGCTCCTGACGGATGCCGACATCTCGTTGCTGAAATCGAAGGACGCCATCTACTTCGGAGCCATCGGCGACCCCCGCGTGGCGCCCGGCGTGCTGGAGCAGGGCATCCTCCTGAAGATGAGGGCCGTGTTCGACCAGTACATCAACCTCAGGCCGGTCACGTCCTGGTTCCCGCTGGTCCCCCTGAAGAGGGAGGTCCCGTTCGACATCCACTTCCTCAGGGAGAACACCGAGGACTTCTACATGGGAGCCGGAGGGGAGTTCGGAGCTTCCAACGACACCTCCAAGCTGCACATCAAGAGGGAGATGTACGACCTCGATGTGGAGCTCAAGGCCAAGGCGTCCAACGGGGACGACTTCGCCTTCGAGATCGGGTTCCTCTCCACCAAGGGGATAGAGAGGTTCGCCGATTACGCGTTCAGGTACGCTCAGAACCGCGGCGAGAAGAAGGTCACCCTGGTCGACAAGGCCAACGTGTGCACCCACGTCTACGGGAAGCAGAGGGAGATCTTCAAGGCCAAGGCCGCCGAGTACGGCATGGACCTGGAGTTCATGTTCGTCGACGCCATGGCCATGGCCATGATCGTGCGCCCGGAGACCTTCGGGACAGTGGCGGTCCCCAACCTGTTCGGCGACATCCTGACCGACCTGGGAGCGCAGCTCCAGGGAGGATTGGGGATGGGGGGAAGCGGTAACATCAACCCCGAGGGGGTCAGCATGTTCGAGCCCATCCACGGCTCCGCCCCGGACATCGCGGGACGCGGCATCGCCAACCCGATTGCAGCCGTCCTCGCGGCGCAGATGCTCCTGGAGAACCAGGGCTATCAGGCGGAAGGGAAGATGCTGCACGACGCCGTCAGGCACGCCCTCGACGCGAAGGAGACCACCCCGGACCTCGGAGGCAACATGTCCACCGCCGAGGTGGGCAAGGCCATCGCATCCTTCGTGCTGAACACCAAGAGATGATCGCATGATGACCCTGGAGCTCGAGATCGACTATCCGGACGAGCGCACCGCCCGTTCCGTGATGGACGCCCTGGACCCGGACAACGCCGGGTACGTGGAGTCCGAGCTCCGGGGGACCAAACTCCTTTTCAGGATGGGGTCGGAGTCGGCGGGAACTCTGAGGAGCACCGCCGACGACCTCATGGCCTGCATCAAGGCCGCCGAGGACATCGCCTCGGTGGTTAGATGAACCATCCATGTCTGGCTTCTCCGAGGGTTTATAAAACCCTATGTTGGACGCGGTGGCGGTTATAAATATCCATATTCTGTGGTTCGGCTCACTAGGAAGTCGTTCCCATGGACATACCCGAGATCGCCGAGAGACTTGCGAACGGAGGCGAGGCCACCGATGCGGAGCTCGCCGCTCTGATAACTTCGGAGGGGGAGGACCGCGAGGCGGTCTTCGAGTGCGCACGCAAGGTCCGCGACAGGGAGTTCGGGAAGAGGACCTTCCTCTACGGTTTCGTCTACTTCAGCACCTACTGCAGGAACGAGTGCTCCTTCTGCTATTACCGGAAATCGAACGGCATCGACAGATACCGCAAGTCCAAGGACGAGATCGTGGACCTCGCCAGGAGCATCAAGGCCGCCGGGATCAACCTGGCCGACCTGACCATGGGCGAGGACCCCTACATGCTCAACAACGATTACGAGAACTTCCTGGACATCGTCTCGGCCATACGCGACGAGGTGGGGATACCCATCATGGCATCGCCCGGAGCGGTCCCCAAGGAGATCTTCCCCAAGCTGAAGGAGGCGGGGGCGGACATCTGCGCCTGCTAT